>CAZXSC010000142.1:0-6191 GCA_964643045.1 uncultured Rhodospirillaceae bacterium
TACGATTTGGTTCGTATCGAAGACCCAGATACAGGCAAGGTTTCGTTTGATAGAGTAAACAATAAAGGGTGGCGGGATCGCGATAGAACCTATGAAAACCCGAGACACGCTTTCCGTGTCGTGATACTCGGTGATTCGGAAACCTTTGGATTTATAGTTCCTAAGAACAAAACTTTCACTTGGTTACTCGAAGATCGCCTGAAAGCAGAAGGCAAGAACGTTGAAATCATAAATATTTCGTACTCCCGGTGGGGCACCAGTCAACAATTGGAGGCTCTCGAAAAAGAGGGTATGAAATACCGTCCAGATCTGGTCATAATAAATTTTAATGGTAATGACGTTACCGACAATATTATTCATACTGACCCAGGAAAATTTGGCGCACGGATCCCTTTCTTCCACGAGCTATCACC
Source organism: uncultured Rhodospirillaceae bacterium (assembly GCA_964643045.1). Lineage (GTDB taxonomy): Bacteria > Pseudomonadota > Alphaproteobacteria > Rhodospirillales > UBA2165 > TMED23. The sequence continues at coordinate 414 of CAZXSC010000142.1, forward strand.
TGGCGGTATGCTAGAACGTCGAGACAATCCCAGATTTTCCAAAGAGCGCAATAGAATATCGCGGCAATATATACTTTCAAAATCTGAAATTCTAAAAAGGCTCTGGCTGGTAAGACTAGCGATAAAGCACGCTAAAAAGGCACCCCATATTATCGCCAGTGGCCAAATCAATCTCTTAAACATTGTGCTCGCTCGCAAAATGTCGAAACGTTTCCAAAGTGCACTTGAGAGGGCGATTGGTCGCGAGATGAGCCTTGCAGAATTAGAAGAATTTTTAGCTGATTTTAATTTGGGTATAAATGCACGTAAAGCTATTATCCGCATCACAGAAAATCGGGGCTTTCAGCGGCAGTTTCATGGGGCTCAAGGTTTATATGAAAAAGCAAGTTTATCTAACGACCATTGGCCTTTGTTTAGAAAAATCTTGGAAGAAATTAGAGATGTTGCCATGGAAGGTGATGCAAAAGTTATGATCGCCTCTGATTACGGCCCAGGGCTATACAAATGGATGCGGGATTGGTATCGAGCCCCTCCAGGCGACAAGGCAAAAAGATTTTTCTCTCTGCACAACCGCCGACTACGGTCCCTTGCTGACTCAATTGGTATAGAATTTATTGAACCGTCGAAAAATGACGAGCGGGCGAGAAATGATCCGCATTTAAACGAAATTGGCCATTTGGATAAGGCCAATAAACTGTATGAAATTCTAATGGATTCCTACGGAAGTGAAATTCGGAGTAGATAAGGTTAATCAGTTTTGATAATATTCGCAGGAACCACTGCTAGTCCTAATTGCCTGGGAAACTCAGGACTAGATCCCTTTAAAAAAACGATTAATGCCCGTTCAAATTTACCGTAAGGCCGATACATGGACGACATAAAGTCTGAGTCAGAAAATTTGGAGATGCAAAAGGAGCTTAAGAAACTAAGGCTCCAATCTTCATTGCATAAAAATTTATCAGCAGAGATGGAAAGACAAAAAGCGATTGCTGAAGAAGCGCGTGAATTGGCTATAGCTAAAACAGAAGAACTTGATAAATTATTGAAAAAACAAAAGCTAGAGGCCCAACTCCGAAAAAATTTAGCGGACGAAATGGGGCGCCAAAAAGAGATTGCAGAAGAAGCAAAAAATCAAATCGAATCAATCTCTAATCAACTGTCCAAATATCTATCTCCACAACTCTACAAATCAATTTTTTCTGGCGAGCAGGAGGTGGACCTTACTAGTAAGCGCAAAAAACTTACGGTATTTTTCTCCGATCTAGTCGGATTTACGAGCATTTCAGACGCCCTCGAGTCAGAAGAAATCACGGCCATGCTGAATTATTATCTGACAGAAATGTCGAAAATAGCGCTCGAGTTTGGCGGCACCATCGATAAATATGTCGGAGATGGTATAATAATATTTTTTGGGGATACCGAGAGCGAAGGTGTTAAAGAGGATGCGTTGAAATGCGTAAACATGGCAATTGCCATGCAAAAGAAAATGGGTGATCTTGAAAATGAATGGGCACAAGGATTTGGCCTTCGCGACCCGTTGAAAATGAGAATAGGCATAAATACTGGCTACTGTACAGTTGGTAATTTTGGGAGTGAAGACCGGTTAGATTATACAGTTATCGGCGGACAGGTAAATTTAGCAGCAAGACTAGAGGCGATAACTAAACCTGGTTCAATACTGATTTCGTTTGATACGTATAGTCAAATTTCTGATGTCATCGAGTGCGTAGAAATGGAGAAAGTTACGGTAAAAGGTATCCGAGAAGAAGTGCGCACATTTGAAGTTGTGCCGGATGGATCAAAAGAAACGGGTCGCATCGATCTTGAAACAGAAAATCTGAAATGCAGTTTGAATCTAAATCTCCTTGAAGTAAGGGAACTAGATGAGTTATCCTCTTTCATAGAAGAAGCAAAACAAAAAATAAAATAAATTTCTGGGAATTAGAACAAATATTTTGGAGAAAAATATGAGTTATACGGGTCAATGTCATTGCGGTAATGTAAAATTTGAAACCGAACTGAAACCTATGCTTGTGGTTCAGTGCAATTGTAATAGCTGTCGAAGATTAACAGGATTTGCTGGTGTACGGGCTATGTATTCTTCGGATGAAGTAACATGGACAGGCGCTATCAGTGAATATGTCTATCAAGGCGGGAGCGGCGGGAACCTCTATACCCAACATTGCCCCAATTGCCACACCAATGTTTATACTACGTTAGATTATATGGAAGGGATGACCAGCATTCCAATAGGCATGTTTGATGATGCTCAAGACATGAAGCCGTGGTTGGAAATTTGGACCGACGCAAAGCTTGACTGGGTAAAGGACAATGGTTGCATTACGAACAGTGTACCAGACATGGGTGTTCAGGAACGGCTCGTCGAAGTTCTTGAAAGTCTAGATAACAGATAAATACTGGATCTCCAGCCATTCAGGGTGGACATAAAAACCAAGAATTGAAAAAAACATCAGCCCTATATGGTATTCTCTTTGCCGAGAGAAAGTCGCTCCAGTGGCTTCTCATTGATTGGCCAGTGAACAATTGCAGCGGCAAGACCCAGAGATGCACCTAACCACCACACTACATCGTATGATCCCATGGTATCAAAGAGAAGCCCTCCCAGCCAAATTCCTAAGAAACTGCCAAGTTGATGACTTAGAAAAACTATACCAAATAGAGTTGCCATATAACGTAAGCCAAAAACCTGGGCAATAATCCCCGAGGTAAGGGGCACCGTAGATAGCCAGAGCAGCCCCATTGAAGCCGAAAAGACATAGAGCGTTTCCTCGGTCTTCGGCAAAAGCAACAGTCCGACTATCAGTAATCCCCTTAACAAGTAAATAAAACTCAAACTTTTTTTCTTGCTCCAACGTTGGCCAACCGCTCCTGATGCGAATGAACCGACTATATTGAAACCACCAATCAGCGCTAATCCAATTACAGCGACTTTTGCATTTAAACCTAAATCACTGACATAGGGGGGCAAGTGAATCGTGATAAAACCAAGTTGAAAGCCACAAACAAAGAAACCAATTGTTAATAAGACAAAACCATAATGGTCTTTAGCCTCTCGCAAGGCATCTCTAAGACTTTGATCACTCGGAGCTTCTCCCTTCGCTCCAGTATCTGATGGAAGGAAGAAGGCTAACGGAAAAATTAATAAAATGACAAATGCATGAACATAAAGTGCGTCATGCCAACCATAAGTATAAATCCAATGCAGTGCCAATGGTGAAAAAACCACCTGCCCCACGGAACTAGCGGCTGTACCCAAACCAAGGGCAAGTGATCGTCGCTCAGGACTGACAACACGAGCAATCGCCGCCATGGCAATCGAGAAGGACGTAAAGGCAACGCCTATTCCTGCCAATAATCCACCAAACAAATACAAACTTGCGATACTTTGGGAACCGGCTATCCCAAAGATACCCAATGCATAAAATATTGATCCCAATATTAGTACACGCATGGGACCATATTTATCAGCAATGGCTCCAGCAATTGGTACCGTCATGCCCCAGAGTAAGTTTTGGATGGCCATAGCCAGGCTAAACACTTCCCTGCTCCAGCCATTTGCACCTGTCATGGGCTCCATAAAGAAACCAAAAATGGAGCGAGTACCAAAACCAATCATAGCAATCAAACAGCCTGCGGTAATTACTAAAAAAGGAGACCGCCAAGAAGTGGGCATTTAAGAAATTTCCTGCTCGGTAGGTTTATTTTCGGACCCTATGGTCCAAATAATAGGTCGTCAATAAATAACTTTAGGGAATAATTTGTCCTTTAAGCCCCTATTTGTCGCTTTCTTCAGCGTGTAATTTTGCAATTCGTCTGTGGACAGCGACCAATAGTTTATCAGCGTTACCTGAAATATCCTCCGGATTACCAAAAAGCACTCGATTGCGTTGTTGTGCCTCCACAATAGGAATATCTTCTGAACCGATAACACTGCTCTGTTCCCGACGGACATCTTCATCCGTTGGGTAGCCACTCTCGACAGAAAAATCACGCGTCCAAACTTCAAAATAATGACAGGAAGTCTCTGTTTCCGGTGTCATGATATGATCATGATGTATTGTCACCTTGTTCTCCTCATTTTCCATGATTAGTTCGATATTTATGTTATTTGGTGGCGTCCATCGAAACCTATGTGTACGAGTGACTGGCATTTCAGTCCCAGCCCAAGCAGCAGCCATAGGGGAAAGCGTGACGTCTTTTAGCGTTCGCAAACCATAAATGGCCTTATCATCCGACCAGGTTTCCAACTTCGCCTTAACGTTTTCTGTCTCACCCTTCTGTCCAGCGCGTGATCCAAAAGAATTGGCGTGAAGAAAATCAGAGTGTGAAACGTCAAGTAAATTATCAGCCATGAGCTGATAGTTAGCGTCGACGTGAAATCGAATAAATACGGAAGATTGATTTTCATCGTCAGTCCAATCCATATCAGGTATCAAAGCCTCGTCGAGCTTTCTAGAACTCCCTATCCATATCCAAACTAATCCCCATTTTTCAACAATAGGATATGTCTTAATCTTTATAGATTTGGCGATATTGTCCTGATGCGGAATATGTATACACTGCCCATTCGAATTCATCACCCAGCCATGATAGATACACATGATTTCATCACCAATGACTCTCCCCATTGACAAGGGGGCTTGTCGATGCGGACAGCGGTTCTCCATGGCAACCAGTTTGCCTGACCCAGCTGTCCGGAAAATAACTATCGGACGATCACAAATAACTTGTTCAATTGGCTGTGTAGAAACTTCCGTTACGGGAGCTGCACAATACCATTTGTTTTGATAATACATCCTTCCTGCCTCCCTATAAACCTGCTTAACACCCTATTATTAAATCAAATAAAGTGGGTGACTACCTTCTTAAATATTTCGTTCAATTATACTAACCATTAGCTCTTGGCATAGGTGATGTTTAGTGCAATTTCGTAAGTTTAATTGAAAATTCAGCTTTTTTACATAGAAAGCAATCATTCATTATATTATTATGGACAGTCTAGGAATAACATAGAACCTAACATTCGTACAAAATGAGGCGCTATTGATGACGTGTATTGATATCCACACACATATGATGAATTCAGCTTGGGTTGAGGCAATTGGAAAGAATGAAAATTATGGTTCGATCACTGTAAATGGCAAACCCATGATTGCCCTCGCCGGGCGTCCATACATGCCCATAGAACCGGAAATGCTTGATTATCAACGCCGGATCGATGATATGAATGCCGCTGGGGTAGATCTAGCTATAATTTCTCTTACAACTCCAAGTGTCTATTGGGCTGACCCCTCTGAGGCCACTAGATTATCACAAATTGCCAACAAAGAAATGGCGGACCAACAACGGGCTTTTCCAGATCGCATTCGTTTCCTCGCGACATTGCCATGGCAATATCCAGATGAAGCAAAGAAACAACTTTCCGCCGCTATTGAGTTAGGCGCGGTTGGTGTTTTTGTAGGATCAAATATTGAAGGCACCCCGCTAACCGATGTCTCTTTTGCACCCACTTGGTCCGAAATAGATGAGCTGTCTCTTCCTGTGTTGCTTCATCCCTCTCCCCCAGTTGATGCAATTGAATCTAAACTCGGGGATTATAATCTCATCCAATCAGTAGGCTTTGTCGGTGATACTACAATGGCAATTTCCAGAATGATCTTTGATGGATTCTTCGATCGTTATCCTAACCTAAAACTGATCGCGGCTCATGCTGGCGGGACCTTGCCATTTATATCCGGCCGTTTGGATGCCTGTTAT
>CAZXSC010000143.1:0-6165 GCA_964643045.1 uncultured Rhodospirillaceae bacterium
CTGTTGGTTCTTATTGGATTGAAAATGATATCAAGGGAAAAACACTTTTGATGTCCTCAGTCAGAGGACGCCACGGTAATATCTCAGGTTACACTGGCTATTGTGCTTCTAAAGGGGCTACTGACGCTTTAACACGTGTGCTTGCGACTGAATGGTCTAAATATGGCACTACAGTTAACGCAATAGCACCAACAGTCTTCCGTTCTAATCTTACGGCCTGGATGTATGGTGATGACGAGCTCGGCCAGGCAACAAAAGCTCGGTCACTTTCGCGCATTCCACTTGGGCGTTTAGGAGAGGTAGACGACCTGATTGGCATGGCACTTTATTTATTATCCCCTGCGTCGGATTTCTGTACTGGCCAGGTAATGTATGTTGATGGAGGTTTTACGGCCGGTTAAGCCATATCCGAACATGGCTGATTATTATTTGGACAGGGACGAATTTTTTTAAGCTTTTACTGCAAAAAAGCATCAACATTTCCGTGGTAAATTGGAAACCAAGAATACGCTTGGATATTTAAATTTACCGATCTATGTTAGGCCCGCAAATTTGCAGCTTTATGTTATGAGTTCTGTCCAATTTTTTATCAAATTAATGGTAGAAAAAATGTGTCGCAATAAGTGAGACCAAGTTGAAATTTTACGCATCCGTATTAGCGCCATTATTATTCTGTCTGGACGCTGAGCGCGCCCACCAACTAGCAATATTGGCATTAAAAAGTGGCATTTACCCGCGTGCTTTGAAAAAGCTAGATCCTATTCTTGAATCTGAATTATGGGGCATGAAATTTCCCACGCCAATTGGTGTAGCAGCCGGTTTCGACAAGAACGCCGAGGTTTGTGGAACCCTCCTAGATTTAGGCTTTGGATTTTCCGAAACAGGTACCGTGACCCCAAATGCTCAAGTTGGGAATGATAAACCTAGGATGTTTAGACTAACAAAGGACCGTGGAATTATTAATCGGCTTGGATTTAACAATAAGGGACACGAATATTTTCTCCGGAATGTTCGAAGGTGGCATAAGAAACAAGGGCCCGATGTTATAGGTGTGAACATTGGCAAAAATAAAGACACCGAAGATGAAATTTCTGATTTCGTAGCCGGGGTGAAGGCGTTTTCAGATTATGCTAGTTATCTTGTGATTAATGTCTCGTCGCCCAATACCCCGGGTCTTCGCGATTTACAGTCTCGGGATAATTTAACACGATTATTGGAGGCGGCTTTACTTGCAAGGGCTGAATGTCAAACAAAACCTCCTTTACTAGTTAAAATGGCTCCAGATTTGTCAGAGCCTGAAGCAAAAGATATAGCCGAAGTCGCGATTAAAACAAAGATTGATGGCATTATTGTTTCAAATACGACGACCCAACGGCCGGCCAGCTTAAAAAGTAAAAACAGTTTTCAGCCAGGGGGCTTAAGTGGAGAACCGGTTTTTGAGATGTCGACCCAACTTTTAAGGCAAATGTACCATACAACAAATGGTAAAGTTCCACTCATTGGGGTTGGGGGTGTATCGGATGGTCTGCAGGCGTATCAAAAAATCAAAGCGGGCGCATCTCTTGTCCAGTTATATTCTGGGATGATATTTGTTGGTCCAGCTATAGCTATCAAGGTTGCTGCTGAATTAGCGAGATTAATGAAGAAAGATGGATTTTCTAGTATGTCAGATATAATTGGCCTGGACCATAGGTAGTATGACCGTCAACCGACTATGCTAAATTCGTAAATTTAAGGTTCAGACTGCTCAAAAAAACTAAACAGCAATTGCGGGTAATAAAGTAATCTAAGGATTTTATCCTTGGCTTAAGATCAATAATCCCTAGCATTTATGATCATATTTTATGGGATGTTTTTTCTATTCTTCAACATAACGAAAAGTAAAGGTACGCCTGTAATTACAAAAATATAACGCGTAATTTGATGGGTCACCAGGAATCCTATATCAATACCCAGAGCAAAACCGACCAAAGCCATTTCTGCAAAACCTCCAGGGGCAAATGCTAGGATTAACGCATTTGTTGGCGCGTCTATCAGTAAGTGGACTAAATAGGCTGAAACAGTAGCAAATGAAATCATGAAAACTGATATTATACACCCGTGAGTGAGTGTTTTCATGACGACCTTTAATTTAACATTGTTAAACATGGCTCCAATTGAAGATCCGATAACGCATTGTGCAATAGCTACGAGTGAATCAGGAACTTCTGCTTCTACTGATCCTGACATTGAGAGTAAAGCTACTGCAGCCATTGGACCCATTAAAGCCGGTGTGGGTATTTTCAAAGGACGCGCAATTAAATAGCCAACAATTGAAACGCCAATAAGGGCAAAGCTACCAAAAAACTCCAAGCGAGCAAAAGTTCCACCCGTTCCAACTATTCCAGATGGCGTGTAATCAGCGAAAATAGTAAATGCTAGTGGCACAATGGCTACCGTTAATACGATGCGCGAGCTTTGTATGAGGGAAACCGACTTTGTATCGCCTCCCATAGTTTCGCTCAACAATGTCATTGGTAACAGCCCTCCGGGGGCCGATGCAAAATAAGCAGTCACAGGGTCGAGCCCAGCGATTTTTTTTAAATAAAATAGAGATGGTGGCATAACCAGAATCACATAAGCAATCATGGCGCACATGCTGGGCAACCATGTAACAAAATTCGTTAAAAAGTTGGCGCTGATTGAAGAACCAAATAAAGCGCCTAAAATGAGAAGGCTTGTGGCACGCAGCCAACCTGGGACCCATATTTTGCAACCCATCAACGTTACACAAGTATTCGTGAACAAGGCACCTAATAGCCATGGCAGAGGGAATCTCAAATACGCGAATATGAGAGCGCCAATGAGTCCGATGAAAAGAGCGAGAAATAGCTGGCGCCAGTTTTCTTTAAATTCATGATACTTAACTCGAAAATCACTACGCAAGCTTGAGCGCTCCCAGGAGTTAAACAAATATACTAATATTTTAGCAAAAGAGCATTACGAGAGAAATTGTTCGTTAAGGATTCTTTCCTCTAAGTTGTGTTCTGGGTCAAAGAGTAGTCGCGGAAATAAATTAGTTTCTTGCTTAACTACAACACTCACAACATTTCTTATTTCGGTAAAATCAGCGGCAGCGCTAACAGGTCGGATTTCTGGATCAATGACTTCGAACTTAACAACAGTGGTCTCTGGCAATAGAGCCCCTCTCCAGCGACGTGGACGGAACGCACTTATAGGAGTAAGTGCTAATAATCCTGTCCCAAGGGGAATGATTGGGCCATAAGCTGACAGATTGTATGCTGTACTTCCTGCTGATGTTGAAATGAGGATACCATCGCAAATTAACTCTTTCATTCTTTCGATGTCATCGATGATAATTCTAATTTTAGAAGCTAAGCGTAACTCTCTGAGTAGGGATACCTCGTTAATCGCGAGTGCCGTATATTCTTTCCCACTTGTCGTTGTTGCATTAATATTTAGAGCGTGCAATTCAATTGATTGGCTTTTTAATAGGCGCTCTTGCAAATCCGCATCGCTGAACTCATTCATTAAGAATCCAACCGAACCAAGGTTCATTCCGAAAATAGGGGTCCCTTTTTCCATAAATTTATGGACGGTTGACAACATAAAGCCATCACCACCTAGAGCGACAATTACATCCGCTTCTTCGGCCGCCACATGCTTGTATTTTGCTTGCAGTTTCTCGATAGCCTCTTGTGCAGGAGGATGATCGTCGGCAAGTAAGGCTATCGAATTGAATTTCATCGTTTACTTTTTAAATTAAATTGCGTCGAAACCTGAGTATAACGATGTTATACGGAAGCGCCAGTCTTACCTGAATCAGCCACCGGTCACGCTCATGTGCCGGGCAACTGCTGGGGCCGTATCAAACCGATCAATAACAAAATCGTGACCTTTAGGTTTTTTCTTTATTGCCTCGTCTATGGCGGACATTAATAATCCGTCTCCCTCACTCATTCTGATTGGTGACAGAAGATCTTTTTCCTCTTCCTGGCCAAGACACAGGTAAAGTTTTCCTGTGCAAGTTAATCTAACCCTATTGCAGCTTTCGCAAAAGTTATGGGTTAGAGGTGTAATAAACCCGATTCGTTTTCCAGTTTCTTTTATTACCGAGTACTGAGCCGGCCCCCCCGTTGTGTAAGATGATTTTTCAAGAGTCCAATTGCGGGAAATCGTATCTTTTAAAATGGATAAGGGTAAATATTGGTCGGTTCGATCTTCATCAATTTCGCCCATTGGCATTGTCTCAATAAGGGTTAAATCAAATCCTTCTTTGCCACACCACGCTATTATTTCATCTATCTCAAATTCGTTGAAATTTCTCAAGGCAACAGTATTAATTTTCACTTCCAAACCGGCGTTTTTTGCCGCCCCTAATCCATTAATCACGTCCTCAAGTTTGCCCCATCGTGTAATTTGTTGAAATTTCGTTGGATCTAGGCTATCGAGTGAAACGTTTATACGTTTAATGCCAGATTCAGCCAATTCGTCCGCGTATTTTGCCAGTTGACTGCCATTTGTTGTTAGGGTTAGCTCCTTAAGCTTTCCATCTTTGACATATTTTCCTAAGCTTCTGATTAAGCTCATAACATTTCGTCGTACTAATGGTTCGCCGCCTGTTAGGCGTATTTTCTCAACACCGCGCCTTATAAATGCACTGCAAATGCGTTCTAATTCCTCTAATGTCAGCAAATTTCTTTTTGGCAGGAAATTCATATTCTCTGACATACAGTATAGACAACGGTAGTTGCAACGATCCGTTACCGATACCCGTAAGTAGGAGACTAAGCGCCCATATGGATCAACTAACTGCGACATTCTATAAATTTTTACCTTCTTTTATTCCTCGAATTGCATCATCGTGCATAACGGTTCGTACAAACTAGTCTTAAAACGTTTATTTGTCATGTGTTTATTATTTTTTTAGAGACCTGGATGGAGGGAGGTATTAATATAGAATGGCAGTATTTGATAAGTGCAATCAGAAGAGGATGCAGAATAATTGATGTAAGGTTTAACAATTTTGATGTAATAGAAGGTTTGATTAAACGAATAAAAGAATCACGCATCAGTTGGTATCCGACTATCATAAATTACAATAATAGAGGTTTCTGACGTTGATTTCAAAATAAGGATTAAGTGAATAGTTTATAGGCTCTAATTAGCAGTAAGGGTGAGCTTCTTATTTTTTTCGGAGGATAATTAATGGGTTCTAATGATGAATTTTTGGTACAGCCTGACCCTATGGACGAGAGGCTTACTGAGAAAGTTCATGGGAAGGATCAAGACGGGGGTGAACTGATAACGTCAGTTACTATTGAGCGGCCTCTGACACTTTTTCTTAATAGTCAGGAAATTGTTACGATGATGTCAATCTGCGATTATCCAGAGTTTTTGGCCGTAGGGTATCTTGTCAATCAAAATATGCTTGGCACCGATGATAAAATCTTAAGTATTGAATATGAAGAGGATATTGAAACGGTTGTCGTCAGAACCGATCAAGAAACAGACTTTGAAGATAAGTTGAGAAAAAAAACTCTGACTTCAGGTTGTGCACAAGGAACTATATTTGGTGATCTAATGGAAAAATTTGATGAAGTAGATCTCACACCAGATTTGAAACTTAGAACTTCCGAGTTATTTGCAGTCATAAAAAAAATTAATACTGCACCAAGTCTCTACCTTGAGGCTGGAGCTATTCATGGTTGTGTACTATTTGATCGATCAACTCCCATCCTTTTTATGGAAGACGTTGGCCGACATAACGCCGTTGATAAGATAGCGGGCTATATGTTTCTGAATAACATTAGCGGCAAGGATAAGATGTTTTATACGACTGGTCGCTTGACTAGTGAAATGGTGATTAAAACAGTACAGATGGAAATCCCTGTTTTGGTTTCAAGATCAGGCTTTACAGCGTGGGGTGTAGATTTGGCACGAAAAGCGAACTTAACACTTGTGGGGCGCGCTCGTGGAGAACGTTTTGTTGTTCTCTCAGGAGACCATCGAATAGAATATGACTGAGAAATATAATTTGTACTCTGAAAAGGAAGTTGTTGGTACTATTTTGGCGGGTGGTCAATCTAGAAGGTTTGGGGGCGGAAATAAATTTTTCGCAAAGTTGGGGGGCAAATCCCTTATTGAACATGTGGTGGAACGTGC
>CAZXSC010000144.1:0-5903 GCA_964643045.1 uncultured Rhodospirillaceae bacterium
CTTTTTCTCTTCAAAAAATGAATATTGGCGGGCGCTTGATAGTCCGTCCACTGAACGATAATATTACATTTCTGCTAAATATGATTGAATACGCCAGCGGCGAGCAATCCTTAATTGCGATCCGTTCAAGAGGTAAAATTCAACGTCCGTTTACCCGCGTCACAACATTATTTCAATCGGCTGAGAAGGAATTCAAGGAACAAGAATTGGCTTTGTCCAGGAAAGTTTCAGAAATTGAAAGCCGAATGGCGCAATATTCCAAGTCTGTAGCTGGCAGCAACATTGGGCGTTTACCAAAAGACGTAAAAGATTCTCTAATTAAATTCAGGCAAGAACTATTACCTGCGCGACGTGAACTACGTATGGTTCGTAGAAAAATTCGCGATCAAGTCGACAGTCTGGGAAAACGCCTGGTGTTCATTAATCTTCTCGCTGGCCCCTTAGCCGTGTTAATTTTAGCTGGGGCCGTTTATATTTTTCGCCGGCGTAAGAAAATTTAATACTGCCACCGTCGTTGAAGTTTTCTCGCTCGTCTGCGTAAGTGGAGTTACCCCCAATGTTCCTCAAGTTCACCAGAATCTTTTAATTCCTTGATGATCGAAACCATTGCCCTGGCCATTGGCATCATAGGTTCGGTTGAAGACCAAACCAGCCCAACCTCTTGACTGACTTCAGGTTCAACAAGTTTAATTGCGCGCACATTAGAGAATTTTTCAGAAGTCAATATAAAGTTCTGTGGGATCACCGTCACCAACCCAGCAAACATAACATGATAAATCAAGTTCATAATTGAATCTGATGTGACGTAAGACCTTGGTTTTTCGCCTGCTTTATCAAAGGCATCGTCAACAATTTTACGCTCATGAGTTGAGTCTGCCAAAAGACAAAGAGGTAGGGACGCGGCTTCTTTCCAACTAATTGATGAAATACCCTCATATTCCTCTGTGTCAGGTACTAGGAGACTAAGTTTTTCATCATAGATATGCAAAGATCTTAAACCACGCAACAACTCGGTTTGCATATAAGTGACGCCTACGTCAATAGTATACTTTTGAAGACCAATTATGGTTTTTTCAATGCCCATGAAATGAATATCAATCTCTACATCTGGATGGTTTTTATTTAATAGTCGGCTTAGTAAAGGCAAAAAAGGTGAACTGTTTGGCATTGCTCCCAAGCGAACACGACCTTCCAAACTCCCTTTCATAATTGAAAGTTCTGCCATCATCGCATCGTGCTGTGATAATACACGTTCGGCCCATTCTATAATTTGCTTGCCTTCGTTCGTGAATCCAAGAAATCGTCGACCTCGTAAAACAATAGGAACTTGAAGTCTCAACTCTAGCTGTTTAATACCACTGGAAAGACTAGGTTGGGAAACATTACAACGCTGGGCTGCGCGCCCAAAATGTTCTTCTCGAGCGACGGCCACTAAATACTGTAATTGCCTAAATAGCATATTTACACCTTTACCAGAGCAGATTCATAGATGTTATCTATCATGCCTGTAATAAAAAACCAACGTAAACTTATTTTTCTGCAAAACTAAAAGTATATATAACTACGTAATCGTTTGACTTCATCGTGGCATGGAGAATTTTGCTTCCTGTCAAACCCCCGTACATAGCATTGACTATAATTTCTAGAGCTCACTAGTATATATAAACTAATTGTTTCATGGTTAATTGATACTACTAAAACAATTGAAGACTGGGAGAAAAGATTGAGGTTTTATTAGCTAAGTTTTGGAAATTCATGAATGTAGATCAAGTCTTATGGAAATTACAGTATTTATTTCATTAAAAAGTAGCTATTAGACCTCAAAAACCAGTTTTCACAAAGTTCCTGACAGTTTCTAGTAGGCAACTTCAATTTAAATTTTCGTCTTATCTATCAGTTACTTATGGGGTTGTATGTTTATGTTTATAGAGTGTACAATAATTTAATATTATGGTTACATCGTTTAAATTTAGTTGATTCTAGATGGTCGATTCACAGCTTACTTGTCCCTACACGGTTCTACCAGGTAGCCATTCTAAGGTAAAAATGACTGCATTTTAATGATATTGAAAAATATTTAAACGCTATAGGAAGGAAAAATTATGACTGATGCCCCTAAACGTAAAAAAGTTACAACGCGGACACTTGCAAAAAAAGTCAAAGACGGAGAACAAATTGTTCAAATGGCAATCTACGATTATCGTAGTGCTGTTCTTGCTGACCGACTAGATATTGATATTCTTTGTGTATCAGATACGGGTGGGATGATTTTATTTGGGCACCAAAGCACAGTAACTGTTAGCTTTGATGAAGTTATGATGATGGCAAAATCCATTGATCGCGGTAGCCAATATGGTATGCGCATGGTTGACATGCCCTATTGGAGCTTTCATATATCCCCAGAACAAGCTGTTGAAAACGCTGGGCGATTTGTTCATGAAGCAAATACGGAAGTCATGAAATGTGAAGGTAATGCTGAGCACGCACGGAACATCGAAGCGATTGTAAAAGCAGGTATTCCAGTTCAGGGGCATATCGGTATTACCCCAATGCGCATCCCACAACTAGGTGGTTTTTTTGCCCAAGGTAAAGATGTTGATAGCGCAAAACGTTTGGTTGATGATGCAATGGCATTCGTAGACGCTGGATGTTTTTCAATCCTTTGTGAGGTTACATCGCATGAGGTTTGTGAATATCTAACAGAAACACTCTCAGTGCCGGTTATTAGCCTTGGAGCAGGCAACAAAGGGCACGGTGTCCATATCATCACATCGGATATTATGGGACTGTGGGAAGAACATCTGCCACGTCACTCTAAAATCTATACTAATGTAATTCCAATCATGGAAGATGCCTTTACGCGTTACCGTGACGAAGTGCGCGAACATGTTTATCCTGGTCCAGAACATACAGTCTATATGAAAGACGATCAGCTTGAAGCTTTTGCTAAGGCTATGAAATGGGATTCCAAACTAGAAGAACTTGAACAGAGAAAATCGGGTTCTTAAAAGATATAGCATTTTTAGGAGTTCTTGAGGCAGCGGACGAGATTATCATAATAAACCTTTAATAAGTCCACTGCCTCTATCCAAAATCAATTATCAATGCACGAGAGCGCCCTTAATCAAATATGCTATTAGGTCATAGCCTAAGCCCAATTTCCTCTAGGACGCGTCTTGGTCTTATCATAATAAGGTTTTTGAACTTCGATTAATTTGCTAAATATACCAAGTGGATCAATAAAATGTCTGTCTCCTTCAGCGTTATTTGTGACAACAAACCCGAGACCGAGACAGACTCCCTCAACATCTTGATGGCAAGCGGAGGTTACAGTAATAAAACCTGGTTGAGGGGCGACAATCTCTTGACTTGGACGCCATGAATCTAGTTTATCATCTGTCTCCGCCCGAAAACAGATCAAACGATAAGTAGGCGGTGAGAAAGTCTTCTCAGTGAAATTTCGAAGGCTAACGTCGTCAGCTGTAACTGGTAATTTAAATTCATTATCAAAAAAAATGAATCCAGCTTCTATCCGCAGTCTATCTATCGCTGAGAACCCGCAAAGCTGTGCTTTATTTGACAAACCACTCCAGACTTGGGAGCAGTTCTCTATAGGCAAGATTATTTCAAAACCTCGCTCTCCAGTATAACCCAATCGACCGATAAGACAGGGTAATTTATTAATATGAAATTCTGCAAAACCAAAGTAAGGAAGAGATGATAACCTTTCATAATCAACCAGGCCATTTAATACCTTCAATGAATCTGGTCCTTGGACAGCATAAATAGCAACTTTTTCGCTCAAATCTTCAACTTGGCAATCTTTATTGTTTTGACCGTATGCTAAAAGATCCTCTATATCTTTGAAAAGGCCACTCATGACAAGAAAGTTATCTGCGTTTATTTTCCAAACTGTTAGGTCCGAGCGTAAGTATCCCAACGAACTGCACGATAGCGCATACCTTATTTTTCCTGATTCCATATCCAATAAATTGCGATCAGTTATTTGAGCAATAACATCGAGAGAAGCTCTGCCAGAAATTCGGACTGAAAACATAAATGAAAAGTCAAATAATGCCGCTGAGGTTCTGCACGCAGCAACTTCTGCAGAAACATTGCCGTAATCATTTATTAAATTTTCGAAGTCGAAACTCAATAGATAAATCTACATAAAATTTGAAGTTGGTGCCCAGATAATTGACCAAAAGTTAAACTTCCTTCATGTTAACCATTAAGAATATTTAGTCAAAATTACTACAAGGTAGGTTTTTAGGCTGTATTTAGTCGAAGAATGGGTATGCGAGGTACAAGATAAACAATTAATTTAACAAGTTTCCATTTTTAGTCTTTAATTAGAAATCTTAAACAGATAATCAATTTATTCATTAAAACTATTTCGTTAATTATAAGCGCTAGCTAAAAAAATCATCATCATCAGTATCATCATCTGCCTCATCGTATTGGTATATCAATTCATCTTCCATTTTAATTAAGACTTTATCGTCATCAAATTTTAACTCATAGATTAGCAATTCTTTTTCTGCCATCCCAAGCTTCTCACAGGAGCTCAAATTCCACTGCCATAAATGCTTAGAACAAGTTAACACTCCGTCCTCTATCAAGCCTGTTCCGGCAAGAGGTTCTTCCATGTGGGGACAAAGTGGCGGAAATGCTCTAAATCCATCACCATAATTAGCTATTACAATAGATATTCCATCAATCTCAAATTGTTTTAATGTATTCTCCGGAATTTGATCAATGTTACAGACGTGTTTCCAACTCATTTATCTTTTCCAATTTAATTCTTTGGGAGTAAAAAGTGATTTGCTTTTTTTTATTTAAAATATTTGCGTACCAAACTTAGCAAGGAATCAAAAACTCTCACAATATTTTTTTATGGTTCTAATAAAGAGAGCACTTCCTGTAACTAAGTTCTAAATATTAGATTAGCACATGTGTTCCTTTATCAAGTCTTCGTGTATCTAGGCGCACTTCTCGTTCAATTAAATGAGCACTTTCCCCACCAATCTTGAGCTTATCAAGGTACTTTCCTAGCAAAAATAAACGTGTTCCACCTGAATCTATGTGTGAGTTATCGCCATCATGCATATTCTGATATACGGCTAGTGATGTTACTGCTGTAGCAGTTTTGCCATCTTCACCAACATCCACTGTATATACAGAAGCGTGCCGCCTTAATGGGGAATGATCAGAATTGAGTTTTGGAAGCATCTTAATTAAAGACCCAAGCTCTTTTTTATTATGAGAGAGATATTCCATATCCCGACGGATTTCTATGCTATATGCTTTAATGCTATAAATCATTGAATCATCGCAAAGATTGAGGAAATCTTCCCAATTTCCGTTATCCAAATAAAGACAAGAACGATAAACAACATCTGTTACTGAAGCGACAGCATCTGATTTCTTAGTATTCATAGTATTTTTCTACCCAATCAATCAGTAATATCTTTATTCAGCTGCCAAAACGTCATGTTGTTCGTTCATTGGATCACTTGGATTCCTACCCATCCATTTTGACCATTCATCATAAAAATGACGCATTCCAATTTCGTCATGAATAAGATTGTTTTCATGGCGGCCGTGAAGGATGCGTCTCGGTTCTGAGCCAGTCTGCATACTTGCACCCTGGCCTGAAATTCCAAGGAGGTCTTCATGAAGGTTTCGACCGAATGGTCCCCATATTGAATTATGGTGCTCGATGCGAGTTTTACGATCTTTTTGAGAATCATTTTTGAGACCCAAGCCACGAAACTCTATCATTACTTTATTTGGTCCGAGAGGAGTCACAATGTCACAACGAAGTGCTGATCCTCTTAGGTTGAAATTCATACCTGGAAATAAATCAATCATGTACCATTGGTTTGGAGGAAAACCAGGGA
>CAZXSC010000145.1:0-5894 GCA_964643045.1 uncultured Rhodospirillaceae bacterium
TAGTTAATGAGATGGTTAACTTAATCCAAATTCAGCACTCATACACAGCCAATGCAAAAGTAGTGCAAACTTCAGAAGAGCTTGTTGGATCCTTATTAGATGTCATGACCTAAGGATTCAACGTTGATGATCCAAATCCTGTTATTTTGATAAGTAGGAGGGTCTGGAAATTTACTGACCCTGTATGGCTATTTTAATGACTAACAGGGGGTGTTTAGGAAGTGCTGATATAATGAACTAATACTTCACCTGACTTTGTAACCACAAAAGTTGCAGCTCTCCCAGAAATTCGCTGTCTTTTTGTTGAACCCTTATACATACCTGAAATTATAAAAGATACAGCGCAGTTATTGGGTTTTTGGAAATTAATTCTTAGACTACCAAAGTTCCCATCAGACCTAATAAATGTTGAATACGGGTGCCGATACATGACTGCAGCCATTCGTCTGAGGTTTATAGTGGCTCCTTTTGCTTTATTACATAAATATTTGTAATCTTTTTTGTTAATACAAACCCTTTTTTTTGAATTTTTACAACTACCGTCAGTATAATTTGTATATTGTATACGTGGCTTGAATTTAGAACTATTAGTTTGGTTATTACTTCTTATGGCCGTACCCTCGCCCCTGCACTTCGCACCATTTTTTCTTAAAACATTAAATTGTCGTAAACTTAATTTAGAAAACATTACACCTTGATAGACACACACTTGGCCTTGTGTGTCCTTTGCTTGGGAAGGGACTGCGATAAAGCAAAATATACTTAAAAAGAAAATAAACCTCATCAAACCATTGTTATGCGATTTAATTGATGAGTCAAATGGGAACTATTCCTTCAGCCTCTAAATGAAGCAAGCTAATACTAGTGCGGTCTTTAACTTTGCTCAAAGAGCAAATTGATATGGCACTGAAAATTGCTGCTGCACTAATTATCATGAATTATCGCGACTTTCTTCTCCTCATCGGTCTTAGCTGCTGAATGCGCTGGACTTACTTTTCCCGAGAAACACCAGGAAGCGGACGTAGAATTAATTCTAAATGGACTGGGATTGCGTGAAGCTACCATATTCAAAGTGGACGTCTATGTTGCAGCACTTTACGTAAAAACAAAATCGCCGAAAGGTAACACGCTAATTACAGCAGAAGGCCCACAAAAATTAGTCGGCTTTGGCAGCAATCACTTCCAATTCAATGAGAATTTTGGGGTTGGCTAAAGAGCTAATATTAGCCCACGTGGAAGCCGGAATATGATCATCATTGAGATATTCAGTCCTGTGCTTAACGTGAATAGGAAGTGCGCTGGGATCAGTAGAAAGAACATTTATTTTAACTATATCTTTTACACCAAAACCAGCATCTTCCAAGATCAAAAGAATATTCCGCCAACATTGTTCATCCTGTTCTTCTATATTTTCTGGTAGGGTTCCATCTGGCTTTATGCCTATCTGCCCAGCAAGGTAAAGCCAACGAGCATCGGGCGGAACTTCTACTGAATGACTGTAAAGTCCCCCGGGGGGTGAAACTGTTTTGGGATTTCGAGTGATAAGCATTTGATCCTCCTTTGAATTTCTTGAAATGAGAGCCGAAATTCAAAGAATAAGTCATGAAGCCTTGCCCAATCAAACAGTTTGACACTAATTACGCTTATTAACCCCAAACTTATCTGAGCGACGTCACCAATAAAGCTAGGCACATGTTTTTTTGGGGGGGTATATCTCTTTCCACTAGAGGTCTAAGTGGCCTAAGGACGTAACAATCAAGTTATATTATTGAAAAATAGAGACGGATGAAAACATCCGTCTCTATTTTATAGCAAGGTTTGGGGAGGAGTAACCTTGCCAATAACATAAACAATTCGACTGGAGACTTCTACTTCTGCCATTCTGTTCGTACTCCACTAATCAGGATACCTTAGCCGAGGTATTTATAATCAAAAAATAAGCCACAGTAAAAAAGCAATAACTAGGATTGTTACTATTGACTAGATACCAATACTTAAAGTACCAGAAGCGGCAGTCTCTTTGAATATTTTGCTCATAGTGAACCCCTCCTTCCTAGATAATATTTCACTGGGTCGTTTTTTGGTCATTGATTAAGATAAATTTTAATCTAATCCCGTCCCTGGAGTGGTCTTTTAAAACTGACCAAACCCTATTTCATCGATTAGAAACCTAGCCTAGACAAGTCAGCAAATTTCTGGCTTCATCCGTTGTGTTAAATTTTATTTTTTGACATCATTTTAAACTCGAAACCATAATGGGAGGAATTTATGACACCTAAAGAGCTAGTCTTAAGCGGGTATAAGTGTTTCGCAGAAGGAGATATGGATGGCCTGGCAAAGAATTTTCATGAGAATGCTATAATTAAATGCAATGGAAACCATGAATTTTCAGGCGAATACAACGGTTTTAACGATTGGCTGCAGAATTTTTTGGCACACATACCAACAAAATACCCAAATTTTCAACTTAGTATTTTAAACACCGTTGCGGAAGATAATCGAGTACACGTGCATGTAAAACTTACAGCTGATAATCTAAATGCTGAAGCAGTCCACATGTTTGTTGTTGAAAATGGTTTTCAGACAGAATTTTATATATTTGATGATTCGCAAAAAATTGCTAAAGCGCTCAGTAGTTAAGAGTATTATTCCACAGAACATGGGAAGAATTTTAAGACCTAAATAAAAACTCACCTCATTCCATTGTGATGCTCCGTGGATATTGCGGATGCATAAGTTAAATATTACTTGTTTAACTAAAAATAACTGGGGCAAATGGTTAACAATAATTTTAGTCGACCCACTAGAATGGACTCTTTAATCTAGAAATTAGAAGCAGCTAGTTTTTGAAAGGATCATTGTTCAAAATAATTTCGTCTATGACTAGTTTTTCACTCTTAACCCCTACAAAGAGATTATTCATGTCAACCAAAGGATCATCAGAATTATTATATCGATTTAACAACCACTCCTCGACCTTATCCTCTGTATCCAAATCGGGATCCTCTGTGGTTCTCATATCCTTCCGAGTAACCAATGTCCCATCGTCCATGTGAAAATCAATATGATAAGTAACAACCCAGAATGACAATAGTATTCCTCTAAACTTAACGTGTATTCTCGTGAAATTTACAATAACATAAATAAAAAATTATTAAGAATTTAGTTGGACAGTTTTAGGAGGCACAAATTGAACGATGTTTCTTCCACAGCTGAAATATTATCTCAGCTTATCTCATTTGATACGACTTCTTCAAAATCCAATCAGCCGATGATAAATTTTATTTCAGAATTTCTTAATGGGTATAATATCAGTTGTAATATTGGGTCCAATCAAGAGGGGACAAAAGGAGATTTGCTCGCAACAATAGGCCCTATGGTCGAAGGTGGCATTGTTTTGTCGGGGCATACTGACACTGTTCCAGTGGATGGTCAAAATTGGAATAGCGACCCATTTAAACTTATAAAAAGAAATAATCTGTTATTTGGTCGAGGATCCTGTGACATGAAAGGATTTATTGCTGTTGTGCTCTCACTCATCCCTGAAATTCAGGCGCTCAAGCTCAGAGTGCCTTTACACCTTGCATTTAGTTATGACGAAGAAATTGGCTGCCTAGGTGCACCGGGATTAATTGCTCGGCTAATTGAAGACGTTCCCGCGCCAATGGGGGCTATTATTGGTGAGCCAACGGGAATGAAGCTGGTAAACGCACACAAAGGTGGGTCACTTTTTGAAACTGAAATAACAGGACATCCTGGACATGCCTCGCAAACACAAGCTGGGGTAAACGCCATAACAGTAGCTGCCGAATGCATAGTGTTTTTAAATACCATAGCAAATGCTTTCAAAAACAAAGGCGCTCGAGACGAGAGAATGGAACCTCCATACAGTACGATTAATATTGGTACCATTGATGGTGGAACTGCAGGCAATATCATCGCCGGAAGCTGCCGATTTTCCTGGGGGTGTCGCGCCATTACAGATCAGGATGTAAACGACTTGATTAAGGAATTCTCCGATCACTGTATGGACAAAATATTACCGCCTCTCGTAATAATTAATAAGGATGTGAATATTACCACAAAAAAAGTTAATAGTGTTCCACCGTTAGTACAAGAGAAACAAAATCCTGTAGAACTAATTGTCCGGCAGTTGACAGGTCAGAATCAAACGGTTGGTGTGGCTTTTGGAACTGAGGCAGGGTTATTCAGTGAAGCGGGTATTCCCTCAATAGTTTATGGACCCGGCCATATAGAACAAGCCCACAAGCCTGACGAATACATATCAACCACACAATTGGAAGAATGTTCCAATTTTATCAGAAAGTTAGCCAAATGGGCCACAAAATGATTACCTCTACACCAAAGCACCTGCCATGATAGCCTACATGCATAACCAAAAACGCGTCAGCAATAGGCTTCGAAATCAGTGCACTGTGTAACATACCACTAAGATGACTTTATCAATAACATTGATAAACTATTTGGATGATTAGGTTTCAGCATGCTCGAAAGAATTTTGATAATAATTCACTGGCTCGTGTATGGTTTGGTATTACTTACTATTTTTTCTGTGATTATACGTCTGATCAAAAATGGGCAATTAGATGCCGCAACTCAGGATATTTTTCGTTACAGTATAGGAGCATTAGCAGCGTATATCACAATACTCTGGATAATAAAAAGAAAGTGGATATATTTTCCTTGGCAACACGATAAGAATTAACGATAACTAAACCCTTTCAATTTTCTTCGTCTATTTGGAGATAAAATCTTCAACTCCTCGCACATAGTAAGCCTTTTCACGATGTCTCGTCCTGAACATGAATCAATAAAACCGGAAATGGTGGGCATGGCACTAGTTATATCCCTATCAAGGACACACCAATATTCAATTGAATTAACAACTGTCAAACACCTACTGGAAACATGTCTCTACTGTTGCTAAGATGAATTGTTGAAAAGAATTTGGGGTTTAACTGGCATGCAAGTCACCGCCTACGCGGCAACAATCGGCCATTCTGTCTGGTTTAGTCACGATCTCGGCGAAAGCTGGAACCGTGCCCTCACGCCGACCGGCGGGATTTACAATGAATCCCGCTGCTGGTCGGTAAGCGTTCACCCTGAGCGGCCTGGCGAAGTGTTGTCCGGTACGGACCTAGGTGTCTATCGCTGGTCGCCAAGCGATGACCGTTGGAACTATGTACCGTCGCCGATGGATGGGCTTCATATTCAACAACTCACGCAAGCACCACATGATCCCGACATTGTTTTTGCCGGCACTCGACCGGCAGAGATTTTTAGATCGCTTAATGGCGGGTTAAGTTGGACCCGATGTGATCTCGGTAACAATAAGGAATGTTTTTTTATCAACACACCTCGGATCACTTCTATTCAATTTGATCCAATCGAGAAAGAAACAGTCTGGGCGACCATCGAAATCGACGGCGTTTTTAAATCCACCGATCTCGGTGCAACATGGGAAAAATGCAACAATGGATTAATCTCGGATGATACTCATAATTTGGTGTTCTTCGATGAGGCCAAGGGCGGCCGCAAGATATGGTGCTCTACAGAAGAGGGACTCCACCGCAGCACGGACAACGGTGCCAGCTGGGCGTACCATGAGATTCCTCAGGCACCTTGGCTTTATATGCGCTGTATCAAACGCCGGGCAGACCGTTCGGGTGTGATGTTTTTATCTGTTGGTGATAAACCATCGGGTGAGACAGGCATGTTGTTGCGCAGCAATGATTATGGTGAAACCTGGGAAGATGCCGGGTTGCCGGGTCACGTCAATAGCACGATCTGGTGGATCGCAACCAATCCAGCAGATCCCAATCTCATTTTCTGCCATACCATATTGGGCCAGGTATTTCGCTCGACCAACGGCG
>CAZXSC010000146.1:0-5891 GCA_964643045.1 uncultured Rhodospirillaceae bacterium
GAGCTTATCTGGGGGAAAAAAGGGGGCGCACAAGGAATTGGACAGCTCAAAGAGGTAGCGATGGTTGCTCCCACAGAGACCGAAGTCAAAGCGCTGTACGAGCAGGATAGTTCTTTTTTCGTATTTGATGGCGATACCCCCGACCTAGAATTAATGCAAAAACAACACTCTAACCTTGCTAGTACTTACGAGAGTTTAGGTATTGAAGTTCATTATGTTACCTGGTCTGAAGACCCCCCCCGATCTGCATATGGACCACTAAAAAGGAGCATTTCCGCTGCAGCTGGTTTTGTAATAAATGGCGGAGCAATTATACCGCGTGAAGCTACCCCGTATTGGCGTGGTCGGTCACGGTATGTATCCGAGTTCTTGATGGGGCTTAAATGCCCCATACTTTACACAGTGCATGGAATGGGGGTATGTGAAATTGGAGCGGCAACTCGTATGGGCGACGATTTTATAATCTTAATGCTGTCGACAGACTGTAATTTAGATGGTGCTAGGCAAGTGATTCCAATTTTAAAAAGTTGCGGTTACAATGAAGTCCATCTTGCCCATAGCCCCGGTCCGCTTTATGAGTTTCACGCGGAAGTGCCTGGGTGGATGCATTCTGACATGTGGATTACTCCCATTGATAAAAAGCTTGCCCTCATTTACCCACCTTGGTGTGATTATGGTACAATCCGCTATTTGCATAAGCTAGGCTATGAGTTAATTGAATGCCCGGCTGATGAAATCGATCTTTATCCTACTAATGCCATAACAATAGCTCCACGCAAATTGATTATGAATTCATCCGCCTTAAATACAATAAAACTCTTAGAAAGTTACGGTGTAGAGGTTATTGGCGTAGAGTATGACGAAGTTCACAAATATGGTGGCGGAATAAGGTGCAATACCATGCAATTAGTCAGGGAAGCAGGGCCAAAGATTTTTGACGAATAAACTCAACAATAATTTGATTTCAATCGTCACCTGAGTTCCAAAAGCCTTCACTTAAGTACGTAAGTGCAGAGCCAACTAATAAAATCAAATGTACTGTCATAAGTAATCTATTTAAGAGTCACAGAGGCATTCTATGGGTGTTTCTTGAGCAGGCCTATGCCCCCCTAGAGGAGATATTAAACTCTTTATTTACACTCGTGTGGACTTAAGAGGGGGTTTGAGTATGTCGTAAACTTCATGGAGGTGTAGGTCTGTAATGCCCGCTCTTTTGCGAGCTCTGTTCAATAGACCTCTTAAGGAAGAAGCGTATCATAAAGCCGACCAAACTGGATTCGGATCATTGCCAGATGTGCTCTGCTACCCGACCCACAAGCTCAAGTTTACGCCGTTGCGCATCATCGTCTATGGGCGCGCCACCCACAGTAGTACCAAAACCGCATTGAGGGCTGACAGCGAGCCGGCCTAATGAGACATATTTGGAGGCGTCATCAAATCGCCGGTACAGGTCATTTTCGTCTTCCAACTCAGCGGTTTTAGTACTTACCATACCGAGCACGGCTGATTTGTCTTTCGGCAGGAATCTGAGGGGTGCGAAGTCTCCCGCTCGCTCTGAATCATATTCAAGCAGAAACTGATCCACTTTAACCTCATTGAACAACCGTTCAGCAACTATTTCATAGCCGCCGGTACCTATCCATTTGCCTCGGAAATTACCTCGGCAGAGGTGCATCCCGGCTTTCATATTAGCAGGCCGAGAATCGAGCACTTCATTCACTCGTCCAATGTAGTTGTCAAACAAGGATCGCCAGTCCCAACCCCATTCGGCTAGCCGGGTACGCACTTTTTCGTCGCAGAATAGAGCCATGGGCACTTCATCAAGTTGCAGGTAGCTCAATCCGAGTTCACCCAGTGCCCGAATTTCCTCCTGATAAACAGCAACCAGATCATTCCAATAGGTTTCCTCCTCGGGATAAACAGTCCGATCCATACCGTCAGGTCCCCGAAAGAAATGAATAGCTGATGGTGCGGGCATGGTGATCTTAACGCGATTTACTGCGACCGAGTTGGCATAGCTGAACTCGTCTGTTGTGATACCGCCAGTCCGTTTGATTGAAGCCTCGGCATGAGGTACCGGTACGCTGACGGATGCTTTCCCATCTTCGATAAAGTTGAACTCAGTAACCTTATGAACAAGGCCATCGACAGCATCAACAAACCCCGCAAACCAGGACCGGCGGCGGAATTCTCCATCGGTTACTGCGCCAACGCCGGCGGACTCTTGCATGGAAATAGCATCACGGATGGACTTGTCTTGCACGTACTTGAATTGAGCACCGTCAATTTTACCCGAAACAAGGTTCTTATAAGCTTCTCGCAGCTCTTTTGGTCTCAGTAGGCTACCTATATGATCAGCGCGGCAAATAGGGCAAGCATTACTCAACTTTTCTCTCCAGTTGTTTGATAGCGGCCGTCCACCATCATAAAGGCATATTCATTCTAATATCCAGCTGCGCCCTTAAGTATACTTACTTAAAAAATGATAACCGGAATTTTTTGTTTAAGATGTTATTTTCTGTAATTTTGAATCCTTCGCTTAAGTCTTCTATCTCTTCTAAGCCTTGGATAGTAGGCAAGTTAACCTGAGCTATTTGTAAGTTGTGGGCTAGAATTAAACTTATATGAAAATACAATTTTTAAAAATAAGTTTATTAAAAAATCTAAAGCTTTGAAGAAATCTATGCTTTCTTATATGAATTCAAAAGCTCACCCCATCAATCGCACCCAATATTCTGGGCGCCTTTCTCCCTTGTTGATGAGGAAAATTAAACTGAATTTTTAGAAAAATCCTTTAAGTAAATTTAGTTATTTTGCCAAAGGTTACCAACGAGCATCATTCTTTGATGTCCTTTCTTTTGATTGTGCCTTTGGTGAGCGCCATTTTGAAAGGATAGAATCAAATCTCCCTTTTTTCCTAAGAAGGGAATCACACGATCCTTATTAAAATGAAAGCAAACTAAATCACCACGATTAGAAATCTTATTAATTTCCTGATTAAATTTGCGGATATTAGTCTCATTATGAGTTCCAGCCGCATAACAATACGGGCCATCATTTACTGATAGAACGTCAGTTAAATATAGAAATGTCTTAACCATGGGAACATCTGTATCATAGTGAAAACCCGTACTAAGTTCATCTGATTGATTTGCATAAATATCTAGATGGCCATGTTTAAATTGTGCGCCTGGAACATTACACGCGGCTAAAATTTCTAATATAAATTGATGGCGGCCATACAGATCAATAATTTCTTTATTTTTCGTGAATAGATGATCTGCATTAAATATCTTGACCATACCTTCGTCATAATTTTCAAATGTCATGACAGTGGGTTTGCCGGCTCCTATCAAATCATCTCCCGTTTTATATTTAGTCTTTTTGCCACATAAGATATATCCGTCCTCTTCAATGTCTTCCTCGACAACCCCTACTTTATTTTTTACGGAGTTTATAAAATCAAAAATCTCATCTGCTAATACATTTGCTTCATTGCTCGGCATAAATTTTCTCAAAATAACACAACCGCATTCATTCATACTTTTTGCCGCATTCACAATTAAGTCAGGGTCCATCGGATCAAAATGGAAATCAAATCTTGGAAAACTCAACGTATTTTCGCCAGTAAATTCTTGGGAGCGCCACTCAACCAAATAATCGACAATTTCAGACAAGCTCAAATCATTCATGATCATTATTCAACTAATTATCCAAAGCTATTTTGGTGTTTTTTAATTATAAATGCTCAATTAGACCCTACTGTTAATCGGGATAAATTATTATTCTATATGTTATTAAGCATATTTTAACTAACATCTTTAGAGGTTTGCCATTTCAGTACAACAAAAAAAATCTAAATCCAATTCTTGGGCCTTCATAAATATCATTTCCAGTACATCAGATGAAATATGTAGCGAATTAGGATCATAGCCTATGTGATGGGCATATAGAACCGCTACTAGCTTTTCTTTTGTAGCGGCCAAGCGTTCAAGATTCCGCATTAGATTCGGCAATCGTTCGCTTTTGTCGCTATCGTTAATATCGACGTTAGTTGCATACAAAAAAATGTTCCCAGATGGGTTTGATAAGCATTCTTCAAATGGTTTCGCGCCTGACCGAAGTATCTTAAAATAATTCAAAAGCGCAGCATCCAACTCGGGAGTACTATTTGAAAATGGGAAACAATACGCTGTCGGTAATATTCCTGATGAAATCATTGCGCCTAAACACGGATAAACCTCCTTCAATAAATAGTCTGAAAGACTATTATCAACCAGAAATTCATCAGCCTTGATATGATTTGACGAGTGGCAGCCAATCTCATGCCCCGACTCAGATAATTTCCTGATTTTATTTATTTCATCAGAGGATAAATTTTGAAACGAATTAATAAAAAAAGTTGCCTTAGCATGGTATTTTTCAAACAATGGAGCGGCATTAGACCAAGAATAAATAGATTGATCATCAAACGTTAAACAAATCCCTGATCTATTTTTAATTGATCCATCCAAAACTTCCGGTACTTTAATCCAACTCTGAATTTTAGCCACTCGATCAATTAATACGTTATTTTGCACCCCTTTCTCAAATTTTTTTCGCTCATCCTTATATACATCGACTGGATCATTTTTTATGGTTCGAATGCTATGTAAAACTTCTTCTATCCAAACCTTAAAAGTAGATGTTGCAACACCCTCAAGGGTTTGGGCTCCCCGATTATACCACGACTCTGGAACATTCAAATTCATAGTTATAAGTATTGAATGGTATGCATCAGGTAACTCAAGATAATCGCGAAGTTTTCTTGGTAAATAAGTAATATTACATCCAAACCACAAGAAATTCTCAATCATTTCGGTCAAAGTAGATCGGAAGTATTCAGACGGATAGGCCTTAAATTCATCAATTACATCAATATATGGATATATTAATATCCACCCCTCTGAATCAGTAGATTTGACCAATTCACTAACATGGAGCATGTGCTCCTTTGATTTATTACAGAAATAGAACGGATTGTATGTTCCTCTGCTAAAAATACCGTCATACTGTTTGGGCAATTCTTTAGCACTATAGTGTAATATATCTCCCTGAAATGTCTCAAACCCCCGGTAGCGTCCAAGATTCAGTATTGGTAAATATTTGTCAAACCCATGTACGGTTGCTCCTTTTTTTTTTGCGCTCTCAGCAAAACACCATTGGCCCGGCCCAATGTCTAATATAGTTTTATCCAGTAAATTTTGGCTGCTAAGAATGTCATTTATCAGTATATCCAAACACGGCATTATGTAATCAGGTTGCCGATGCCCGGGCTGAGGGGCATCTGCCATAATTCTAATTTCGTGATCATTAAACAACATTCAAACTAAACCTAAGAAAATATAAGATTAGATTTTACTCTTTTAACTCGAAATCTTTTATAACCTTTTCCAATATTCTTGTATACCAAACATGCCCCTTTACAATGAACTTGGAGATTCCTAATTTACTGAGAGAATTGGAATTCAGTCGCTTGAAACCTTCAATGTCGAGAGAAGAAATGGTCCAGAATTTGTTGAACGCGCTTAAAAAACAGGGGATAAAGGTTAAGCCGGATCCTGATAATTGGAACACCATCTATTGCTGTGGTTAATGGGTGTTAGGTTATGAAATCATATAAAATGGAGAATAAAAAGTGATACTTTATGATGTAAAAACTGCCCCCAGCGCCAGACGTGTGCGAATTTTCCTAGCAGAAAAGAATTTAGATGTAGAAGTAATACAAGTAAATACGGCTGAAGGGGAACACCTAAAAGAGGATTTCTTAAAACTAAATCCTTGGGCCACGGTACCTGTATTAAAACTAGATGATGGGACGTGTATTAGTGAAGCAATCGCTTGTTGTAGAT
>CAZXSC010000147.1:0-5845 GCA_964643045.1 uncultured Rhodospirillaceae bacterium
CGCACCCCAATTCAATCCAGCCTTTGCCCAATGGGGATGTCTTGGTAAGCTGGCGTCATAACAACTTAATCGCCGTAATCGACCGGCAAACTGGCCAATTTAGTTTTGAGTGGATGGGGATCGAATTAGGCCATCAGCATGATTTCCAGAAGCTTGAAAACGATAACTACATGGTTTTTTGTAACCTGCCTCCCGGGCGCGGCCCTGGCCAAGGATCTAAGGTCCTGGAATTTGACCCCCAAACCAAGGCGCCAGTTTGGGAATATCAAGGGACACCTAAATATACTTTTGCCAGCCCTTTTATTTCGGGTGCTCAACGTCTCAAAAACGGTAACACCTTAATTTGTGAAGGTCAGTGGGGACGTATTTTCGAGGTCACACCAAACAAAGAGGTGGTCTGGGAATACATCTCGCCCTTCTTCGTGCCCTCCACTCCCGAAACGGATTCAAGTGGTACGAATTGTATCTTCCGGGCATACCGCTACGATATTGATGGACCGGAAGTCCAAAATCGGGTTATCCTCTTCTAGTTATATTAGAAAAACTGAGATCTATGATCATTAGATGCCATCTCTTGTCTTAATTTTCTGGTCTTAATTTTAGAAATTACAAATTTGATATATACAAAAAATTATAAAATACTGGGAGGATCTAAATGACAAAAAAGCCGTTAATCAGAACGTTTGTGTTTGCTACAATTTGTAACTTCGTAATTTTGAGTTCGTTAGTTGCTGCAATCAACACCTTATCTAGGCCGGCACACACACAATCTTTTGCGGGCAAAACAGTAAGTATCGTCAATTTTGCACCGCCCGGCACACCACCCGATCTGTGGTTCCGACAGTTGGATCCCTTTATCAAGAAGCATCTCGGCGTTAGTAAAGTTGCCCACATCAACAAACCCGGCGGCGGTTCGGTGCTAGCCGCTAATTATATTTTTAATGTCTTAAAACCAAATGGATTGCAAATTGGCTCAATAGTTGCGCCAGGAGCTGCCCAGTCCGTCCGGGGCAAACGCAAAGTCAAATTTGACTTGTCTAAAATGAAACTCATCGGCACACAGACAATTACCAGGATCATGGTTTATAGAGAAGACTCGGGTATCACCAATATCCAACAACTCCTCAAATCCGAAAAACCGACACTTGTTGGCCTTTCCGCACCCGACACCGCGTATTACAAGGCCTTTTTCCGGGTGTTGGGAGTGCCTGCCAAGATATTTGAATCTTATCCACGGTTTAGAGGCCGACTTCAGGCGTTACGTACCGGTGAAATCAATATGATGCCTTTTTCCCATACATTTTGGATACAACGCCTAAAAGGATGGAAAAAAGCCAAATTTTATGGGGTATTCCAACTAGGCTACATGAATAACAGCGGCGAAGTAGTGCGAGTCAAAGTTGCTGGCCTGGACAAAATGATGTCCGGCCATGACATCGTTCGAAAATATAGGCCAAATGCGATCGGCGGTCGGGACTGGAAGATTATGACTGCTTCTGCTGCCGGTCAGGGTGTTACTCGCCAAATCTGGAGTCCGCCTGGTATGGATGACAAGTATGTTACCGCATGGCGTAAAGCGTTCAGCGCCATCATGGCTGACCCAAAATATATAGAAGAGCATTCAAAGTCCTGGGGTGTACCAGTAAGCTGGATTCCAGGTGATGTTGGTGAAGGTATCGTAAAGAAATTTCTCGATCTTAGCCGTCCAGGAACAAAATAGCGGTCTAGTATTCAAACCATCGGTACGGTGATTAATTTCTACCGCACCAATTTTTCCCCTCAGTGGGAGTAGATATTTATTTTTTCTTGAAAAAGGAATTTTTCCTAAGTGAGTGAAGTCGCTTTTATTGCAAATGCCTTCCTAAATGGTTTTATTTCAGTTCTTGAATTTTCGGTTTTTGGCGCCATGATGGTCGGTATTGTCGCCGGTATGATCGTCGGTTTGATTCCTGGACTTGGAGGTCTGATCGCCCAAATACTGTTAATCCCCTTCGCGCTTCAGATGGAACCACTCCACGCTTACGTCATGCTACTGGGTGTATATGCGGTTACTACTCAAACCGACTCCATACCAGCAGTTCTACTGGGCGTACCGGGTACTGCAGCGGCGCTTGCTACCTCTCTCGATGGGTATCCAATGGCAAAACGAGGTGAGGCCGGCCGAGCGCTTTGCGCCTCCTATTATGCCAGCATTTTTGGCACCTTTGTTGCTGCTGGAATATTCATTCTTTTCCTACCAGGACTGCGAGCTCTTGTGCTCAATTTTTCGTCTCCAGAATTTTTCACTATGATATTACTTGGGCTGGTTATGGCGAGCTCCCTTTCAGGAAAATCGCCATCTCGAGGCCTCCTCATGGGTGGCCTTGGCCTCATAATCTCCATGATTGGTCAAGCTCCAGCCACGGGCGATACGCGTTTCGCAGGCGAGATCCTTTACCTTTGGGAAGGCATGCCGCTAATCCCTGTCGTCCTCGGTATATTTGCGATCCCCGAAGTCGTCGATCTTGCCGTTCGCAATACGACCATAGCCTCGACTAATGCCGGAGAAAAAGTTTCAGGCATCGTGACAGGATTTGTGGATTGCCTCCAAAACTGGTGGCTGATCATAAAATGCAGCGTTATCGGCGTTGTGACTGGTTTCATTCCGGGACTTGGCGGAGCGGTCGCCGAATGGATGTCTTACGCCGTAGCCGTCACCTCGGACAAAGCCCCCGACTCATTCGGAAAGGGAAATGTGCGGGGCGTAATAGCTCCAGAGACCGGCACGGCATCACATAAACCAGGAGCCATCATCCCTACTGTGGCCTTTGGAATACCTGGCAACAACGCGATGGCCATTCTACTGGTCGTATTCGTGATGCTTGGATTACGACCTGGGCCGGAGATGTTAGACCAGCAACTTGATCTCACTTTCACCATGGTCTCGGTCGTGATCATAGGAAATATTGTTGCTGCATTACTTGCCCTTATCCTGCAGCGCTGGCTGGTCAAACTTTGCTTCATCCGCGCCAATCTTCTGGTTCCTTTTATTCTCGCTGCAATGATAGTTGGTGCATCCTTCACGCGACTATCTTTCGGTGACATAATAGTTTTCGTCCTTGCAGGCACGCTGGGTTACGTTTTCAAACACGCCGATTGGCCTCGCGTTCCACTAATCATGGGCCTTATTATGGGACGCATAGCTGAACCATACTTATTTTCAACTATGGACCGATATGGCTATGAGTGGCTCTATACCCGCCCGATTGTGGCGGTGCTGATCATCTTCATTTTCTTAGTGCTGGCTGCGCCCTATTGGCGCAAATGGAGAAGACAAAATAGACTGCAGGTTCACGGTGGAAAAGGATAATCATGGATTTGGATAGATCAGTCCGCATTACCCGGATAGTCGATTGGACACTAGTCTGCCTATTTGTCGCTACCGCTGTCTTGTTTATCGTGTTGTTACTTGACTTACCGCCTCGCGCCACCTTATTCCCGTGGTTTATCACTAGTTCCATGGTCATAGTCGCAGCCGTTTATTCCATCGGCAACCTTGCCAAGCCGGAACGTTGGGATACGCCTCCACAAGACATTAATGAAAACGGGATGACAGATCATGAAGAGACCAACGCCGCAACAGTGGGCGCCTCGGCCCTTAAAGGCCGATCGCGGGAAATTATTCACATGTTCCTGGCCATCTATGCCTTGGCGATTTCGATTACAATGCTTGGTCACCTCATCGCCGTGCCGCTTTTTGTATTTATCTACATCCTAATCCGGCGAGAGAAGTGGTGGTTTGCTATCGGTGGAACTGTCTTAATATGGGCCTTAATCCAGATAGTCTTTATAGATGTCATGAATATCCAGTTCCCAAACCCTTACCTGAACGATTGGTTCGGAATCTAAACAGTAAGGAGAATGGAAAAAAGCAAAGGAATAAAACTTACTGTACTGGACCAATATCCTATAGGACTTCACAGGATCTTATAAATCGCTTTCGACAAGTATTTTATGTTGGTCTAATAATTCTACAACTGCCTCTCTTGGCCTTCGACCAAGACCACATTCCGTGGAAATTCCAAATCGTCCAACATGTCTTTTAGCTGCCATAATTCTCCGTTTTGAGCCTTCAATGCCTCCTGTATTATGGAGTAAGCCTAGATATAATTCTGTTCCTGAATCAAGAGCCAAGCTAGAGAGTGGTTTAAAATATTCGTCATCGTCGCGTTCTTTAGGTACCGGTAGATGCAACCAGTTCATTTTTCGCTTGGAACTAGCATTTATGCCATTTGCAAATTTAGCCAGCAAAGTTGTATCTTTGGGCTCACAGAAATGTTTGTGTCCAGAATCCCCGTAGCACAGATGGATTCCAACTTCAGCTTTGGCTGGCACTAAATCTAACAGGCTACCAACTCTGGTTGTAAGTTGCTTCATTATGTCTTCCGTAATATGAGAAACTTGGACACCTTCTAAAACTGCAAATTCTAAAACAGTTTCCCATTGAATGGCGAGTCTATTGTGGGGAATGATCTTAAATATCCTTGAGAGTTCGGCTTGGATCGCATTCTGATAAGCTTTCTCCAGGATTTC
Source organism: uncultured Rhodospirillaceae bacterium (assembly GCA_964643045.1). Taxonomy (GTDB): domain Bacteria; phylum Pseudomonadota; class Alphaproteobacteria; order Rhodospirillales; family UBA2165; genus TMED23. The sequence continues at coordinate 4,573 of CAZXSC010000147.1, forward strand.
CTGAGCACTTATGTGTCCATAACCTGTAGCGACAGAATACGGCGTTGGGAGACCAATTTGAAATCGCAAATCGTTTGGCATCATGCCCTTATCCACCATCTTTTCAAAAACAGCATATGAATCAATTGCCGCATCTGCGTAGCCTAGGTTAGGAATATTTATTTGTGTTGGAGATTTAATACCTGTTTCGCAAATGACTGGAGAAATTGGAACGTAGGGGGCAGTCTCACCAGATGATTTAAGCTGAGGACAGGCCAGTAACCTTTTGTACTGGAAGCGTATCCAGGTATCCCTTTCTCCAAACTCACCGTCTGGCAGTCGTTTTATATGGTTATTCAAATGATTAGTTGCCAGTAAGAACATGTCTTCTGCGTCTTTAACTGGTGCGCTTCCGACCAAATGAACACCATTTACCGAATTATCCATCTTTCTTCCCTCCCATATAAAGCGTAAACCCTGCTAAATCCCGGTTTGTAAAAAGGGCTCCCCATAACCTCCAAACGTTACTCAAGTCAATTCTCTATAGCTAGGAAAAATCACCAATCACCGCATGTTGAGTAGCGGAATTTTAAGCTGTTTCTTTATACATTGTTATTCATCGCCTTGGTACTCTACATGGATTACAGGCTCAAAGCACGCTCCATGGCCTTTGACGCCCTCAATATTATATTCTGTCGGCCAATATTCGGTGTGTAATCGGTCCCACGTCTCTTTGCTGTCCCATTTCGCAATATTGATATACATGAAGGTTTGGTTGCCTACACCAGTATTGCGGTGCAACAGTGTTTCGATAAACCCCTTTTTTCTCGAGAAATGGTCAGTCGTCTTTTTCCAGTTCTCGAGGAACTCTTCTTCCTTATCCTCTGGAATAATGAATGCATTAATAAGCGTCGCTGTCATGGTCGTACTCCTTCATGATCACATTTAAGCACAAAAATATCTTGATTTAAACTATCCACGCCCTTCTATCCTTTCTTGTTGTGCAAACTGTACCGCAATCTGATTCTTACTTTGATGCAGATCGGCTGCATTATTTAGGATTAGAGAAAACTTAAAGAGTAATAACTTGATCAGGAGGAAGGTCGCCAAATGCTTCGTATAATTGCGGAAAACAACCGGCCACGACACCATCCACAAACCCAACTGCTTTTACATCACCAGTGCCACATTGTTCAAACGTGCCTTCTGCCAAATTTCTGCGCACGGCACATTGGTCGCAAACCATGAGAAGAATATTTTGTTCCTTTGCTAGTTTTGATAGTTGTTCTCCGAC
>CAZXSC010000148.1:0-5692 GCA_964643045.1 uncultured Rhodospirillaceae bacterium
CTCTTCTACAGGCTCTGTTCCATAGACCTCTTAAGGCAGCAGCTGTAAGTGGAAACACCTTACCACTGATATCATGGGGTAGGGTTCTCAGTAGATTAATAGCCTCTGAACTTAACGGTACATTTCTACTTGACCCATTCTTGGTCATGTCCAGATGAGCTACTCTTAGATCCAGATCAACATCCTCCCATGCAAGACTGAGCAGCTCACCACGTCTCATCCCTGTTTCAATAGCTATAGTAATGAGGGGAGTAAGCCAGTGGTTACTGCTCTTGGAACACGATCTTAATAACAGAGTATGTTCTTCAGATGATAATCTTCTGTCTCGTCCTCTCTCAGGTTGAGGCTTCTTAACATCACGCACTACATTGGAGCGCATAGGAACACCCCATTCTTTTCTGGCTATATCAAGTGAGAGTGAGATCAAGGTCATCTCCTTAACCACTGAACAAGCTGAGACTTCCTTTAATCGTCTATCTCTATAATCAGCAATATGCATAGCTGAAAGCTGTGAGAGTTTTATCTCAGCTATTGGATCACGCATAATCTTAGCCAATCGGTAGGCTTCTATGTGTCCTCCACGTTTACTGATGGTAATCTCATTCTTATATCTTTCTAGAACTTGTCTTAAGTTTTCATAGTTTGGTGATAAAGATTGCAGAACCAAGCCTTCATCGAGCTTCCGTTCTGTTTTATGTGCCCATTTCTGGGCATTAGTTTTAAGGACAAATGTTTTTGTTAGTGTTGGTTTACCGGTTTTCCTGATCTGAACTTGCCATCTATTATTTCTCTTCCTGAATGTAGCCATAATTATTCCTAACTGTGCCAATAGTGTGCCAACAGTTGAACAACAGTGAACTAACAATCTTGGGGTTTCAGTGACAAATAGACTAAGTCACTGAACAAGCTATATAAAGAGTGGTGCCCAGAAGAGGACTTGAACCTCCACGATCTTGCGATCACTGGCACCTGAAGCCAGCGCGTCTACCAATTCCGCCATCTGGGCCTATCGAATTCGCCTTGTATTAATATATAATTGGTCGTGGTACCCTTCTAAGTTCTGAGTGTCAATCTTTCAGGATTGTTGTGTTGAAGAAGTTCTTTTTTTGCGTTTTATTTGATTAGAGTTTGGGTTGTTTCACAGGATTTGGAATAGTATTAAATACCAAGGATCCACATTTATATATTTGAGTTGAACGGAATCAAAATTTATGCCGCGGCAGATTGTAACAGTTTTTGGAGGCTCCGGTTTTATTGGCCGTCATTTGGTTAGAAGATTATTAGCACAAGGCGCCTTGGTAAGGGTGGCAGTTAGAGACACCGAAGGTGCTAAATATTTGATGACAATGGGTGACGTAGGACAAGTCGTTTTTTTTGCAGCAGATATTAGGGAGAAATCTACCCTTGTCGCGCCCATAGCCGGAGCCCATACGGTTGTGAATCTGGTTGGCGTCTTGTCCGAGTGGGGAACGCAGAATTTTGATAATATACATTCTGAAGGTGCCGCCAATGTGGCAAAGGTTTCTGCAAATGCGGGTGTCCGGCGATTAATACACATCTCTGCAATTGGCGCTGATACTGAATCAGAATCTCATTATGCACAGACCAAGATTGCCGGTGAATTAGCAGTTAAAACCGAGTTTCCATCTGCGACAATTTTGCGGCCAAGCGTAATATTCGGATCTGAAGACGGTTTTTTTAATTTTTTCGCCGGACTGGCACGCTTCACCTATTTTATGCCAGTTTTTGGTTGCCCCATTTTTCCGAGTGTTAAATTTCTTCAAGATGGGAAGATGTATAGAATTAAATTTTATGGCGATGGCGGCACTAGGTTTCAGCCGGTTTACGTCTGCGATGTAGCGGATGCTATTATTGCCGCAATTGGAATTGAACGCTCTAAAGGTCGAATATATGAACTTGGCGGTCCAGTAGTTTATAGTAGCGTTGAAATAATGAGGTTGATCCTAAAAAATATAAGGCGCAAACGAATTCTTTTACCTATACCATTCTGGTATTTGAAAATAATTGGTTGGTTTCTGCAAAAAATTCCCAACCCTTTATTTACAGTTGATCAGGTAAAGCAGCTAACGGTTGATAATATTATTTCGAGCAAAGCGAAAACATTAGCCGATCTTGGTGTTGCCCCAACGCCAGTTGAAGCGATATTGCCAAGGTATTTAGCACGCTTTAAGAGTGTTGGATACCAATCCAGGCCTTCAACGTAGAACTTTTAGCCACTAAATTCTCACTTAGCTTTTAAATTAATATTTCTTTTATCGTGGCAAAAACAGTTCGAATTGCCATTGCTTCGCCGCCTTCTGGTCGCCCTGGCTTACTTGAAAGATTCCAAGCCATCAAATCAATGTGAGCCCACTTTGTTTCTGGCTCGACAAATTCCTGAAGAAACAATGCCGCCGTAATTGCGCCAGCAAAGCCACTTTCTGGAGCATTAGTTAAGTTAGCTGTTTTTCCTTTAATCAACTTTCGGTAGCCATGCCATAGCGGTAGCCTCCAAAGGGGATCTTGATGAATAACACCAGTTCCAGATATGGTTTTGGCGAATGCTTCATCATTTGTAAAAAATGCAGGTAATTCGGTGCCTAGCGCAACAAGTGCAGCTCTTGTTAAGGTAGCAAAATCTATTATAAATGCAGGTTTCTCTGATGCAGCTTCTGCCAAAGCATCGGCTAATATTACTCGACCTTCCGCGTCCGTATTGCCTATTTCGATAGTTTTACCATTGCGGCTGGTTATTATATCTAAGGGGCGCAATGCATTTCCGGAAACGCTGTTTTCGACGGCTGGAATAAGAACCCGCAACTGGAGTGGTAATTTGGCGGCCATAATCATGTGAGCTAGCCCCAATACGTTGGCTGCACCGCCCATATCTTTTTTCATCAATTTCATGCCTTCGGCCGCTTTAAGGTTGAGACCACCCGTATCAAAACATACGCCCTTTCCAATAAGCGTTAGCTGAGGCTTGTTTATTTTACCCCATCGAAGGTCAATGAGGCGTGGAGCCTGATTATTGGTTTTAACAGCTCGGCCGACCGCGTGAATAGAGGGGTAGTTTTTTTTCAGCAGGTTATCACCAAGAATAACACGAAACTTTGCTTTATGTTTTTTTGCTAGTTTACGAGCTGCTTTTTCAAGATGAATAGGCCCCATATCATTAGCTGGCGAATTTATGAGGTCGCGTGTGAGAAATACGGCCTCAACCATGGTTTCAAGATCAGAGTTTCTAGGCAAGATAACTCTTGCCTTTTTTGTGGGTTTATTTTCTTGATAATAATCGTAGGAGTATGAGCCAAGTGCCCAGCCGAGGGCCCACGTTTCAATATTTTTAATATTTGAATGTTTAAGTACATAAATACCTTCTGGCAGTTGATTTGATAGATCCCCACAATCCCAGAGATCTGCATTTTCGGAAACGCCAACTAAGACCTCATTTAAATTTCCATTCTCGTCTGCAATAAGGCAGGTTTCTCCGGGTGATGCTCTAAAATTTGTACTCGTAACCCAACGTTGTACTTTCCGTTTCTGTTTTCTGCACCAACGAGCTAGTGTTTTATTATTCAAAGGGGTAATTGGTATCGCTCTTGTTGATGACTTTGCAAAATGGGACATGTTTATTTTTACCTAACTTTTTGGGTTAATAATTATACGTTCCCGGGATAGCCCTTTTAGAACAATTTTGTACGCTTCAATAGCATCCTCTAATCCATAGATATTTTCATCACGAATTTGATAAGGTTTATATGCACCACTTTCGAAACCTGATTTCATATCCTCTAATAGCTCTCCCGATTGAATGCAGTTGTGATCCATATTGCTGATGCCGATCATTTGATAATTTCCCCTATAGAAAGTACGAAGGTTAATTAGGGTTTCTTCAACGATTGTTGTTACAATAATTTGACGACCTTGTTTTGCCATAGAATTACAAGCCGCGTCAAAGTAGGGACTGCCGACGGTATTCATTATTATGTCGGCACCTTTACCGTCCGTTCGATCCATAATAGCTTTTCGGACATCTGGTTCCCTTTCAAGATTTACAATTTCAACCGGGCCAGTTGCATAACCGAGATATTTGTCACGACTTCTCTCAATTCCTATGACTTTAGCACCTGCGGCACTAGCAATTTGAATAGATGCTTCGCCAACCTTACCGTTGGCACCAAGTATAACGGCAGTCTCGCCTTTACTAATACGTGCGCCTATTACCATACCTAGCCAAGCACAGGTCCAAGAAACACCAATGGACCCCGCTTCGAATAAATTAAGATTTTTCGGTTTTTCTCGGATCCCATCAATTTTGATAGCGTTAAACTCCGCGTGGGCGCCGTTGATACTCATACCAAGGTCGCCACCTGTACCCCAGACTTCTTTACCGATAAGGTTGGCTGGTCCGTCAACAACAATCCCGGAATAATCCCTACCAGGTGTTCGTGGCCAGATCAAATTTGGCATTTTACCTAGTAGTGCTTTGACATCACTTGGATTAATGCCGCTAGAAAAAATTTCAACCAGACATTCATCATCTCTCGGCTGAGGAATTCCGGTATCGATAAGTTCAAGTTTTAGATTATCTACATCTACTGATTTTTCTACAACACGAATTGCTTTCATTGAATTTTTTTATTACCTCTCCCCAATTTATTTTTTGAATCTCTAGCAGTTTGTCAACAAGTTTGAAAGAGCCTAGATAATTTGATTTAACGACATGTATAAGAAGTTGTATAAACTTCGGTCATACTTAGGGAGACTTCGATGGGTTTAATAGATGAACGGCTTCCAAAACTTGGGATTGATGTTTCTATTTCAACTGTTCCAAAAGCAGCAATAATCGAAACACACCTGACATATATTGGCTATCTGCGCGTATCGGGCCAGTGTTAGATGGCACCACCTATACTTACACTTCGTGATATCAATCTCACCTTCGGCACTACTCCACTCTTTGAAGGGGCCGAGTTATCTATTTGTCAACGCGATCGCATCTGTTTAGTTGGCCGGAATGGCTCGGGTAAATCAACATTACTTAAGATAGCAGCTAATTTGATTGAAGCGGATAGTGGGGAAGTGTTTATCCAGCCAGGCACAACTATCCGTTATTTACCTCAAGAACCGAATTTTTCAGGTTTCAAAACGACATTAGATTATGCTCAGGGGGGTCTTGAGGTGGGTGATGATCTTCACCGGGCTGCTTATTTACTTGAGCAACTCGGTTTAAATGGCAAGGAGGAGCCAGCCCAATTATCTGGAGGGGAAAGCCGTCGTGTAGCTCTAGCGCGAGCCTTAGCTCCTCAACCAAATATTTTGTTGTTGGATGAGCCAACTAACCATCTTGATATAGCGGCGATTGAATGGCTCGAGGCCCATTTAAGAACTATTTCTTCAGCCCTTATAATGATTAGTCATGACCGGCGCTTTTTAGAAAACCTTTCAGATATAACGGTTTGGCTTAGTTTGGGAAAGACCCGTCGACTGGATAAAAATTTCAAAGATTTTGAAAGGTGGCGTGATAGGTTACTAAAGGAAGAGGAGATGGATACACATAAACAGGATCGAAAAATAGTGAGAGAAGAACATTGGTTACGCTACGGTGTAACGGCACGCCGTAAACGTAATGTCCGACGGCTCAAAGACTTACAGACGCTGCGTCAACGGCGCCTTGATCGGCGCACCGATA
>CAZXSC010000149.1:0-5689 GCA_964643045.1 uncultured Rhodospirillaceae bacterium
CAAAAAGTAAAGATTATTGGCGAGCCGGTAAGTTTTCCAACAGCGGCTTTTGATATTGCTCCACAAATATCGAAAATAATGCAGAACCCTCCTGAAAATGTTGGTGTGGCTGGCATTGTGGAAGCAACGGTCAAAGCTGTAAAAGAACTGCGCAGACAGGGTTATAAGGGTCGCATAATAGGTTCCGGTATCTCAGCTGACCCAGATCTAGCAGGCAAATTAGGAAAAGAAGGTGACGGCACCTTATATGCATCCTGGTTCTGGAAAGATAGAGATGCACGATCAAAAAGCTTTACAGCGAAATTCAACGCTATGAACAAAAAGCGTGGCATAGTAAAGGCCAACCCTCACCATGTTGATGCCTCCGCCTATGATATTGTATATCTCTTAAAACAAGTCATGGAAAAAGCAGGTGTCACAGGTAAAGCAAGCAAACTAAAAGCTGAACGCACAGCGATACGAGATACTTTAAAGACTTTTAAGTTTAGCGGTGTGACTGGCGAAGTGTGCTTTAACAAGAATGGTGATGCTCAACTTCCAACTTATGTTATGGAAATCATCAATAGTGATGTACGCATGATTGATAGCCACCCATCGGCTAAGTGTTAATAATACAATATCTCGACCAAGGGGGGTAAACAAAGTTTACCCCCCTTTTCTATTCCGATTTATCCTATCAGGCAGAAATAGCCTACATCGAACGAAACGTTTTCAAAGCGGCGGCACGCGATTTCATTGCCGTGCTTTTATCGTAACCCTGCTTATATGGCATTGCAAAGTTATGTCCAACATCTGGATAAACACCAATATGCGCATTCGAGTGATGCGAATAGGCTTTTTGAATTGCATTTACCTCATCAATTGGAACAACGGGGTCATCCTCTCCGAAATGGAGGCTCATGGGACACTTAATTTTTTTGGTTTCATCGAGATGAAGGCCTATGCCAGCACCATGGAAAGAAGCCCCTGCCTCAACACCCAATCTGGCGGCGCTCAAGTGGACATATCGACCACCAAAACAAAATCCAAGAATACCGACCTTACCCTGACATTCCGGTCGGCCACGCAGATCATTGATCAGATCCTCAATATCCTTCATACCTTGTTCGGGATCAAAATCATCCATACGGCCCTTAGCAATTTCCATATCAGCCGTTGGACCAGGAACCTGACGCCAAAATATGTCTGGTACTGAAACAAGAAAGCCGTCTGCTGCCCAGGCATCTGCCAGCTCTTTCATTTCATCATCAATACCAAAAATAGCCGTAATGAGAAGTATTCCAGGAAAAGGGCCATTCGTATCTGGCTTAGCTAAATAACCATCAAATTTTTCACCTTCTCGCGTAGTATATTCAATAGTAGTCCCCAACATATTTTCTCTCCTAACCCCAGAAACTAAGCGCTCTAATTATTCAAATTATTACATAGAATTTTAGATCAGATCCCTAACACAAACAAATTTTCTCTCGTTCTTTATCATTCCGGAAAATGTTGACGCCGAGTATTGAAGTCTATCCCACCCTTTATCGCCCATTCTGCAAAAATCTCGTTTGACCTTTCAAATTCTCTTGCTAGCCAATTTTCGGTACAATAATCTTCGTCTGTAAAATACTCTGCCAAACCGCCAGCAGGGTTTTCGACATACCAAAAATAAGCTGATGAAACCGGGTGCCGCCCAGGGCCAATCTGAGTTTTCCAACCACAACGATCAACTTTAATGCCACCGCCAAAAACCTCATGTATATCCCTAACTGTATAAGCAACGTGATTAAGCCCTATTTTTTTATCCGGTGTTTCCAGAATAAATAAACTGTGATGACCGCCCGGTGTGGCACACCTCATAAATGAACCCGCCCTGGGATATCGATCAGAAACCGTAAAACCCAGAACATCTACATAAAATTTTTCTACCCTTGCCAGGTTAGAAACAAAAAATACAACATGCCCAATCTTTATTGGTTTGGCCTCGTCGTAAACAGTACTGCGCTGATCACACCGTGCATCCGGTTTGTCCCAAGTATTCATAGCAGACCCTTTGACATTAATAACTTTACGTTTGGTAACTCGAAATGAAATACTCAAGCCATTAGGGTCAACACAACTCGGAAAACCATCTAATTCTCTATAGGTTTCATCGCCTGAAATTTTTTCATTAACCTTGGCGAGATCTGTCTTATTTCTCACTCCCCAGACTATGTGACGAACTGTAGATCCTTCTTCAATCGGCTCGGGTAAAGAGGGATCTTTCTTATCGCGGAGCAATACTTCCGAACCGTCCATGGTCAAAAATAAAGCCGAATTCTTTCCTACTGACTTTTTTTCTAAACCCCAGTCATCAAAGAAATCCATGCATTGCTCGATATCTTCAACACCATGAACAATTTTATCTATACCGGTAAAATTCACTAAGTCCTCCATTAAATACAAACGCACTGAACGCGATTCTTGAGTGCACGTATAGCACTATAGGCGGTCAAGGCTGATGACTTTGGGTTACTAGACAGAGGATTGCCAGAAATCACAACGTTGAGTTGACCGAAAGAGCCTGCAGCTTCAATGTGATGGGTATTTCGTTTTACACTAGGGTCCGCTATCAAGGTGACGTTTGTTTTTTCGAAACCAAGCCCAGCTAATGCTATAGTTGCAGCAACATTAGCATTTTTGGGATATAGTCGCGCAGCTTCACGTGCCGAACCTTGAAAGATAACTGTTGCTTCTTTAATAGTTAAAAGATCAAAGTCAGTTTCGGCGGGACTGCCCTGCCAACTCATCGGTGGTTTTCGCGAGGTGTAAACTACTTGCTCCAGATTCTGGAATTTAGCCGCTGATAGTGCATCGATACCACCAACCGCACCGGATAAAATAACAAGCTGTGATTTACCCTTATTACTCGCCATTCGAAGACGGTCAAGCAAAGCAATATCTGCAAGAGCTCCAATCGAAATCACTCCAAAATCAACACCTTGATTCAGGAAATACGGGCCAAATTCGGCAACAGCCTCATGACTAGCGCATTCAAGTACAAAATCTGGCATGGATTCAATTTCATCAATTGAAGAAATTATCGCAACACTACTGCTAACGTCTTTTTTTGCCTTATTTTCCCTACCAGGACGCACCAGTATCTGACTAATATGAATATCATTATCGGTCGATAACTTTCTTGTAACTTCAAGACCAATAGCGCCACAACCGATAAGAAGTATAGTTTCTTTCATTTCTTATTTACCTTAAAAATTCTTGAATTCACATTTTTTTTCTTACTGGAGGCCCGCCAAAAGCTCTAGCAAAGGGCCCTATTGACGGCATGTCGATCTCAATCATTGAAGGCTGATTAGACTTTAAAGCAAAGTCAAAAGCACTCTCTAGATTTCCAAGCTTACTTACTTTTTGATAAAACCAGCCACTACTCTCAGCAATACCCCCAAATTCCGGCGTGTAAATATCTGCATAGTATTGTCGCCCACCATATTCTGCATTTTGAATATTCTTAATCACTTCATAATCATGACTATTCATCAAAATTACGACAATACCTAGATTCTCCTGAGCAGCTGTCGCAATTTCTCCAATATTAACCTGAAGCCCGCCATCACCAACCAGACAAAAAACCTTTCGATCTGGCGCCGCTATTGCAGCTCCAATGGCCATTTGCACGCCTTGGCCTATTCCACCGCCGAGCGCGTGAACACCGTCAAAGGGGCCCGAAAGAAATATACCTCTATTACCCCAGGTGCTGTTAGATATTGTTACATCCCGTACCCAAACAAAACCTTTTCCAGCTTTAGATTGGATAACGTCTAACAAATTTTCATAAGGCGACAAACCTGTTCGCATAAATTCTATGGCTTTGGCACGAGTTGCTTTTAAATCGGTTACAAACGCATGGTCAACTTTTATCTTTCCTTCTAAAGCATCGGCCAAAGCAGTTAGAGCAACTTCAGCATCTGCCTGTACAAAGAAATCAGCAATGTATGGCCGATTATTTCTAGCCGCATTGTCAATATCAATCTGATATAGGGGATTTGGTAGTTTCAGTTTGTATTTAAGCGTCTCGTTTCCCCGTAATCTTGAACCAATAACCAGCAAGGCATCGCAGCTTTTATAGAACTCCTCAACGCAATCATACATGTTGAACGCCCCCAATGTCTGGGGGTGATCTTCACGTATAATACCTCGCCCTTGAACCGACGTAACTGTACAAAAACCCATTTCCAAAAGACGTTTGACAGGATCCCCGGCATGCCGAGCGCCCCCACCCAACCAAAGCAATGGCCGTTTGGCATTAGCCAATTTTAATGCCAGTTCTTTTATTTCGTCTTCATTAGGATGTAGTGTTGGGTTTGTGGCCGGTTTTAAATCATTGGGCCAGGCAATCAATGAGTGTTGTATATCAATTGGCACCTCAACACTTACTGGACCCGTTGGCGCCGAAAGTGCTTCACAGACCGCTTCTTTAAACACGTCCAAGGCTACCTCAGGTGACGTCACCCTATAAGCCTTCTTAGAAATAGCTTTAAGCATTGCAAGCTGGTCACGCGCTTCATGTATATAGGAGTGATTTTTGTCTAGATGCTGCGTTTCTATTTGACCCGTTATGTGCAGCAGCGATGTACCGGCCGTCTGTGCTTCAACCAGGGACCCAGCCGCATTACCAGCTGCAACACCTGTACTTGTAAATGCCACTCCCAAACGTTGGCCAACACGAGCGTATGCGTCCGCCATGTTTACCGCGCCAGCCTCACCACGTGCCGGCACATAGCGGATTTTCCCACGCTTACCTATAGCGTCCAAAAATGGCATATTATGAATTGAAATCACACCAAAAGCTGCGCCGACACCGCATGCCTCTAAAAATGCAGTTACCACCTCTCCAACTGTCGCTTTATCCGGCATGTTTAGAATACCCTCCCGAAATATCTATCGTCGACCCCGTAGTGAAAGAGGAGAGAGGAGTGCCAAGAAAGAAGATTGCATGTGCAGCTTCTTCTGGTTTCCCAAATCGACCCAGAGGAATTCCTTTGCTTTGTGCTTGTTTACTCATCCAGCTCTCATAACTATCGTCTATAATATTTTCAGCCTCGAACCTTCGCCTCCATTGTCCAGAATCAACCACTCCAATCAAAATCGAATTAATTCGAACAGCGGGAGCAAATTCCATAGCCATTGAGTGAATTAAATTGAGCTGACCGGCTCGGGCAGCAGATGTTGCTACGAGATTAGGTTCGGGCTGCCGCGAAATCAAAGAACTCACGCACACAATCGCGCCGGTGCCTGATTTCTCTAAATAGGGCCGAAAACTCTTGCTCGGATAAATAATACTAAAGAATTTCAGCTCAAGTTCTTCTCGCCATTCATCATCTTTAGTGTCATCAAACTTCGATAACCTTGCCTGCCCAGCATTATTGACTAATGTATCAACACCACCAAAACGATCAACAGTCGTATTTACAAATTCTTCTACTTGGTCTTTGTTTAAGACATCACATTTTGCGCCAATCAGACGACCCCCATTTTGTTCATTCTTGATTTCTTGTAAGGCCAAATTCATACGTTTTTCATCCCGCCCACAAATCGCAACATTGGCACCTGTTTCTAAAAACCGCTTCGCCGTTGCTAACCCAATTCCAGAAGTCCCTCCGGTAATTACAACCGTTCTTCCCGCCAATTCGTTATTCATCTATACTTC
>CAZXSC010000150.1:0-5622 GCA_964643045.1 uncultured Rhodospirillaceae bacterium
TAATTGAATCATCACTCATTTGTGAATACCTGGATGAAAAATACCCAAACCCGAGTTTGGTACCAAAAGATCCATATAAAAGGTCTCGGATGCGATTATGGAGCAAGGCGTTTGATGAGGGGCTTTTTGAGGGTGTTGTAGAATTAAGCTTTTCGGCGATGTTCAGAAATCGTATGCAAAATATGACCGATGAACAGCGGGAGGCACGTTTTGCCAATGTAGGTGATCCACGACGGCGGGATCGTTTCATGTCAACATATAAGGACGGTGTAGATTCTCCATATGTTTATCATGGGATTGCTGCTTACGAAAAAGCCTTTGCGACTATGGAAAAAGATTTAACTGACGAGCGCCTATGGCTGATGGGTGAGCAGTTTACCCTAGCCGATATTAATATGATACCGCTTACAGCTCGACTCCATTATTTAGATTTGTTGGATATTTGGGTTTCGGAAAGGCCGTTTGTTCAGAGTTGGTGGGAACGGGCCGCAAATCGTTTGAGTTTTATTAGGGGTGTAAAAAATTACTTTGAAAACGATGAAATCTCAGAAATGAAAAAGTTTGGATCGGACATCAAGCAACAGGTAGCAGATCGCTTAGACGATTATTTAACAAATTTTGGAAAAAAATAGTACTTGTCTTTATTTCCGCCACTCTTTTTAATTTGATGCTTTAATATTAAGAAATGGATATAAATCATGTTCTTTAAATGTGCAAATCATGCGCCAATCGACGATTCTCATGGAAATGGCCAAATCGTATCAAATAACAAAAAGCATTTTACCGTGGATATTCACTGTCATATTCACGTACCAGAGGCGGATGAGATGCTACAACGGATTTCTCCCGATGATACTGGTCGTAAAATGGTAGATACCAATCCAATCACGAGAAAAATAAATGCGGCACAGCAGAAAACAATTTTGTCAAAATTAACAGAACCAGAAATTCGCTTAAAAGACATGGATAATCAAGGCATTGATATTCAAGCAATTTCGACGTCTCCCTTTCATTATAATTACGGTTACGATGCTGACTTTTGCCGTGATACTTCTCAGCTAGTGAATGATAGAATTGCCGAGGTTGTGTCTGGGCATCCCGATAGATTTGTTGGATTGGGTACCGTACCTTTGCAGGATCCGGAAATGGCGGTCACAGAACTCAATCGGTGTATTGATGAACTTGGTTTCAAAGGTGTGGAGATTTCAACGAATGTAAATGGCAAGGATTTAACTCGCGCAGGCCTTGAGCACTTTTTCGCTAGCTGCGAAGAAAAAGATATTATGATATTTATTCATCCGATTGGTACCAGTTATACAGATCGCATGGACGATCATTATTTTCGAAATACGATAGGTCATCCGCTGGAATCTGCACTGGCTGTCGGACATTTGGTATTTGATGGTTACCTTGAAAGATATTCAGGCCTTAAAATTTGTATTGCTCACGGTGGGGGGTATATTCCCGCTTACCCAGGTCGCTTTGATCACCCTTATCATTTGCGTGATGATTGTCGCGAGGTGATAAGCAAACCCCCTTCTGAATATATCAAGAAACTTTATTTTGATAGTGTCGTTTTTACAGAACATCAGTTACGTCATATGATTGAAACCTGGGGTTCGGATCACATCGTCATGGGCACAGATTATCCTTATGATATGGCAGAAACAGATCCCGTCGGACATGTCGATTCAGTTGAGGGTCTTAGTAAAGAGGATAAAGCATTGGTAATGGGGATTAATGCTGCGAATTTATTGGGTATTGAAGTTCCTAATTACGCGACCTGATTGTCACAAAAATATAAAATGAGCGACAATACTTGCCATTAACCAGATGCGTTTGTGCACTATTTAATCAAAATTTATTCAGATAGAATTGAAAGATTCTTTGTGACTATTTAATTATTCCTAAGGATCCCTCCGGTTTTTTTGAGTACATTCTCTTTTATTTTATCTGATATAGCTTCAATTTCTTCGTCTGTTAGTGTTGTGTCAGTTGATTGGATTGTCACAGTAATACCCATTGATTTTTGATCACCTTCAAGTGAGTCGGCTATGAAAACATCAAAAACCGAGGCATTGACGATAAGAGTTTTATCCGCCGCAGAGACAGCGTTAATCAGGCTCTGTGCGCTGACATCATTACTGACTACAAACGCAAAATCCCGTTCAGTAGCCTGGAAAGTTGATAGTTTTAAGGCCGGGCGTGTATTCCCTCTATTTTTTTCTTTAGGCAGGGGAATATTTTCAAGATAGATCTCAAAACCAACTATTGGCCCTTCGACATTCATCTCCTTCAGAATGGTGGGATGTAATTCACCGAACTGGGCGAGTATTAATTTTGGACCTAATTGGAAGGTACCAGATCGGCCAGGGTGATACCACGAAGGAGCACTACCTTGAACAATCTGCCCATTGGAGGCCGGCCCTCCGATTTGTTTTAGAACCGCTAAGACATCGGCCTTAACATCAAATACATCAACATTGCGGGCAATAGAATTCCAATTTCGGGGGACTACTTCAAGACTACGAATGCCCGTTGCAACTACTATCTCGTCATCCGGATTTTCTCCAGAAAATTGGGGCCCGATTTCAAATAGCGCTATATTCTTATATCCTCGGTGGGTGTTTCGACCCGCGGCTGTGATAAGGTTTGGAAGAACAGACGGTCTCATAATATTGAGATCTGTACTAATGGGATTAACGAGTTTGATCGTTTCAGGGGGATTCCCAAATAGAACAGCATGGCTTGATTTAAGAAATGAGAAGGTAACAGCTTCATCCAAACCTTGGGCAGCCAAGGTCCGTCTCGCACGTGATCTTCGATCTTGGCCTAGATTTATAGCACCACGAGGCAGCGAGGTTTCTCTTTCCATAGAAACCATAGGAATTTTATCAAACCCATTGATTCGTAGGACTTCTTCAACCAGATCTGCCTCGCCAACAACGTCATAGCGCCATGAGGGTACCGTTACCTCCCACCCATCTTGAGTTATTGTAACTTCGAATCCCAACATCTCTAATATTTTCTGAGTACGTTTTGGTGTGACTTTGACACCTCCAAGGCTCTGTACTCTTGATTTGCGAAGGGCATATTTGCGTTTCCAGTCTGGTTCGGAACCCACTTTAATTATTTTACTCGCGTCACCACCACAGAGATCGAGAATAAGTTGTGTGGCTATTTCGGTTCCGTCTTCTAAAAACGCCGGATCGACACCACGTTCAAACCTGAATCGTGCGTCCGAGGTCAAATTGAGTTTACGGCCAGTCATAGCCGTCCTAACTGGGTTAAAATAGGCTGTTTCAAGCACAACGTTGACAGTATTTTGGGATACGGATGTGCGTTCACCGCCCATTACACCAGCTAACGCTTCGACATCATAATCATCAGCAATAACAGTCATGTCTCCATCTAAAGTGTATTCCTTGCCATCAAGTGCTTGCATTTTTTCACCGTCTTTTGCCATGCGAATACTAATGTCGCCCCTTATCTTGTCTGCATCAAAGACGTGTAGGGGCCGGTTTAATGCAATTGTAAAGTAATTGGTGATATCGACTAAGGCGGAGATAGGGCGAAGTCCGATTGCTGTTAGTTTAGCCTTTAACCATTGTGGGCTTTCGCCATTCTTAACTCCCTTAAAATAACGACCAACAAACATTGGGCATGCGTCTTTATATTCTTCAACAAAATCAAGGCTGATACTGACCGGGCTTTCAAAGGCTCCCTTTACTTTAGGCACATGGAGTGCTTTTAAGTTGCCAATACCAGCAGCCGCGAGGTCGCGAGCTATACCATAGACACCTAGACAATCGCCGCGGTTAGGAGTGATTGCAATTTCAATAATCGGATCAGTGAGGCCTAGTGCTTGTGCAGCATTTGAGCCGGCCTTTGCGCTGTTTTCAATTTCGATAATACCTTCATGTTCTTCTGAGAGGCCTATTTCGCGCTCTGATAACATCATTCCATTTGATGTTACTCCTCGAATTTTAGTGGTTCTGAGCGTGACATCAAGGCCCGGTATATATGTTCCGTTGGCTGCAAAAATCCCTTTCAAACCGGCTCTAGCATTAGGTGCACCGCATACGACCTCTACTGTTTCGGAACCATTGTCGACCTCGAGTACTTTTAAGCGATCAGCATCGGGGTGTTGTTTTGCTTTTAAAACGTGGCCTACAACACATTCTTTTAGAAGTTTGCCACGATCTTCAACGTTTTCAACTTCGAGGCCAACCATAGTTAGCCAATGAACAATTTCATCGAGATTTTTGTCAGTCTCAAGATATTCTTTTAACCAATTCAAGCTAAATTTCATAGCCCTGCTCTTCCCACAAGTGAGGGGATATCTAAAGGTTGAAAACCATAATGTTTTAGCCAACGGACATCTGAATCGAAGAACGTACGTAAATCAGGGATTCCATATTTAAGCATGGCCATACGCTCAATTCCCATGCCGAAAGCAAAGCCTTGATATTTTGTTGGATCGATTCCGCAATTTTCTAATACATTTGGATGAACCATGCCAGATCCCAGGATCTCCAGCCAATCGTCACCTTCACCGATTTTGAGGGTTTCTCCTTCAAATGAGCAACCAATGTCAACTTCTGCGGAAGGCTCTGTAAAAGGAAAATAAGAGGGCCGGAAACGCACTGGTAATTCGTCTATACAAAAAAAAGCACGGCAAAGATCAATCAAGCAACCCTTAAGGTGCCCCATATGTGTGTTCTCATCAATTACCAAGCCTTCTATCTGATGAAACATGGGCGAGTGTGTGGCATCGTGGTCACAACGATAAGTGCGGCCCGGCACAATAATTCGGATAGGAGGTTTTTGTGATTGCATGGTTCTTATTTGCACCGGCGACGTATGTGTCCGTAAGACCATTCGTTCGCCTTGTTTCTCGGCATTAATATAAAAGGTGTCGTGTTCTTGTCGGGCCGGATGATCCGCAGGTATATTGAGAGCCGTGAAATTATACCAATCTTCCTCAATACTGGGTCCTTCTGCAACAACAAAGCCCATTTCACCGAATATTGAAATCAATTCATCAGTAGTCTGACTAATTGGATGGATAGTACCTATTTCTGCAGGGCGTATAGGTAATGTAATATCTATCTTTTCATCTGCCAGGCGAGAATTAAGGTTAGCATCTTCAAGGTCATTTTTGCAGGCATCAAGGAGTGTTGAGATTTCTCTCTTCAAGATGTTGAGCTCTTGACCGGCAGTTTTTCGCTGCTCTGGTTCCAGTTTTCTTAGGCCCTTCATCAGCGCGGTGATTTTACCCTTTCTACCAAGAGCAGAAATGCGGATCTGTTCTAAAGCGTCAATGTCAACAGCATTAGAAATCAAATTTGTTAATTCAGTTTTGAGATCATTTATATCAGCCATTGCTTATTTAACCTAAGTAGAATTTGCTTCACATGTTTGTTGAGTCACATAAGGGGGCGCCCCTTAGACAATCCATGCTCAAAACTTAGCGTAAATTTGCATTGATGAAAATATTTACGCAGCTTTACTAAGGGCAGCCTGGGCTTGTTCAACTAAGCTTTTAAACGAATTCGGTTCATGGATAGCAATATCGGATAATATTTTACGGTCAAGTTCGATACCAGCTTCTTTCAGCCC
>CAZXSC010000151.1:0-5544 GCA_964643045.1 uncultured Rhodospirillaceae bacterium
CATAATTCATGCGTTAGACTTTGCCGCTGACAAGATGCCAAAGCGGATCTCTCTTGTTTGCGAAAAAGAAAATATTGATTTTGAACATTACAGATACGCTGTAGCTGGCATGGCTAAAATGATCCTTGAAATTTGCCGGCCCGGTGACCGCGTCGCTGTATTGATGACTAATTCTATCGACATGGCGGTAACCTTGATGGGTTGCATGGCGGCCGGAACCCAGACTGCACCTCTCAACCCATCACTAACAGAGCGCGAACTTTTGCCTCTACTCAGTGATATAGATGCTCAGGCGCTAATGTGTGATTTTCAAAACAAGAAACAGGCCCATCAGTTAGCATCAAAAGCGGGAATTAAAATGGTTTACACGTCGAACGATGAATTCGATATTTGGAAATTTGCAAAAAATAAAAACAACAGACTTCCTGAACCATTACCAACAGAGAATATGCGGGCTGCGATGTTTTTTACGGGTGGCACCACAGGGCTGCCAAAGGGAGCAGAACACACCCACCAAAGTGTGTCGGTGTATGCTCCTTTGACTCATGCACTTTGGAAATTTCGGTTTGACAAAGAAATAATGCTGAACGTTGCCCCAATGTTTCATATTTGGGGACATCACTTTACTTTGGTATTCCCCCTGTATTTAAGGGCCACCATGGTAATTGTGCCTCAATACAGCCCAAAACTTGTTCTCGCAGAACTTGAAAGAAACAAGGTCACTATCTTTGCAGGCGGCCCGGCTGCAATATTTCTTGGGCTCCTCGCCGTTGATTCTATTGTAGACACCAATTTTTCGTCTCTTGAATATTCAATCGCAGGCGGTTCACCTTGCCCTGAAGGACTTCTGACGAGATGGAAAGAATGTACTGGAAATGAAATTCTTGAAGGGTGGGGTATGTCTGAAGGAGCTCCTATAAATGTTAATCCAACTCATGGCATCAAAAAATCTTTGTCGGTTGGCATTACCAACCCTAGAACAGAAATTGATATTGTAGACCTCGAAACAGGAGAAAATGTGTTGTCACAAGGTGAGAAAGGAGAAATTCGTTTAAGGGGACCACAATTCAGTATTGGCTATCGCAATAGACCCGAGGAGACAGCTGCGGCTATTCGAAACGGATGGCTTTATACAGGAGATATTGGCTACTTTGATGATGATGGTTACTTATTCCTGGTCGATAGAAAAAAAGAAATGATTATTGTAGGCGGATTTAATGTTTATCCTCGTGAAATTGATGAAGTCCTCACCAATCATCCATCCGTTGCAGAGGCAGGAACGGTTGGTATCCCAGACGATTTTTCTGGAGAAGCACCTTACGCTTTTGTCGCGCCACAACCCGGGAAAAACATTTCTGTGGATGAATTAATGATTTATTGTACTAAGAATCTCGTAAAATATAAAATCCCCAAATTTATTTCTATACTCGATTCTTTACCTAAAAAGGGACCAGGAAAGATCGATAAAATAGCCTTAAAAAAAGAAGCACTAGACAAACAATAAAATATATAAAAACTTATCATTAGAAATGAAATTCATAACGGATAATTTAGATTATCGTATTTGGAGTCGAAAATTGTTATGTCATTTGAAAGTCGTCTTAAAGAAGGTGCACGGAATTTACTTGAAAACTGCGCAGAACTAGGGCCCGAAGAAACCCTTGTCATCATAAGTGAAGCTCCAGAGCTTGGGTGGTACGATGACGATATTACCGACGCTCTTTTCGCACAAGCACGTAGTATGGGGATTGAGCCAACTTTATTAGAAGTGGGAAAGCCCAATAACGATAAGAATTTGGCAGCCATAAAGGCCGTGGATCGCCACGATTGTACAATCTTTCTTGCAAGAATTGGAGACCAAAGTCGTTTTGAAAGCTTGGCCCCTGGCAAGAAAACAGTAATGTGTTATGCGAGAGACGCACAAATGTTGGCATCGACTTATGGTTGTGCAAATTATAAAGCTTTCTTGCACTTAAAACAGGCGATAAATGATATTTTGTTACGTGCAGATGAAATTCGCATAACCTGCGGTTGTGGCACGGATATTTCGGACAAAACGTTTAGTAGAGAAAAAGAAGCTCCTAGCGATGTCTCGGTACGCAGATTCCCTCTTGGAGTACCCCAGCCCATCGATGCTTCAGGAATGTCCGGACGAGTGGCCTTGGCGAACTATTTGACACCAACAGGGTCGAAAATCTATGAACCTGCCTCAATTGAGATTAATGATGTTGTTTTTGCTCATGTTGAGAGTGGTAAAATTGTTGATTTTACAGGCAAAAAAAGGGATGTCGATAATATTAGAGATCATTATAAAAAGGTGTCGAAACAATTCAATATTCAGGAAAATAATGTGCACTCTTTTCACGCAGGTATTCATCCGGGGAATACTTATTTAACCAATGCCGCTGATGATCCTGATCGTTGGGCCAACACCATATTTAATAACCCAAGAATTTTGCACTTTCATACCTGCGGGAATTATCCACCTGGTGAGATTTGCTGGATGGTAATTGATCAAACCTTAGCTGTTGACAATAAAAATTTATGGTTTGAGGGGCGTTTATGCGTCAAAGATTTTGAGCAAACACGTCAGTGTATGCAAAAGTGGCCAGAATTGGGCCCAATTTTTGAGAATCCCGCCCAAGCTATTGGTTTGTTATAACGTCATAGCCGAATTGTGCCGCCCCTTCTAATAGTAGTTCCCATAGCGATAGAGCAAAACCGCGTGGTAAAAATAATTCGTAGCCGGCCTCTGTTCGCCACAACGTCACTCCAACATGGTGAAAAGCTGTAGAAATGACGGATCCTATAGGGAACGAGGATTCGCGTAAATCAATGGGTAGGTAACTATTTAATAATTTTGCAGCATCTACTCCCGAAATTCGTAAATGAGTGCGTGAATGGGATATATCAAGTTTTACGCTTTCGTCAGTTTCGAATTGAGGAGCAGCCGAACCAATGATCCAGATTTTCAACGGTTCTATACGCAATAATGCTATGTCTCCCTCTACTATTGATTTTCCTGGCTTTGGCAGTGAATTTTTGCCAACCAAGCCCGCTAACCGTGGCTTAATTCTATCAACTGTCTCAGGCCAAAACGCGATCTGATGCAGTATTAAATCCTTTAGCTCGTCAAAAATTATATTTGAGTCCGGGTGATCTCCGAAATGCCCAAGTAAGTAATGTCCCTCAAGGGCAGAAGTGCGTTTGGCTGTGACGTTATCCATAATGCTTCGTTCCTTCTGGGTCATACATATGTGGTGAAACGATCTTAACATTAATATTTTTTTTGCGCGTTGGATCAGCGGCTACTGCGCTTTTTCCTAACCATTTTTCGTGACCGCCTGATATAAACCCCAAACCAATCCAATGGCCAAATACGGGCGAATAAGTCACGGCTGTAATCCATCCTTCTCCATGTCCTGAAATTTCATTTGCGCTGCATAAGATAGCGCCAGCGTTAAAAGTATCCTGCGAACTCTTGGGGAAAATGCCAATTAAGCGAGGCCGGTCAGGCTCCATCATAGCTGGTCGCTTTCGTAAAATATTTCCCACAAAATCTTTTTTCGGCGATGCCATTTTGCCGAGACCCGCATCTTCAATCGTTGTCCTTCCATCAAGCTCGGCCCCTGTAACATGACCCTTTTCTATGCGTAATGTTCCCAATGCCTCCAGACCGTATAGACATCCGCCGAGGGGCCGAGCCGCTTTCCATAATAAATCCATCATGCTGGGACCATAGTCAGAGGGAACATAGACCTCAGATGCCATTTCGCCTGAAAAGCTAATTCGTGCAATCCTGCAAGGAATATTATTTTTTAGCGTTGTTTCTATTACACCCATAAATGGTAAATTTTCGTCCGAGACTAAGTCTGGGGCTTCAGTCACCGCCTGAAGAACTTTGCGCGACAGGGGGCCCGCGACAGCGCAACCAGCCCATTGTTCAGAAACTGATGTCACATGCACTCTTAAATCAGACCAGCGCACTTGCAATAGCTCTTCTAGCCAAACCATGACCTTGGCGGCATTAGCTGTGGTAGTTGTCATAAAATAATTATCCTCTCCCAACCGCCAAGTGGTGCCATCATCCATGACAATTCCGTCATCACGTAACATAATCCCATAACGTGCTTTGCCTACAGGAAGTTTGGCAAAGGGGTTCGTATATATTCGGTTAAGAAATTCAGTGGCATCCGGCCCTTGGACGGCGATTTTTCCCAGCGATGTTACATCGCATAATCCAACAGAGTTTCGAACTGTGCCGGCTTCACGAATATAAGCCTCCGTAATAGTTTCTCCATCACGAGAAAAAAACCAGGGCCTCCGCCATAATCCGGCATCAATCATGGAGGCATTGTGATTCAAGTTCCAAGTATCCATGGGTGTTCGACGCAACGGCCTAAAGTGGCTTTTAGTATTTCGACCGCTTAATGCTCCCAAGCTGATAGGGGTGTAGGGCGGGCGGAATTTTGTGGTTCCAAAACCCTCAATGCTTGTTTCTAAGGCTTCCGCCATCAGTGCTATCCCGATTACATTACCCACTTTGCCTTGATCTGTAGCCATACCGAGTGTCGTATACCGCTTGAGGTGTTCGACTGAAATAAATCCCTCTTGATGAGCAAGCCTTATGTCATCCGAAGTGACATCATGTTGAAAGTCTACAAAGCTCTTTTGGCGCTTTTCTGGCAACTTAACCTCATAAAGTGGGGATATTGGGTTTTGCCATCCACCAGATTCTGGATTTTTAATTTTTGGATAAGGTCTGCCCAGTGTGTTTGCTGCTGTAGTTCCAGCTGCTTCGCCTGAAATCTCACATTTTGACGTGTCCCATATGCCAATAGCAGATCCAGCTACTTGAATTGGTTCGTTGATATCGCCTGGTAAAAAACAACAACTTTGACTATCCCATAAAGCTTTTGATCCACGCTGAGATATTAAGTTAATAACTGGGGACCATCCTCCTGATATTAGAACTAAATCGCACGACCTAGTTTCGTTTTGTGCCCAATGAGTTCCGTTAAACTTAGCAGTTCCCAGTTTGGATATAGAGCTTGCCCCATAAGCTTTTAATGCTGCGCACGATGGTGTTAAGCGAACCCCCGCATCTATTGCCGTGTTTGAGAGTTTGGGGGGTAATTCATGGCGCGCATCGAGTAACTCAACGGAAGCGCCGGCGTTAGACAAATCTATAGAAATGTCATAAGCACTATTGTTATTGGTTGAGATTATAATCTCTTTTCCTGATAACACACCAAATCTATGAAGATAAGATTTTGCTGCAGTCGCTGTCATTATGCCAGGGATATCGTTGCTGCCAAAGGCGAAGTGCCGTTCCAAAGCGCCCGTAGCCAGAATAACAAATTTTGACCTTACCGTCCAAAATCTGTGTCGCGGTAAATTTGGAGGGGGCTTGGCTACATGATCAGTGACACGTTCTAGAAGACCGGAAGTAGCGTGATCATAAAGTCCAAATGCGGTGGTGCGTGTCATAATTCGGACGCCAGCCTTTTTAATCTTCGAAAGTAATTCTGTAAATTGTGGAGG
>CAZXSC010000152.1:0-5507 GCA_964643045.1 uncultured Rhodospirillaceae bacterium
CCGACAAGGTGGTTAACAGCCACCTGCTCTACCACTGAGCTACTCCCGACCATGATTCTTGCATCATGTTGGAGGCGCGGACCGGAATCGAACCGGTGTTCACGGCTTTGCAGGCCGGTGCGTAGCCACTCCGCCACCGCGCCGATTATTAGTTGCGCTGAAACAAATGAGCATAAAAGTTAATTTTATGTTTCCTTTTAATCTTTTCAAACAGGCCCAATAGCACATCCGAAGGCCGGGAAGTTAGACGCTGGGTCTCCTGTGGTCAAGGCTGTTTGATATTAGGCCAGGAAATTTTTTTCTTTCTCAATATTATTCCCATTTTTTTTGTGGTATCAGAAAATTATTACATAGTTTGCATCAGCATATTTTAAAAAGTAAAAACATAGCTGAAAAATTATATGCAATAAACGTACTGCATATTGGAAAAAATAAGGTTTTGTCCTTCGATCTAAAGTTGTAAACAGATATTGTCATGGATTTTAGTTTAGCTCGCCACAATATGGTTGAAAATCAGATTCGACCTAATAAGGTAAGAAATACCGATATTATTAATGCCATGTCAGATCTGCCACGAGAGAAATTTGTACCAGAGAGTGCTGTGGGTATTGCATATAGTGATAAGGAAATATTTCTTGTCGAACATCGGTACTTGATGGCGCCCATGTTATTAGCAAAGTTGCTTCAAGAGGCTAGAATATCAAGAGACCATTTAGTTCTGAATATTGGTTGCGGGTCTGGTTATTCTGCGGCCGTTCTGGCTAAGATTTCTAGGGCTGTTGTTGGTATTGAAGTGAACCCAGTTTTAGCGGATAAGGCTAGCACGCTGATGGTTGAACTAGGAATTGATAATGTTATTATCGTTGAAAAAACTTTGGTGGGCGGTTACGCAAAACAAGCTCCATATGATGTCATTGTGTTCGGAGGAGCTATTGAAGAAGTGCCAAAAAATATAATCAGCCAATTAAGTGATGGTGGAAGAATTGTTTCGGTTATAGGTAGTTCAAGTCCATTGGACAATTCGAAGGATAAGGTAGTTGTAACGAGCAAGTTTGGTGATCTAATATCCGATTCTATAATGTTTGAGGCTACTACTCCCTACCTTTCGGACTTCAATAAAGAAAAGACCTTCGAATTTTAATAAACTTGCCTTATTTTAGACCTACAGATCATTGACCATTATCCTCATTGATTTGATAATATTTTTAGGCTATTGAGTAGTTAAGAATGAACGGCTTTTGTTTAACACCAAACTAAACCTTTGTTTAACACCAAACTAAACCTTTGGTTAATAGCATCGTTGCTAGTATACTTACATTTGAGTTAATTGAGGGACGCGGATTGAAGATTAGATTATGTTCGAGAACTCTGGCTGGAGTTTTTTTTATAGCTGCTGGTTTTTGTTTTTTTAAATCGCCGTTAGCCGCTCAGACGTTGCGACAAGCCTTGGCTGTGGCGTATACTAATAATCCTGGTTTGTTGGCTGCGAGAGCAAATCTTCGGTCAAAAGACGAAGCTGTGCCGCAAGCGTTGGCGGGTTGGCGTCCCAATGTTTCTATGTCTGCTGATATAGCACGTTCCCATACACACCTAAATACCCGGCAGGCGAATCGAGATCAAATGCAATCACCAAGGAACATGTCAGTGGATGTAACGCAGCCCATATTTAAGGGGCTCAGGACTTTAATAGGCGTTGAGAAAGCTGAACTGACTGTAAAGTCTACTAGGGCTACATTGTTAGGGAAAGAGCAGGATGTTCTTTTAAGTGCGGTAACAGCCTTTATGTCGGTCGTGCAAGACCAAGCCAAGCTTAACCTCAAAGTTAATAATGAACAGGTGTTGCAACGTCAATTGGAGGCAACACAAGATCGTTTTAGAGTTGGTGAAATTACAAAAACTGATGTTAGTCAGGCAGAGGCCAGGGTCGCCGGGGCTGCAGCAGATCGAATCCAATTTGAAGGAAATTTGAATAACTCCCGTGCCAATTATCTTAAGGTGATTGGTGAAGCACCT
Source organism: uncultured Rhodospirillaceae bacterium (assembly GCA_964643045.1). Lineage (GTDB taxonomy): Bacteria > Pseudomonadota > Alphaproteobacteria > Rhodospirillales > UBA2165 > TMED23. The sequence goes on from CAZXSC010000152.1 coordinate 2,014, forward strand.
GGTAAACTAGTCTTACCCCCAGCTTTATCTATTACACCAATCGGACTGGATGCCGCCATCAAAGCTGCGGTCAGAGATCATCCTGATATTGTCTCTCAGCGTTATCTTGAACGATCTGCCCGTATCAACGTTAAGTCTGTTCAGGGAGAGTTGCTGCCCACACTAAATTTAACTGGACAACTAAAACGTGCGTGGGAGGCAGCTTCCAATAGCGATCAAAAAACGACGGGTCAGGTAAAGCTTAGTTTGTCTGTACCGCTTTATCAAAAAGGGTCTGTGTATTCCCGTCTGCGAGCAGCAAAACAAGATGCAAGCCAAAGCCTGCAGCAATTAGAGGAAACTCGACGAAGTGTAAGTCAAGCGGCTGCTAAGGCGTGGGAATCAGTTGAGACAGCTAAAGCCCGTATCAAATCATTTTCTGCTCAAATTAAGGCGGCTGAGATCGCCTTAGAGGGCGTCCAGCGAGAAGCTGCCGTTGGTTCAAGAACTGTCTTGGATGTTTTAGATGCTGAACAGGAATTGCTAGATGCTAAAATAAACTTAGTTGGTGCTAACCGCGAAAAAGTCGTGGCGAGTTTTCAGCTGCAAGAGGCGATTGGACAATTAACAGCTAAAAACCTTGGGTTGGCAGTAAAAGCTTATGAACCAACCACGAATTATAACAAAATTCGATCAAAATGGCTGGGCGTAGAAAGCTCTGGTCATACTTCTGTTAAAGCAAAGAATTAATATATAAATTGCGAACGGATCACAATAGGTCTCAAAAGTAAAAATAATTTTCGTTAATCATTAGGGCCAGCAAATCGGCTGATAAAGGAAATTAGCGTTATTTTTAGCGTGGTATTAAATTTTTAACTATTTGGGTCGATTATCAAGTGATGGCTGAAGAGAACGAAGATTCAGAACCTTCCATGGATAATATTCTTTCTTCGATAAGGGAGATTTTATCTGAAGATGAGGAAGCCACGGAAATAGCACCTGAAACCCCGTCGGCAACTGCACAAGAAGCAGGATCCGAGACCGAAACCAACCTGGAGACAGAAATGGTGGCTGATATGAACCCATCCGAGGCAGGACCCGAAACTGAAAGAGCCGAGCCTGGTAGCGGTCAAGTGAGTGGCGCAGAAGTCGCTTCAGCGGCTGTTGGAGAGCAAGGTTCAAATACTAACTCAACCGAAGATGGTATACTCGAACTTACGCAGCAAATGATTGCGCAGCCGCCACCAAAAATTGGGGCAGGAGAAACAATACTGTCAACCAGTGCATCGACAAATTCGACGGATGCATTGCAAGAATTAGCGAAAGCTCTTTTAAGTAAGCGTGATATCGCTATAGGTAATAAGGATTTAACCTTGGAAGGTTTGGTCAGAGAAATCCTAAGACCGCTTCTACGAGAGTGGTTAGACCAAAATTTACCATACCTGATAGAGCGTTTAGTGAAAAAAGAAATCGATCATATGGTGAATCGAGCAGAGCGTCTAGACGTCTAAATCTAATTCTAAGGCTAGAAATTTATCATCCCACCAAGTATTCATGAGAATTCCTAATTTAATACCTCGCCACGGTGATATTGCTCGTGGTACCAGACAACTTTTGTTATGATTTAGTCTGATGTCAAAGGGAAGAGTTTATCCATGTTAGAAAAATCCTTTCAACCAAGTGAGGTCGAGGCCAAACACTACAAATTGTGGGAAGCGTCGGGGGCATTTAATTGTAATACTGCCAGTGCTGGCAAACCTTTTGCGATTGTTATTCCCCCTCCGAATGTGACGGGTAGCCTCCACATGGGCCATGCGCTTAATAGCACACTCCAAGACATCCTCATCCGATATCACCGCATGAAAGGTGATGATGCGTTATGGCAGCCAGGTTGCGACCATGCTGGCATTGCGACGCAAATGGTCGTTGAACGCCAGCTCGCAGAGGAGGGTAAGACGCGCCATGATCTGGGTCGCCAGAAGTTTATTGAGAAAATTTGGGAATGGAAAGAAGAGTCCGGAGGTACGATTGTAGGGCAATTACGTCGATTGGGTACTTCTCCTGATTGGGCTCGTGAACGATTTACCATGGATGAAGGACTATCAACGGCTGTCCGTAAAGTGTTCGTGGCATTGCATAAGGAGGGCCTCATTTATCGCGATAAGCGTCTCGTCAATTGGGATCCTAAACTTCATACGGCAATATCCGATTTGGAAGTTGAGCAGCGTGAAACCGTTGGTACGATGTGGTATTTTAAATACCCGATCGAAGGCCAAGAGGATAAATTTATAACGATCGCAACTACTCGTCCTGAAACTATGCTCGGAGATACTGCCGTTGCAGTTCACCCCGAAGACGAAAGATACACTGATCTGATCGGCAAAAGTGTGAAATTACCGATTTGTGACAGGTCCATTCCAATAATAGCCGACAAATATTCTGACCCAGAAAAAGGCAGTGGAGCTGTTAAGATTACTCCGGCCCACGATTTTAACGACTTTGAAGTTGGACGCCGACATGATTTAACCATGAAAAATATTTTTGATTTGAATGCGGATATGAATGAGAACGTACCTGAGCCTTATCAGGGAATGGAACGTTTCATGGCGCGGGAGAAAATTATTGCCGAAATGGAAGCACTCGGCTTGCTTGAAAAGGCTGAAGATAACGAGATGACAGTGCCGTTTGGTGATCGGTCCGGTGTTGTTGTCGAGCCGTGGTTGACCGATCAGTGGTTTGTTGATGCGAAAAAATTGGCGGGTCCTGCAATCAAAGCGGTGAAGGAAGGGCGTACAAAATTTATTCCCAAGAATTGGGAGAATACGTATTTCGAGTGGATGGATAATATACAGCCTTGGTGTGTTTCTAGGCAGATTTGGTGGGGTCATCAAATCCCCGCGTGGTTTGGCCCCGATGGTGTCTCTTTCGTCGAATTAACCGAAGAGGAGGCGCAAGAATCGGCAGATAAATTTTATGGAAAGCCAACTAAAATTACTCGCGATGAAGATGTCTTGGACACGTGGTTCTCATCGGCACTTTGGCCTTTCTCAACGCTTGGCTGGCCTGACGAAACCCCCGAAGTCGATCGCTACTATCCGACTAATGTCTTGGTAACGGGTTTTGATATAATTTTCTTTTGGGTGGCTCGCATGATGATGATGGGGCTCCATTTTATGGATGAAGTGCCATTCCGTGAGGTTTATATACATGCTCTGGTGCGCGATGAGGACGGCCAAAAGATGTCAAAATCAAAAGGCAATATTATCGACCCGCTTGAGTTAATTGACGATTATGGGGCTGACGCTTTACGCATGACCTTAGCGGCGCATGCTGCACAAGGCCGCGATGTAAAATTGTCTAAGAGCCGTGTTGAAGGATATAGAAATTTCACCACTAAGTTATGGAATGCGGCACGTTTTTGTGAAATGAATGGATGTCAGGTTGATCTAGAATACAACCCGCATAATTGTCAGGAAACGCTGAACAAGTGGATAATTAGTAAAGTTTCTGAAACG
>CAZXSC010000153.1:0-5503 GCA_964643045.1 uncultured Rhodospirillaceae bacterium
CGGCAGGGCCCTGGGCGTTAGGGATTGGGCAAGTCCGGATTTACTCGCATTTATTGATTCCCGATTAAAATAAATTTAAATCCGGTTTTATCTCCTTTAAAATTCTTAATCTGAATTATCCCCTGTTCTTTCAAAATAACTCATCAATCAACCTGCCTAAATCCTCCTTAAAACAATATTATGTATTTTCGTCTTCCCCTCCAGAAAGAAATGGCCCGGTTTCTCGTGCTCCTCATGATATGATTCTGGAAAAAATATAAAAAGCTTGACAATCTCTAATGTGTGTTATTTAATGATTTTGCTTAATTATTAAATCATAGTGATTTAATAAATTGGATGTCTAATTATTCTCATTTATTCTGATGTATGAGGGGTTAGATTTATTACAAACACAAACAAATGGAGAAATCATATGAAACTCTGTTCAAAAATGTTAGTCTTGCTAATCGCAGGCATCATAGTAAGTACAACAGCAATTGCTGCAGAAAAAATCGGTTACATCACAAAATCCGCAACAAATGCGGGATGGATGATGATTAACCAAGGTGCAACGGATGCTGCAAAGGAAGAAGGAGTTGAACTAATCACAGTGGGACCAGCTTTCCAAGGTGATCTTTCCGGTCAACTTGAAGTGTTTGAAAATTTGGTTTCCCAAGGGATTAAAGCCGTTGGGATTGCACCAGTAGATTCTGCTGGTATATCGCCGGCCGTAAACGAAGCAATGAAATTTGGTGTCAGTATTATAGCTATTGATACTGCTGTTTCAGGCGCTGAAGTGACATCGTTTGTAGCGACGGACAATTTAGCAGTGGCTAAAGTTCAGGGTTCGGTTGCTGCTACTCTCGTCAATGACGGAGATCCTGTGATCTACGTAACAGGGAATCAAGCTCAATCAACTGGGCAAGAACGTCGTGATGGTTTTATGTCAGCCTTCAAAGCGGCTCGTCCTAATAGTAAGATTCTTGTTGTACCAACAGAATGGAATTCAATACAGGCTCAGGAGGGTGTTGAGGCAATGCTTAATTCACACAACGACGTCAAAATGATTGTTAATGCCTGGGATGGCGGTACAATGGGTTCAAAAGCCGCGTTGGAAAATCTCGGCTATCGTGCTGGAGATGTGAAACTTGTTGGGTTTGATGGGGCAAGCGATGCCATCGCCGCCATGGACAAAGGCTGGGTACATGCTGATACTGCCCAGATGCTCTATCAAATGGGATATCAAGGTATTAAAGCAGCCGCAGCTTCTGCACGCGGTGAAAGTGTATCGCCAAGGATTGATACGGGTTTCTTTTTGGTAATGCCTTCTACTTCAAGTGTATACAAAGAATTGGTTGGAATAAAGTAAGTTTAGCCAATCATTTTCTTCTTACTAGCGGTGCTGGCTTGTTATTGCTGGCACCAAATCTACACATAAAATCAGATTAATTGTTAACAGAATACTCATATAGGTGACACAAAAATGCCTTCTTCGCTTCAAGAGATAAGTGATAGTGTTGTGAAGTTTCTGATTAAATTCTTTCGTCTGGAATGTTCAGGCTCTTTGTTAGCTATTGTAATTTTGTCAATTTCAATTGAAGTTGTTACCCCCGGAAAGCCCTTTTTGCATCCATCAAATATCATGACCATTTTGAATAATTCTGCAGCAATCGGCGTAATTGCAGGCGGAATGACTTTAGTTGTTTTATCAGCCGGCATTGACTTATCTGTTGGCTCTGTCATGGGTATGACAGCAGCATTGACAGGGTATTTAGTCTCTTTTTGGGGGTTTTCTCCTGGTATGGCAATTTTTTCGGGACTTGGAATTGGGGCTCTTGTGGGGATGGTTAATGGTAGTCTTGTAGCTTATTTAAAAATGCCGGCATTTATTGTTACTTTAGCCGGTTTGTCTGTGTGGAGAGGAACTGGTCATCTCACAACAGGTGCTAGAGCAACTCCAAAATTACCGGAAACCTTTTATGGTTTTGGAAGGCACAACCCATTAGCATGGCTGCGTGATGGATTTCAAGATGGTTCATTGCCAGATGTTCTTATTCCTTTGGGTGAGTTTGTTGATGAAAACTGGATAACGACTTTTCGTACTTTTCAAATGAGCCTTATCATATTCATTGCTTTTTTCGTTTTCTTAGCGTTAATCGTCAACAATACTCGCTTTGGTCGTTATGTTTACGCGATAGGCAGTAACGAGTCCGGAGCAAGCCAAGCGGGAATCAACACCAAAGCTTATAAACTAATGACATACTTGTTTTGCTCATTGTCTGCGGCTTTAGGAGCTCTTTTGTTTTTAGGAAGAGCACCTTATGCAAAATCCGATTATGGTCAAATGTGGGAGTTGGATGCGATTGCTGCTGTGGTTATCGGGGGAACCTCATTGTTTGGAGGAAAAGGTACTATATGGGGAACTTTTCTTGGTGTTATCTTGCTGAAATTAATTAACAACGGATTGACTCTGGCCCAACTGGAAACCTTCTGGCAGATGGTGGTCACAGGGATCATTATTCTAATTGCAGTCGGAATTGATATCGTCCGACGCTCTCGCTCAGCAATGAAGACACAAAAGATGATGACCATCATCGCAATGGCAATGGCATTTTTTGCCTTTCTGACACCAGCTAGTCTTTATACACATTCTTGGATTGCAGTACACGAACATTATTCAGCAGAAGAGATCATGTTGGAAGGGGGTAAACTGGCAAGAGAACAATCGAAGCGTCTGCAGTCTGTAAAGAATTTGGAAACACACGAGGAAATTATGTTTTTAAATATTTGGCCATCAATCTTTTTAGGGGGATTAGTGGTTGCTTCACTAATTCCTCTCTGGTTACCGGGTCTAGTGGTTTATACCGGAATTGCCAGTTTATTCTTGTTTATGGTCATTCCATTACAAATTCTAACATACAAATTTGGCATTCCCTTTTTAATTCTTGGATGTTTCTTGATGTTGGCAAGTGGTTTAGTTCCAAAGATTTTTGAGAGGGCAAGAAATATTTCTGTTATAAATTAGTAGTTATCTAGAATCTTTTAGCAAATTAAATTTATGAGTTAATGATGGACGACAATGATCAATCTATTATTTTGGAATCCCGAGGCCTGACCAAACACTATGGTGGTGTAGTGGCTCTTGAAGGGGCTAATCTAATCCTGAGAAAAGCAGAACATATTGCAATTGTAGGTGATAACGGTGCAGGCAAATCAACTTTTGTCCGCAATATCACAGGGGTAGAGCAACCGACAAGTGGAGACATTTTCTTTGAAGACCAGAAAGTGCAGTTTGCTCTTCCTAAAGAAGCACGAAATATGGGAATAGAGACGGTTTATCAGAATCTTGCACTGGCTGATAAACTGGATGTTTCAGCAAACATATTCCTTGGGCGGGAGGAAACGTTTTTTAATTTGGGGCCGTTTAGCTGGCTTAATAAGCAGCTAATGCGCAAACGTTCAGAAGAACTTCTTAATGACACAGGAATTAAAATTCCAGACCTGACTCTGCCTCTGGAAGAAATGTCGGGAGGGCAAAGACAATGTGTTGCGATCAGTAGAGCTGCAGGTTGGGGTTCGAAACTTATTATCATGGACGAACCAACCGCTGCATTAGGAATTCAGGAGACTAACAAGGTTGAAAACATCATCCGGAGTTTAAAAGAAAAGAGAGTTCCGGTCATTATCATTTCCCACAACTTGAGGCAAGTTTTCGATTTAGTTGATAGGATTGTTGTGTTCCGTCAAGGACGAATTGTCGGTGATCTTGATACAGATAAAACATCTGGAAATGAAGTAATATCCCTGATCACAGGAGTAAATCATGGTGGTAATGAGAACAAAAGTTACATTTAATCGAGAATAAACTTGGAAATAACAAATAATATTTTCAAATCTATCGGTCACTTGCAGGATGAGGGTGCAAAAGGCAGCAATCAAATGCGCCTCGGTCAATACAACGAGAGGCTAGTTCTGTCTTTAATCCGTGAAGGAGATGGGGCTACTAAGGCAGATTTGGCCCGCATGACACGGCTTACACCGCAAACTATTTCTGTGATCGTTAATAGATTGCTCAGGAATGGTTTTCTCAAGAAAGGGAAAATAAAACGGGGAAATGTAGGTAAACCCTCGACTGTTTTTCAAATTGATCCGTTAGGAGCATTTTCAATTGGTGTTCAGATTGGCCGGAGGTCGATGGATGTAGTTATGATGTCATTTGATGGAAGAATTTGTAAACACGAGACAGTACAGTACGAATATCCTCGATTTACTTATGTTATTGATGAAGCTGGACGTCTTTTAACTAATTTGCTGAGGTCCTTAAGCCCTGATGTTTTTCAACGAATAACAGGAGTTGGTATTGCCGCTCCAGGTTCTCTTGAAGAATGGGAAAGTGTAATTGGTGCTCCTAAAAAGAGTATGTCTGACTGGAAAAATGTGAACATTGCTGATGAATTACGAAGATTTACAAAACTTCCAATATATCTTCTCAATGACGTTTCCGCTTCCTGCCTTTCAGAATTAACTCTGGGAAGACATAATGAAACAAAAAACTTTATTTATTTATATATTGGAACATTGATTGGCGGTGGGCTTGTCATTGGAGGTCAACTCTTTTGTGGAATGACCGGGAATGCAGGGGCAGTAGGTTCAATGCCTTCAAGTGTCTCAGGGAATGGGTCTCCTCCGCAGCTTATAGAGTTAGCCTCTTTGTGGAAACTTGAAAAAGAATTTTCGAAACATAATATAAGCGTTGACAAACTTTATAGCAGTGAAGCTTTATCAGGCAAATCTCTAACTCTTTTTAACACATGGTCTTCCGAAGCTGCCAACGCGATTGCTTTTTCAATTCTCTCTGGAGTTTCCTTCCTTGATGTAGATTCTGTCATCATTGACAGTACCTTACCAAACAGCTATTTGGAGGACATGATCTCCAAAGTAAATGGTTCTATGAAAAATTACAACATTGTAGGTCTAACCCCCCCCAAATTAAGTAGTGGCAGCATTGGAAGTCAGGCCAGGGTATTGGGAGGCGCTTTTTTACCGCTCTACGCAAATTTTTCTCCGGACCGGGAAATCTTTATGAAGCTGCTGGAACCAGCTAATTAAACCGCCTGTAAAATCCTCAAGAATCCCCTAATAAAACCACCTTTTTATAAAAATAAATTAGCCTCTCCTTTGTCTTATACCCGTCATTCAAATTAATCGGAGATGGACTTAACAACCAGCACAGTTCAAAAGCAACAAATCAATAAAATGGTTAAGGTTCACTTTTGCTAAGTTTCCTGAAAAAGTGTGATAATGTTCCGGGATCTTAATATTTGCTGCCACTTTCAGCACAGTTTTTCAGGGTCATTTTCCGAACTGGTTTGCTATTGAGATGAAAACTTAAATGCTTGGTTCTTGCATTGATTTTCTGCATTAAATTCAGTATAATTTCAATATTGAAGTTATATTTAAAAAATTGTTCAAACAGATAATGGCAGGCACGAATCCTTATATAGAGAAAGCTGAATTTGAGTTG
>CAZXSC010000154.1:0-5399 GCA_964643045.1 uncultured Rhodospirillaceae bacterium
AAGGTGTTGGTACTATTGAGCTAATTGAAGTTACTCCAGGAGGAGATCGTGCCTTCCATGCCACAATTTCGGATCCGGATGCTGGACTGGATGCTGGTTGGAGTGGTTTTCGGCCGGAGTATTTAAGTTCTGACGTGAAATTAAGGGAAATGGCGTAAATATCTGATGCTTAAATCCAAGGATTTTTGCGCACAAGCGGTTGAAATTTATTGAAGAGGTGCGTTTGGCTGTTTAAGTAATAAAATACGGCCATTTGACAAACTAAAATAATTTATAGAATATCAAAATCAGGCGAATAACCAAACTAATTAAGAAAGAAAACAGGGTTTATTGAATTGAAGAACAGTTACCGAGCGTCAGCCGTTGATGCTAATTTCGTTATTGAAAATAATGCTCGTCATGTCTGGCATCCCATGGTGGACCCCAAGATGTCGGCGAAAAATCCGCCTGTGATTATTTCAGAAAGCGACGGCGTCAATATTTTTGATATCAACGGAAACAAATATCTAGATTGCACCGCAAGCCTCTGGAACGTCAACGTTGGGCATAACCGTCCCGAGATCAAAAAGGCAATTGTCGATCAATTGGATAAACTTCCCTATTACAATACCTTCGGGAATGCCTCCAATCCACCGTCGATAGCCTTGTCATCCTTACTTATGGAAATGTTAGGGCCAGAGGGTATGGCGCGAGTGTTGTTCTCGTCTGGTGGATCCGATGCCATTGAAGGGGCTTTAAAGATAACCAGACAATATTGGAAACTCTCTGGAAAACCTGAGAAAACGAAGTTTTTCTCTCTAAAGCACGCTTATCATGGTGTTCACTTTGGCGGCATGTCGGTTGGCGGCGGCATACCCTGGAGGCGTGCTTATGAACCTTTGTTACCGGGGTGCTTTCAAGTGGATAGTCCTTACCTCTATCGAAATGCATGGACAGAAGATCACGAAGAGTTGGGTGAAATTTGCGCTGAAATTTTAGCCCGTGAGATTGAGCAACAAGGTCCAGATACGGTCGCTGCCTTTATTGCGGAGCCGGTTCAAGGAGCTGGAGGAATGATAGTTCCACCCGCAAACTTCTGGCCAAAAATCCGCAAGATTTGTGATACCTTCGATATTTTACTGATTGCTGATGAGGTGGTGACCGGCTTTGGACGGACGGGAACTATGTTTGGCAGCCGGCATTGGGGTGTCAAACCAGATATTATGTGCCTTGCGAAAGGTATTAACTCTGGCTATGTCCCGTTGGGTGCAACGGTTGTCAACAAACGCATCGCAGAATCCTGGTCCAAGGAGAATGCCTTGGCGCCGATAATGCACGGCTACACTTATTCGGGACATCCTCTGGCCTGTGCGGCAGCCCTTGCAAATTTGAACATTGTTGTGGATGAAGATTTACCATCCAATGCGGCGAAAATTGGTAATTACTTTATCGATCAACTTAAAGTGCTGAGAGAATTTCCGACTGTGGGTGATGTCAGGGGAGTGGGTTTGATGCTCGCTATTGAGTTCGTCAAAGACCGCCGTTCGAAAGAACCCATTCCAGCCTTTGATCCATACTTCCAAGCGATTCAAAAGTCCTGCATGGAAAATGGGGTATGGGTCCGCATTCAGGCTAACAAGATGATTTTTTCCCCGCCTCTTATTTTTGAAGAAAAGCATGTTGATCAGGCTATGGAAGTTGTGAAAAACGCTCTTTCGAGCATTGAATACGCCTAGACCTTGTGTCAATAATGACCACCATGAGCAGTCCCCCTAATATAGTTTTCATAATGACCGACAACGAATCTGCGGATACATTGGGTTGTTATGGTAACGAGGAAATGTATTCACCCAATCTTGATTGTCTGGCGGAAGAAGGAATACGGTTCAATAACGCGTTTTGTCCTAATGCGATGTGTTCTCCAGGGCGAGCGTCTGCACTAACGGGACTTCTGCCTTGTCAGCATGGTGTTCATACGTGGCTAGATGATCGGCTTATAGATCAATGGCCAAGAAACTGGAATGCTCTTGAAGAGATTAATACTCTGCCAGAAATCTTAGGCAATAGCGGTTATGATACAGCTATGATTGGTAAGTACCATTTAGGCGTGCCGTTTGAAGCGCAGAATGGTTTTGATCATTGGGTAACCTTTGCCCGTGGCCATACGATAAGTTTTTACGGTAATACCATGGTCGAAAATGGAAATACTCACATTTGTGATGACCACTCGGTCGATTTTTTTACTGATAAGGCGGTTGATTATATCAATGGTAGGGCCGACATTGATAGGCCCTTTTTTTTATATGTTCCGTACAATGGTCCCTATGGTCATTGGCCTGCAATCAAGGGCCCTGCGGATAATAGGTTTGCACATATCTATGAAGATATGCCCATGAATTCAGTGCCCCGTGAAGGCCTCAGTGAGAACACGGTCAAAATTTATGATTTGCAAAAGGATTTGAGCGGACCCGGGGGGCCAGACTTCTCCAGCTTATTGCGAATACCCAATGATCTGGATTCACTGCGGAACTATTATTCTCAAATGAGTATCGTAGATGATGGTGTGGGCCAAATTATGCAAGCGCTAAAAAGCAGTGGCCTCGATGATAACACTTTGATCATATTTACTGCGGATCATGGTTTTTCTTTGGGGCATCGGGGATTTTGGGGACATGGACAAGCTACGTGGCCATCAAATCTGCACCGTGTTGCCTATAATATTCCTATGTTATTGCGCCATCCAGGTAAAATCGCTAGGAGGCAGGTCTCGGGAATGCATTTTAGTGGTGTCGACTTGTTCGCAACTATTTTGGATTATGCGGGCTTGAATCACATGACAGCGGATCCAGGAATTCCTTCTCGAAGTTTTGTTGCTTTGTTGCACGGTGATGAAGAAAATTGGAATGATATCGTATTTTTCGAACAGGAAGAAAGCCGGGGTATTCGAACAAAAGACTGGTTGCTCATGAAACGCTTTAAAGGCAGTAAAACCTTCCCATTAGCTGACGAACTCTATCATGTTAGTGATGACATTGAGGAACGGAATGATCTCTCAAATGAGCCTGATTTTGAATCGGTTTTTCAAGAACTATCGGAGAAAGTTGAGTCTCATTTTAGTGAATATGCAGACCCTAAATTTGATCTCTGGCAGGGAGGCACGGTTAAGTCAAATACCTCCAGACCTTGGCTATGGAAAGACGCATGGGGAGAGGACTGGAAACCTGTTACTTAGCGCCCGATTACTATAGATTGCTGGGAAATAGCATTTTCTTGCGTTCTTCCATCCACACATCGGAGTACCCACAATCCCTGTATTCTTCAAAGTACGGGCCGCCCGAGGTATAGTGAAGGTTAGATATGTCATTAATTGATAATTCCGGATCATAGTCAACGAGATGGTTCCAGCGGGGGGGGAGTTCGCCAATCAGATTTTCATTAGACAGCCAACGAAAGCAATGTAGTTCTAATCCACTTGCAGTATTTACATATTCAGGTGTCAATGCTTTGCATTTACCGCAGTTTAAAAGCATAACACTCGACCAATTTTTTTTCTCGTAAGCTGTTTGAGGTTGGTTGAGAAATTTTGTTTTTTCCTTCGGGATGTGGTTATGTTTAACGCACTGAACAGCAAAGTTTTTATCCTGAAGATTCCAGAGTTTTGCAATGTCATCCAATACCAGCATGTCACAATCCATAAAAATAGCCCAACCTTCATATTTGCAAAGATACGGGGTCAGAAAGCGCGAAAATGAGAATTCTGTGGTTTGAAGGTTCCCCCGTTTTCTCCACATTTGGGTTTTTAATTGTGATAATGTAATTGGTGTAATGGCAACAGGTTGACTTGATCGAACTTGAATTGAGTGGGACAAAACATTAAACGCGATAGCCTCTCTCGGATCGTAGCCAATAAAAATTCTGATCACGTGTTTGTCAGCTCCATTTATTTATCGGAAGGTTATGTTTTTTTTATTCAAACGCTTCCCTGCAATATTCTCAATTCTCATCCAAATTCAAGGAGCCGCGAAATTAAACCATTCAATTTGAAAACCTCAATTCATCCTTGCTGGCACCTGTCTGCAATTTAATCTGATATTCAAGTATAACCGATGTTTATGCCATTGTTATTTACTTAATATCAAGTTTAACGGTTTTTTAGGTAGCATTTATTATTTAAATTTCAATGCCCGGCGTTTAATCTCAACATAAATTTCAACAAAACTCTCTTTTGTACAGTAGTAATAACTAATGTAATTCAGGGGCTGTTTTTGCAGTGCCACTGATATTACGATCAGGTCTGATTAAAACAGCTTTTGAGTTGTTTTTTTTAAACCACTCTTGGCGTTTGGCTGAACTATCCGAGATTTCAGCAATATCTGTTTCCATCAGATTTGGTTTAATTGTTTTAATAGTTTGTTAATTTTCAATAGTATAGCCATTTTTTTTTTACAGAAAAAATCGGTAAAAAAAAATATATAACGCCGACTATTGACGAAGGGACGTTTATTCGCCTAGAGTTTAGCCAATGGATAAAAAAAGCTTGAATTTATAACTAGACAAGCAGGGCGGTAAGCGTGGCAACTTACAGAAATCTTGGGTAACCTTTTGGTTGTGTGGCCTGCGTCAGGCACGCATTGGTAGTTTTGCGTTAGATTAATGGTTTTTAACAGGAAAAGGACTTTTACGAATGGTTGAAATTTGGAAAAACGAAATTGTCGAACATGAAGAGTTCGAATTTCCACCGGATCCAGCGGATGATTTTGAGTTTGTGCCTGCAACGGCCGAGATAGCTGGAAATCAACCGGATCTTCCTCTCAATACTTGGCAAACCACAGCCGTGACGAGAAGAGATTTTCTAAGGGGAGTAGTTTGTTCTGGCGTTGCCGTGGCGGCAGCTTCCTACGTAATGGTTGGTGGAGCAGGAAAGGCACGGGCAGCTATCAGGGGTGTTGAAAGACTGGTTTCTCTGAATATTAACGGTAAAACGCGTCGTGTTGATGTGGCTCCAAACGAAACATTGGCTCATACGATCCGGTATCGGTTAGGTTTAACAGGCACTAAAATAGGGTGCAACAGAGCTGAATGCGGTGCCTGCACGGTCATCTCTGATGATGTAACAATCTATTCTTGTTCGACTTTGACACACTCCGTTCGGGGACAAAAAATTCGTACCATTGAAGGTATTGCGCCCTCAAGCGGAAGATTGCATCCAGTCCAGCAAGCGTTTGTCGATGAACTTGGACCACAATGCGGATTTTGTACCCCAGGTCAGGTGATGTCGGCCGTTAATCTTTTGGAAAAAAACCCTAAGCCTACGGTTGATCAGGCAAGAAAGGCGATGTCAGGAAATTTATGTAGATGCGGAGCGTACGACCATTATCTTAAAGGCGTTATGCGCGCAGCAGGGAGTGCTTAATTATGGG
>CAZXSC010000155.1:0-5198 GCA_964643045.1 uncultured Rhodospirillaceae bacterium
GCTATAATTGGGTGCTTGTGTTATTGCAAAGTACAACTGGGGGACGGCAAACATGTATGTGATGCCATACTTTTCAATTATATCAACAGCATTGACAGGATTGAAAGTCGACTGGACAAAATAAGTTCCGTTATAGCTCAGTGCGGCTAGAAATACGCCATAAAATCCAATAGCGTGACTCAATGGCATGAAGCCCAGCAATTTATTATGCTTACCGTGGCGAAACCCGGCATGAGTTGCCAACCATAAAATACGATGTTCTGTAGTTCTATGGGATAGCTCGACGCCTTTTGGTAGGCCGGTAGTCCCAGAAGTATAAAAGATAAAGGAGATGTCTTCCGGGTGTGGCTTTGGAATTGAACCGAGAAATTTTCCATCCCCGCGACAATTGGTAAAACTTGTTGCCAGACCACTCGCGTCACCTACACAAAATACTCGCTCTGAATTTCTGAGAACATTATTGACATTATTTGCTAGGTTTTTATCGGGTAGAATTATAGCTCCTTCTATCTCCCCCAGCTTTATAAGTTCCCCTATTTCTTCAGGAGTAAGTCTGAAATTAATTAAAGCCGGAATGGCAGCTAATCTTTGTAAAGCAAGTAATGCGATAGCATGGTCGAATAAACTCGGTAAAACAGTGGCAACACGCATTCCTTTTTTTACACCACGTTCTGCGAGCCCAGCGGCTACTATATCAATTTCTTCAATCAGCTCTTGATAGGTAAATGCCCTGTCGCTGAGGTCATCAACAATCGCTACGTCATTTGGTGCTCGTTTTGCCGAAAGCCACACAAGATCATAACAGGTCTGCATAAAAACCTCCTATTTGCCCGTAGGCAGTGTTACTTGTCTCAGGTTATTTTGAATTTCTTTGTTTAGAAATTTTCCCAGCGCATTCAGCAAATATGGATGCGCAATAGATTTCATGACATTTTGGCTCATGTTACAATCTTCTGCCTTATTTACACCACGCGTGTTTATGATGAACAATTATTGTAAATATCTCATAATGCAGCATAGTTTGTTGTTCAGCAAAGAATTTTTAATTGTCAAAAAATTCTGCTAGTTTACTAGTATAAGTACATTTTTTGTGGAAACAAATGATCAGCTTATTAAAACGCTCGTTATGTTTGTGGTCAAGTTGGGCCGTTAAATTTAAAAGCTTTAACCGTTCTGCCTGAAAGAAATTTTATCATTATGAAAAAGAACCCCATATTTGATTTTACGGTAGACGTTGGAGATATTTCTTATGTTGGTGAAGATTTACAACGTCCTGAATGTATTCTAGCCAAACCAGATGGATCACTTTGGGCCGCTGATGCAAGGGGCGGCGTGGTGCATATTAAGCCAGATGGCACCCAAGAAATTATCACACAAACTTTTGGTTCTAAAAAAAATAATTTTGAAGAAGCTAAAGATGATGCGGCCCGCTTTACACAAGGCACATTGCCAAATGGGTTAGCTTTTGGCCCGGAGAATCAGATTTATATTTCTAATTTTGGCACAGATATCTTGGAAGTGATGGCTCCCAACGGCGAGACAAAAACGTTATATGACAATATTGAGGGGCAACCAATTGGTAAGGTAAATTTTGTTTTACGCGACAGTAAGAACCGCTTGTGGCTTACTGTTTCAACTAAAATTAGAAACTGGATGGAGGCCATAAGCCCCAATATTGCCGATGGTTACATAGCTTTGGCTGATGAAAAGGGTCTTCGAATTGTCGCTGATGGTTTCAGCTTTACCAATGAAGTTCGTCTCGATGCTGCCGAAGAATCTATCTATATTGTTGAAACGACAGGCCAACGAATAACCCGGATGCAAGTGGCCAAAGACGGTTCTTTAACAAATCGTGAGATATTTGGTCCAAGTAAACTTGGAAAAGAGGGGAAAAACTGTTTTCCTGATGGCATAGCCTTTGATTCATATGGCAATCTTTGGGGTACTTTGGTTATGTCGGATCAAATATTTGCTATTACGCCCGAAGGCGAATATCACGTTATTCTGGATGATGATAATGAGGCTGCTTCTGAGGCATTGGAAAATGCTTTTAAAAGAGATGAAGTAACACCTGAATTAATGCTCGCTGCAGGAGGAACTATAGCACCGTGGTTTGCGAGTGTTACTTTTGGAGGAGCTGATCTTAGAACTGTTTACATCGGCAGCCTTCGAGGTACCCGAATACCTTTTTTTACATCCCCTATAGCTGGTTTGCCAATGGCACATTGGGGAGATTAAAATTTTTTATCCAACCATCATTAAGAAAGCTTATTGACTGCGAGAATGTAGCGGTAACTTTGATCGATATCGATTTTCTTTTAATAATTTAATTTGTTTTTTTAGACGAATAACCTCTGCTGTAAGTTTTTCAATGTTATTTTCTAATGGGTTAATTATTCTATCTTTTTTTGAATTTTCGACAATTGCTGATCTAAGACGCTCGTTGAGTCTTGTAATCTTGGCGTGATTTTTTTTTCTTATATTACCCTGTTGACTTGTTAACGTTCTATTTTGAATTTTTAGAGCATTCAGCTTTCTTCTCAACTGTGTATTTTTATTTCTCAAGTCACCTGTAATATTCCGTTCGATTGATAGCAACTCGTTTAGTACGGAAATTTCTGATTGCAGTGCCGTATTATCTTTACCCTGACCAGACATTTTTGTAATAATCACACCTACTTTATTCGTAAGTGCCTCGATTTCTTTTGCCCTAGCATTGTTTTGTTTCCGAACCAAATCGAGCCTAGCTTGGGTTTCGTTTATCAGTTTCTGAGTATCTTTATAACTTTTATGTGTATCAGGAGTGACGTTACTAGGGTCTGGTTCAGATCCTTGTGAGTAAGCCGTGAAGCCGTAAACCATTATTGTTAGTAAAATCAAAAACGATTTAACTGGATAAATAATCATTTTAAGGTTCGCTCAAAAATGTTTTCATCAAAGTGTATGCTAAACTAAAATGTTTAAGCATGTCAGCAAAGATTTTGTTTTTTCTGTGATTAGAAATTAGAGTTTGGTTAATTAACTCTTTTCCAACACCTTCCAGTAGCAGTAATCAGGGGAAATGATAATGTGGAAAATCCCCTGATTAACGTGCGGATATTTTTTGAGTTTAGGCGGCGGCTTTATTCTTGCCACCAATAAATTTTGTAGCTTTTTCCTTGATTGATGTATTCGAGCCATTTTTTATTTCAATTTTACGTGGTTTTTTTGACTCAGGAACCTCACGTACGAGATCAATAAGCAGCAAGCCATTTTCTAGATGGGCATCGACGACTTTTACGTAGTCAGCAAGGCTAAAATTACGTTCAAAAGTCCGACCGGCTATCCCACGGTGAAGATAGTTTTTCTTTTCTTGGGATTGGATATCACCTTTTACCGAGAGTTTGTCCTCGGTCACGACAATATCTAGGTCGTTTTCACTGAAACCTGCTATAGCCATCGAAATTTGGTAAGTGTCCTTATCGACACTTTCTATATTGTACGGGGGGTAACTGTCCGTCGTTGCTTGATCATAATGCAGAGCACTATCAAATAAATGTTGCATGTGATCAAAACCAACGGAATGACGGAATAATGGTGTAAAATCATAAGTACGCATCGCACATCCTCCTTTAGAAGCGATATGAAAACAAGAAATTCGCCATTATTGGCCAAATTTCAACTCAGACCTAAGTTCCAAAAAGACCCTAATTAGGCGCCTTAATTGGCTGTATCAGGTCAGTGTTTATATAGTTTATTTTTCGGGTATAGCAACGGATGATGTCTTAATTATTTGGATTTTGAAGAATAATTAAATTTAACCAAATTTCATATAAAGTGGTTTAGGTCTTGGAGGTTTGATTTTATAGTTAGGCCTTAACATAGGTAAAATATTATTGTCTAAGTGTTCTGCTTGATGGTGTTTCTACGCTGTTTGAAAATTATTCTATAGGCGATACTAATCCTAATTTGGAAAAAATTTGAAAATACCTTTGGCAAAACAAAAAATCTTACTAGGTATAGCATTAACGGTTCTAGCGATGGCTTTGTTTTCGCTAAAAGACGTTATTGTAAAAATAATGAGTGGAACTTATTCGGCTGTTGTTTTCATGTGGGCTCAAATGATGTTTGCTAGCCTTCTTTACGTTCCAATAATTCTTATAAAATATGGCCCTCGAAGTTTTTGGCCCGGCAATCCCATACTTCAGATATTGCGCTCGACGTCTCTTTTAACGGGTATGAGCATGTTTTATTGGGCCGTGAGTTTGGTGCCACTTGCTGAAGCTACCGCAATTGCTTTCGTTGCCCCCTTGGTCACTACTTCCCTATCACCTTTTATGTTGGGAGAGAAAGTTGGTATTAGGCGCTGGATTTCAGTAATAGCTGGTTTTTGTGGGGTTTTGGTTGTTTTACGCCCTGACCTTGGTGGAGAGCGTTTTGGGTATATAGCCGCTTTTGGGGCTGGTATTTCAATTGGAATATTTTATACCTTTAATCGACTATTGGCCAATAGAGAGCCGCCGTTACGTAATTTGATGTATTCATCGGTTATTGCCTTTATTTTGTTGACCCCACTAATTTTTTCAGTGTGGGTACCTATTCGGCAGGAAGATTTGCTGTTTATAATAGGGTTTTGTGCCATCGCAGCAATGGGACAAATTTGCTTATTTAATGCATTTGTTTTTGGTGAGGCATCAATTTTAGCGCCAATGACACTGTCACAAATTATTTTTGCTACGTTGTTCGGTTATTTGTTTTTTTCTGATTTTCCTGATGTTGTATCGATTCTTGGTATTTTAATTGTAGTATTAAGTGCTGCCTACATTGCTGTTAGAGAAACTCGAGCAAAATAATTAATCTCAGGTGTTTCTGAACCAGTGATATGCATCCAACCGTGTTGTGTGTCATAAAAAAAACCAGCATTATAGAAAAAACCGAGGAATGATTTTATGCCTGATGATAAGCGTATTTTTGATAAACAGGCTATCGATAATCTATTGATCGATTTGCAAAAAACGTTTGAAGATAGGATTTTGACTGCCTTACCGGTTAGAGAATCTCACGCACGTGATTTTTCTTTTTATGATGCTATTCCAGCTGATGCGGTGGTGATGGCCCACTCAACGGAGGAGGTTGTGAAAATTGTCACAGCTTGTGGAAAATATAATATTCCAATCATTCCCTATGGGACAGGCACTTCCGCAGAGGGTCATTTATCG
>CAZXSC010000156.1:0-5194 GCA_964643045.1 uncultured Rhodospirillaceae bacterium
TTCCTCAATGGCCTATGCCGTTCGATAAGGTGCGGCATGTAGGAGAACCTGTTGCCATTATTATTGCCGAGACAATGAGTATTGCAGAGAGTGGTGCTGAGCTGGTTGAAGTAGATTTGGAAGAATTACCGTCGATAATTGATGTGCACCAGGCAGCAAATTCAAAGACACCTGATATCAGTGAATTTGCTCCTGGCAATATTACTGTACATCATGTTCGCGGTAACTATGAATCTACAGTTAAAGCTTTAGAGGAATCCGACTATATTGTAACCGGAAATTTTAAGGTACCCCGTCTTATCAGTTGTCCAATGGAACCCCGCTCGGGAATTGGAGAATATGATCTAAGTGGTGAAAGATTCATTATTACAGCAGGAAATCAAGGGGTCCACCGCTATAGGGATATGATTGCTAGTTCACTTAAAGTAAGTTCCGAAAGGGTTCAGGTTGTGTGCCCCGATGTTGGAGGAGGCTTTGGCTCGCGTGGTCATGTCGGACCGGAATTTGTCATATTAGCTTGGGCTGCTAAACGAGTAGGCCATCCAGTTAAATGGACGAGTACCCGGACTGATGCATTTATTAGTGATTGGCAGGGTCGGGATATGGAAATGACCGGGACCTTGGGCCTTGATATCGATGGTAACATTAATGCATACAAGCTCCTAGTTTCAGCCAATATCGGCGCCTATACAATTTGTTATGCACCGCCAGCTAACCTTTCCAGATTAGTGACTACGAGCTATGACATCCCGAATTCTTCACTTGATTTGAAGGTTTATCTCACAAATACGGTTCCCGTACTACCATTTAGAGCGGCCGGGCGTCCAGAAACACATCTTGTTTTAGAGCGCTTAATTGATATGGGTGCGCAAAAAATAAAGATGGACCGTAAAAAAATAAGGCTTAAAAATCTAATTCGTGAAGAGGCGATGCCATTTACGACCGTTATGGGGTTAACTTATGATGTTGGGAATTATCCTCAGGCATTGGAAACAGTCGCATCTATGATAGATTATAATGATTTTGAGAATCGGCAAAAAGAAGCATTTTCAAAAGGGAAACTAAGAGGTGTTAGTTTGGTGCCTTTTGTGGAAACCCCAGTTGGGGCACCTATTGAAATGGGACGAGTTGAAATAAATGATAAAGGTAATGTTACTATTTTCGCTGGAACGCAAAATCATGGGCAAGGCCATGAAACAACTTACTCCCAAGTTTTAAGTGAATTACTAGGAATCCCTTTTGAGGATATTTCCTTAGCTTGGGGTGATAGCGATTTACTCGTAAAAGGGGGAGGGACCCACTCTGATCGCTCTATGCGTATGATGGGGAAAGTATTAGTTGAAATATCAAAAGATCTTGTTGAAAAGGCAAAACCCGTTGCGGCGCATTTACTGCAAGTGGCTGAAGGTGTGATCAATTTTGAAGAGGGAAAGTTCAAGGTAAAACAGACCGTCCAAGAAATAAGTATTCAAGAGGTTGCGCGGTCGTATGGTAAATTTAGCGGAAGCGGTTTGCCGTTAATGTCTGAATTCTTTCAAGAGGGGAGGATAAAAGCTTATCCATATGGTGCTTCTGCCGCTGAGATTGAAATTGACCGTGAAACTGGTGAGCTAACAATTATCAAATATTGTATTGTTGATGATTGTGGCCAAGCAGTGAATCCATTGATAGTTCATGGTCAAACCCATGGAGGCATCGTTCAAGGAGTGGGCCAAGCCATCGGTGAATGTGCTTTCTTTGATTTAAGTTCAGGTCAACTTCTAACAGGCTCTTTCATGGACTACATGATGCCAAGAGCGGACCAATTTCCAATGTTTGGGGTTGATACCATTGAAATTCCGTCAGAAACAAACATGTTGAGGATTAAGGCGGGTGGTGAGGCCGGCACGGTTCCTGCGTTAGCCGTCGTTGCTAATGCGGTATTGAATGCTCTGGCTCCTTTGGGAATTGAGCATTTTGATATGCCTTATACAGCATTGCGGATATGGAAAGAATTAAATAAGGTAAGCTAGCGCTGTTATTTATTGTTCTTTTCTGTCATATCTTATTCAAACAATTTTACTAATTTTTGTTTTAAGCAGTTTATTGGAATGTCGGTATGGAATTAGAAGCCAAGCAGCTCACGATGGAAAATAACGCAGAAAAGGCGGCTGCATTCCTAAAGTCAATTGCCAACCGACATCGGATACTTGTACTTTGTCATTTGATTTCGGACGAATGGACAGCTGGTGAACTTAGCGAAAGCATTGGGGTAAAACCGGCCAATCTGTCCCAACATTTAAATTGGCTAAAAAATGAAGGTCTAGTAATTACTCGTCGTGAAGGTACCGTAATCCATTATCGTTTGTCAGATAAAGACGTTCGCCCGCTTATTTCTATTCTTTTTGATATGTTTTGTACTAGTGATTTATCCAAAAATAAATAAGTTCCAAAAAATTTTAATATTTTAACAATTATATTGAAATTACAGATAATGTTGAAAATAGCTTTAGCTCAGTGGTTTCGGAGCGTTAAGAGCTCTACTTCTTTATCAATTCGACGACGGTGAGGTCGGTGTGCCTACTAAAGTTTTAAAAAAATGTATATGATAATTTTTGGGGTGTCCGTTATATCGTTATTATCAACCGGCATTTATACGCTACTTATTCTACGAAAATTTAATCCATTAAATCTGCCTCTAATATCCCGCAGACCGCGGTTTTGCTTTTGAACCGGATGCCATCAAATTCGTGGATATGATATACGGGCACGAATTCTGCGCCTTCGGGAACATCACCGAGACGGAGATCAATAGCAATACTGGGTGTTGTGCTGACAGGAACACCCAAGATATGGCCCCGCGAATTACGGTGGCTATGGCCACAGAAAAGGTTT
The DNA here is from genome assembly GCA_964643045.1 of uncultured Rhodospirillaceae bacterium. Lineage (GTDB taxonomy): Bacteria > Pseudomonadota > Alphaproteobacteria > Rhodospirillales > UBA2165 > TMED23. The sequence continues at coordinate 2,875 of CAZXSC010000156.1, forward strand.
TTTACCTGATCGTGTTTTTTCATGACACGGGTCAGATGTTCCAATGTATCCCAGTTGTCGAACTGGAAAGGGTTCTTGGACCCAATGATTTCAAAGGGTGGATGATGCATGAATAGTACGGTCGGTTTTTGTGGCTCTTCGGCCAGCATCTGGCTAAGTGAATCGGCGCGTTCTCGGCAATAATCACCCATGTTGGTGGTGGCGCACGTAGTGTCGAGGGCAATCACGCGAACCGGGTAATCGTCGATACTGTATTGAAGAAATTCCGAACGAGGTGAAGTATTGCGACCCGTTTGGAAATTCGTGGCAATCAAGCTCCTATCGTCGCGGTTACCGGCGCAAACATGGAGCGGTATCCGGATATCCTCGAGAATGGTCAGGGCTAAATCGTATTTTTCTTGCGTGCCGTTGTGGACGACATCGCCCGTATGAACGACTATATTGGGCGCGGGGTCTTGATTATTAATATCGTCGACCACGAGTCGAAGATCTCTAAGTCGGTCTTCTAGTTTATTTGATTCCGGATCAATATGACTGTCGGAGATATGAGCTATTATCATTGCATCCAATTATAGCAGTAGTCGTGTGCCATTAACAGGGGCTGGTTGAACGATAAGATGGTCGTAAATTAAACTTGGCCTTCGTAAAATTTGCGTAGCACAGCGACGACCTCTGGTCGGCCGAATTTCGTTGGAACTTCCTCGCCGTTTAATAGCATTTCACGTTGGCGGGTGCCGGAGACATTTACTCTAAATTTTTCATCATGAGGACAGGTTTTAGCTGTCGCCATACCATCGCATACTTCACAATAGAAAGTAATGTCGATTTTTAGAGGCTGAGTTACCAAGGCTCCTTCCCATAAAGTATCGAAAATGTGGTGGGCATCAAAGGGCCCATAAAAATCACCTACGCCGGCGTGGTCGCGTCCAACGATCAAATGAGAGCAGCCAAAATTTTGTCGTATCAGCGCATGAAAGAGAGCTTCTCTAGGCCCGGCATAACGCATCTCTATTGGGTAACCAGCCTGGACGGCTATATTATCTTTAAAATATTTATCGATCATGATTTTGATGGCTTCGACTCTTACGGTCGCCGGAATGTCACCTGGTTTTAATTTTCCTAGAACCTGATGAATAAAAACACCATCGGTTACATCTATAGCAATTTTTACTAAATATTCATGACTGCGATGCATTGGATTTCGAGTTTGAAATGCTGCTATTTTCGACCAGCCCATTTCCTTGAACATAGCTCGGCTAGATTCTGGACGGATATAGAGATCACTAAATTCTTGGGGAAACCAACCCTCTTCGATAACTTTCACCGAACCGCCTAGGTTAACAGTCGGCTGGGTCATTACCTTGGCGACACCTGGGTGACTTTCATTCGTGGTGCCAAAAACGTTTTTACACTGGAGAGAAAGGTCCGGAGTGTATTTATCTTGAACTGTCAGTATACCCATAATCTGTTGGGTTTCTCCATCGATCAGCGCCACTTCCTCGCCAATTTCCAACTGATCGGCTAGAGATTGATTGGCAGAAAGCGTAACTGGCATTGGCCAAAATAAGCCACCATCCAATTTCATGTCTTCGCAGACACCACGCCAATCTACCTCTGACATAAAACCGTCGAGTGGCGTATAAGCGCCCATTGATAGCAACAACAAGTCACAGACCTCACAACTACTCATAGGAATTTTTTTCATGTTTTCGGCTCGAGAAAATTCTTGGGCTCTGAGCTCCTCCGAGAGGAGCAAAGGCATTAAAGTCTTTGAACCGTGAGGTGGCACTAAATTGGTCATTAATTACATTTTTCCATTTTATCTTTGGCTGGTTATGGTTTCTTCGGCGTCGTATATTCTACCTCTTTATGGAACGGCTCCCAAGTGGCCTCATATCCGACAAAACCCGTTTTACTAGGTTTTTTCCGGCGGGTTGTCATAAACCTGGATTTACCCTCTGGTACATCGCGTTTTTCTTTCGGTTGATCACTCATAATTTTACCTCCATGAATTTGATGCGGTTGTAAATTAAATTACATATTGCCTCTTAATAATAGAAATTAAGAATATTTTACTGAAGTGGTATGGAGAGCGTTTCAGGTATATCGGGCCCCGCATCGACGGGACCTCCTGCTTCGATCTCCTCTTCGTTTGCGTCACGAACTCCGAGAACCTCCAAATTAAAAATAACCTTCCTGCCGCAAAGGGGATTGTTGCCATCAACAGTCAGTGTCTTGTCATCAATTCTCGTGACGATAAAGCTCTGTGTCTCGCCTTTTTCATTCTCAGTTTGAAGAGTGGTGCCGACTTCCCTATATT
>CAZXSC010000157.1:0-5186 GCA_964643045.1 uncultured Rhodospirillaceae bacterium
AAAAATTAATACTTCTATGTAAAAAAGTAGTTAACACTCGGCAGAAATTGCCTAGCTATTTGTTAAATTCAAGAATTAAACTGGAAATATATTTTTTCTGAGTTTTTGTTCTAAGAGCTGGTAAAATATAATTTTATGATTATTTAAAGACTTTACGGTTTGTGGGCGTGAAAGGGATGGGATTTTGAGGAAAACATCAATACCTCAATTTCCCATTTCCGATTTCTTTAACGGCTTAATTTCCTTTGTATCCGCCAGTTTTGCACCAGGTAACCCACATTTTGCGGAATGCTGATTCAACATTTTTCACATATTCAACTGCATTGCAAATTGATGATCGTAATAGTTGATGTCTAAGATTTTGACGAGTCATGTTTAGGCTATTAACATCACTAGATAACCTAACTGCAATATCGACGTATTGATCAAAATTTTCCGCTGCCAGTTCGGGGTGCCCAGCATGGGACACTAATGACGTCGCTACGCGACTGACAAAATGATCACCCTGAAGAGCAATTACCGGAACACCCATACTCAGGGCTTCAAATGTTGTTGTTGCGCCATTAAATGGGAACGGATCAAGAGCAATATCTACCTGATGATATAGAGTTAGGTGATCGGCGTGGGTATCTTGCGAAGCATTAAGAATCAATCGGTCTTCGGAAATATTGTTTTCAGCAAATCGCCTGATTATTCGTTCTTGCATGAGCGGTTCGCTATAGTATTTGAAGTATTTCAACAATAATTGGCTATTTGGTATGGCCCGGAGTATTTTTGCCCAAAGTTTTATCACTTCATCACCGATTTTTTCCGGTTTGTTGAAACAGCTAAACGTAATAAACTCATTTTTGATTGCGGGGCACTCATTTATTTCCGGCAAACCCTCTTGATGTGGGTATTGATAATAAGTCGGCAAGCGGAATAGCTGTTCAGTAAATTTTTCTGCAGTGTTGGGAGGGCTAATAATATTATCGGTCAAATAATAATCCATTGCTGCTAAACCACTTGTTGCACAGTCATGAAAGCTTATTTGGATAGGTGCGGGTCTATAAGTTGCAACCAAGGGTCGATTTTCATCAAAGCGGCCGGCGAGAGTAACAAAAATATCGATCTCATCTTCTTCAATTAGTTTGGCAAGTTCTTCATCCGTCATGGTGTTGATAAATTTGAAATGGTCGGCTCTGTCGGAAAAAGCCTTGGTCATTAAGTCATCGTTTTTTGAGTGGTAATAGAGAAAGATTTCAAAATTATCATGGTCATGATTAGCAATCAGAGGTAAGATATTTAAAGCGACGACGTGAGTTCTGAAATCGGACGATAAATACCCGATTTTTAATCTTCTGTTTGGGGCCTTGGATTTTTTCGGAAAAATTTTCTTAGTAAATTTTGGCTTGTCGTGGCGGCTTCGTAACTTAACGTGAAGATTGAATAACTCGTCTGTAGAATAATTATAATTGTTTAACGCGGCAAATAGAAGACATTTCTCTGCAAAGTAAGCGTTTGGAGCAAGTTCGAGAACACGGCCAAAATAAAGACAAGCGTTGTTAATTTCACCAATACTTTGATAAGCCGATCCCAGATTATTGAGAGTCTCCGTATTATGCTGATTGAAACTGAGTGCTTTATTTAAGTGTTCCAATGCGTCTTTAAATTGTCCGTTCTTATGGTATAGACGTCCGATACCATTCAAGGCTTGGGTACTTTCCGGCCGATAGTCGAGCGCTATTTGGTAGTCCTTCAAGGCTTCATCTGTTTGGTTGAGACTCTCAATTGTTTGTGCCAATTTGCAGCGGGCTTCGATATTTGTTTCGTCTAGGTGCAGAACGGTTTTAAACGCTATTTGCGCATTAAATTTTTCGCCCTCACTTTGATAAAGACTACCGATTTCTAAATGTGACTCTAAGTGATGGGGATTTAATTTAGCACTTGTTTTAAACTGATTAATGGCGTCTTCAAACTTTCGCTGTTCCTTAAAAATTATGCCCAGGTTGAAGTGTGCTATTGCGTAGTTGGAGTTTTCTTTTGCCGCACGTTTGAAGGCTTTGACGGCATTCTCGATTTGGCCTAAATCCTGATAGACTTTTCCAAGGTTATTATGGGCCGTGTGATAGTTCGGCGCGATTTTTATAGCTTTTTTGATTAGTTGCTCTGCGTTATCAAGTTCGCCGCATTGTCGCGCGATCACGCCCAAAAAGTGCAACGCGCCTGGATGTTCTGGAGCTATTTCCAATATGTTGCGAAATACAGTCTCCGCTTCACTAATATCACCGGATTTATGAAGTTTGTTGCCATGTTCGAATAATTGCTGAATTGAAAACCCGCTCATTAACATTGGATTCACTTTTAATCCTAGCGAGTGTTTCTTTTGGGTATTTGATTGAATGTGGTTCATGAGCCCAACCCTTATTCTCCGTACAATTCAAAATGGAATTTTTGCGGTATTTTATTAATTCTAACATTAGCCTGGTTAATGGTCAGTAAAGTCCTATTCGTCGTGTAATCGGTTAAAAAAAAGTCCCGGTAGATATCCGAAGATACCTACCGGGAAAGTTGGTGGTGGGCGTGAAACCTTAACTTGCCTTTTATCTCCAACTTTTAAAAAGTCCCGGTAGATATCCGAAGATACCTACCGGGAAAGTTGGTGGTGGGCGTGAAACTCATTAACGCTTAACTCTCATTAGTTCTTCAAGCATTTCGTTAGCGGTGCTGATAATTTTTGCACTCGCGGAGTAGGCTCTTTGCGTCGTAATCATGGTTGTGAATTCTCTTGCGATATCAACGGTTGACGATTCCAAAACGGAGTTCTGAATCTTGCCGGCACCCCCCGTTCCTGCCGTCCTCATAAAAAGCAGTCCGGAAAAGTCAGTTTGGCTGTAAACGTTACCTGTTTTTCCACCTAATCCATTAGGGTTAGGAAAAGTCGCAACCGGTATTTTGTAAATTGGCCTTACGTCCCCGTTCGAAAACAAAGCTGTTACGACACCACTCTCGGATATTGTTACCCCGGTATATTGACCGAACGCGGCACCATCGGTATCGATAAAGGTTGGGCTATATGCGGCTGCAAATTGGGTCAAACCGTTTGCCATTCCAACGGTACCGAAATTGAAGTCAACGGATAAATCGGCTGCGCCATTATTCACATCAATTAAGATATCATCGACGTTGAAAGCGGTTGGCAGACCGCTGCCATCAAAGGTTACTGCATGCGTTGCCGTAGGTATGGCTTCAATATCCCGGATGGTAAATTCGCCGGCCCCTTCCTGGGCAATCTTTGAGTTGTTGGTCGCGTCCGGCAACACATTGATAACGATATCTAAGGCTCTGGCATCCTGGGTCGCAGTGACATATTGTGTGATATCAATCCGAGTATTGCTGTCCGAGTTTACTGCAAATCGAGCAGGCGTGGTTGCTGCCGTATCGGCTGTATTTAGCCGCGCTACAAGGGCAGCGGCTGCACCCGTTGCCTCACCCGATGTGAAGACAACTGCTGTACCTCCACTCGTAGTGCCGCCACCTCCAGGATCAAATTCAAACGTTTGGACGCCAGCTCCTACTCCAAAATTAACAGTAATCAATTCACCGTCAGCCGGGGCTGAGGTGAAGTCTAGCCGCCCAGTTGCCGCGTATACAGCGCCGGCAGAATTAACGATATTGGCTGTGGCGCCTCCTGATGGCGGCTCGATGGCCAAGTCCCACGCGTTATTTGCAACTTTACTCCAAACCAGGCCAAGGTTATGGGCAACACCAAGCGAATCATAAACTTGAATAGTCGTATTGCTGGTGGTGCCAACGTCATCTTCTGCATTCAAGTTAGCACCGAAGGTTAACTGGTCGGTTGCATCGGCTGAGCCGCCGATATTATTCAGTCGTATGGTTTCCATATTTGTAAAAACGGTTGGGTCGGGGTTAAACACCGTGTTTGTGCTATCTACCGTTTGCCCGGTACCGTTGGTTTTATATCCGCAAAGATAGTGACCTGCAGTATTTTTTAGGTAGCCATTCTTATCGGTGGTAAAGGCTCCTGCCCGGGTAAAACTAAAACCAGCGGCGCTTGTGGTGGCACCTAAAGAAATTTGTTCTTCATTGACAACAAACATGCCAGCTCCTGAGATAGCGAGATCCGTCGAGTTTGTGCTAGATTGAAATAGACCCTGAACATCAATGGCAGTGAAAGGGCGTTGCTGGACGCCACCTGGGGAGTAGCCCGTTTGGCTTGCCTGAGCTGTTACCAAGGTTTGAAACCGTAATGACGTTCCTTTGTAACCAACCGTATTAACGTTGGTAATGTTATCCGCGATGGCGCCTAGGGCCTGCGAATTTGCGTTAAGACCTGAAACGCCCGAGAACATTGCACCGTATAAGCTCATTTTTTTCTCCTATACATATTTAGCCAATTTAAAATATTGATTGGCTTTCTTTTGAATTGTTCTTCACGCGTCTTACCAGGGTTAAAATTATTCTTTCCTGCTTTTTAGGTTTATTGGGTTGAAGTTGCACTCGATTCCTTGATTGCAAGGATTTGATCAAGAGGAATGGTAATCGTACCTGCCTCAAGCAGTGTGGTACCCGATTCCATATTTACACCCGTGATTTTTGCTTTGATCGCTGTAGTGGGTTCCATAATTTGATCATCAAATCCGGTAGATGTAACATTAATTTGATAGGCGCCGTCGGGCAGTTGGTTTCCGGAGTTGTCTTTACCATCCCAAGTAAATACATGTGATCCAGCCTGAAGTTTTCCCAGTCCATTTAATACGACGGCACCTTTGTTATCTAGGATCGTAAGATCCGTGCTTTTTGAATTATTTGCGAGAGTATAAGTAAATTCGGCTGAGCCATCTTGTAGTGGTAACTCCGAACCCGTAGCTTTAACGTCAGTTCCAATGAAGCCGACAACGGCAGAGGCCAAGGAGGCGTTCTGAACTTTAAGCAAATCTTCCATTGATTTATTTGTCGTGATTTGTTGTTCAACACTGGCAAATTGAACCAACTGGCCGGTAAATTCTGTTGGCTCTAACGGGGAGAGAGGATCTTGGTTCTTCAATTGAGTGGTTAGAAGAAGTAAGAAAGCATCCAGGTCACCCGCAAGCGTTGCTTTATCTTGTTCTGCCTTTGATACGCCATTGGCAGTGTTCATTGTTGTAATAGCATCAACCATTCATCCACCTAAATTGTTATATCTA
>CAZXSC010000158.1:0-5135 GCA_964643045.1 uncultured Rhodospirillaceae bacterium
GAGCAGGTGGCTGTTAACCACCTTGTCGGGGGTTCGAATCCCTCCTCCCGAGCCAGTCAACGGATATAATCAATAATTGTCGCAGATCAGATCATCTCTCCCTGCTTTTTCAAAAAATGTTAAGTTCAATCAAAATTTACAGTCATTTTATGACAGACTCAGTATTACGAACGTTTTTTATACCAAATTAAAGTTCTTTCCGAACTAGTAATTTTTTTTGTAGTAACAACGTTATTTTTCTTCCTAATTAATTCCAACATATTTTCATAGCTATAATCTGAGAATAAGTTATTTCGATCACCGATCAAGTTAACTGCCATTTGATCGTTCTTAGGTATATATTCAATTATCCCTTGCGGTGCTAATTCTGTTATTAATTCGACAGTTCTATCTAGCGGAATATTATGATGAAAAACCAAGTGGTGAATAATAGCTAACGCTAAAACGCCGTCTGCATTTATACGCTCAAAAAGATTGGGACGCTCTAAAAGATTCCATCCTTGCGATGGGCTTGGGTTGGTTAAATCCATAAACAGTGGCAAAAAATTAAGGTTTTTTTTTCTAGCTAATGTTGAGGCGAGTTCCTGTGCGTCTCGATCATTTTCCAAACCAATTACATAATTCGTGCCTTTGGAAAGTGCAAGTTCACTAAAATAACCGACATTACAGCCAAGATCCCACAGGCAGCTTGGCTTTGTCGATGAAATAAACTCTGAAATGAATTGAGTTTTTTGGTCAAATTCGTCATCCATATAGGTGTTGTTTTTCTTATAATTAGCCCAGGTAGATGCTCTCGAGGGTTTGTAATCTAGAGCTTCGATCCAATTCTTCATTTTCCTGATTAATGCTATCAAAGAATTTTTACTAATTCCACGAGTTAAGCTACTAAAGCTTTTAAGTTGGGAGCGTTTCTTTATTATTCTTTGTTCAAAGAAAGTCGGCAAAAGCACATTAACCAGGAGATTTGGCGAAAACCAATCGAAAACTCCAAGTAGAGAGGCACAGTCTTTCGTCGACAAACCATTTAACCCGCCACGAAACCAATAATTGTGCGGTATCCCAAACTTACTGCTTAGAATTAATGGATTTAGAAAATGTTCGCAGAATTGCTTGTGGCCAATCCAATACTGTCCGTCAATATAAGGTACAAATGAAAGTAAATCGATAAATATTGGTTTATTGCCGACAAATTGTATGTTGAATGCCGATCCATCAATTAAAATGACGTCTTTTTCGAGGCTTTTCAATAAAAGCTCTAAATAAAGAACAGCTGCTGATTTTAGGTGTGAAAATGACCATTCATAAGGATAAGAGATGAAGTCTATTTTTTTTTGTTCAACTATTGTTTTTATATTATCAGGCACGTCCCCAAGGAGTTCTTTTGCATCTACCTCCCTCCAATTCACGAGCTGACCATTTGCTGTGAATTCTTCGAGTACCCTAGTATTGGCTACTGTTCTAAAATTTTCATCCCCCAAACCCGTGATTGTTCTATATATTCGTTCATCTAGCTTGAAGACGTGCCCGCTGGGATCTCGAAAGGAACCTGGATCATATTGTATCAACAAATTTTCCCAATTTGGCTAATGTTGGCTAATGATTGTAATTTAATCTATTTTAGTTATTTGCTAGTGTTATCCAAATAGTCTATTCTCTAATAGACTAGTATTTTATCTCGATGAAACCAATGAAATTTCTTTATATCACCACTTTCTCGTTCTTTGTCTTATGTAGTTCGCCCGCCCACGCCTATTTAGACCCAGGTACAGGCAGCCTTATCATTCAATCAATTATTGGTATGATAGCTGCAGCTGTCGCCGCCATCGGATTCTATTGGTCCAAAGTCAAATTTTTTCTAATAAGCTTACTTGGGGCTGATTCGACCGATGATGATCAAACTTAAACGGAAAACAACAGGCCTCAAGAAATCTATTTTTTTAAACCTAATAAATTTTTTGGGTCATGGTAATCTCGTACAAATGACATTTGCGCGTTTGAATTAAACACTAACTAATTCAGAAAATAAGTTTCCACCGTTAAAATCTAGCCAATCACTCAAGGCGGAATACTTTGCCGAAATCTGGACTGGTTTCGTAGAGCGATCCATACGAATGATTCGGCACTAATTTTGGATCCGCCCTTATGCTACATCCCATGATTAATCGCGCGACGTTAACCTGAGTAAAATCAGGTTTTATCCACTTTTTACATTTGCTGGGAACACGTACCAAGCTTAAAATTTCACTCCTTTCTTTCCTAGCTTCCTCTGTCCATTCGTCAATTCGCCACTTCCAATTACTTTTAAAGCCGCTACCATGATCAGATTGGATAACGATGATCGCCGATGGATCCGATTTCACCACGCGGCTCACAAATCGAATGACATCTTTATTCAGACACTTAATCTGCGCGACCTTAGCAACTTTGTCATTTCCCAGAGCTGGTTTTAGTCTAAAGGAACAATCTGAATTTTGATATGAATCATGTGGCCTAAGATCATGGATAAAAAAGAAAAACGGTGCAGATTTTTTTATCCATTCCAATCTCGAATCAGCCAAATTCACAGCATCATCATTTCTAATACGCTTTTTAAATTTCACAAAAATCCAGCCCATCGGAGTACTTTCCAAGAAAGTATAAAGTTGGTAGTTTAAAATCCGCTGGAATGGGTTATCATCATTTAGACACTCAATGGGTGAGTTTGGATCAGGACATCCGCCCCAGTGATTACTAGCTAAAAACAATGAAGATCCATTGTCTTTGAAATGCCGAAATAACCTCGGCAACGGGTTAGAGTTTAATATTCTCGGATAGAAGGAACCACGATCAGAGTAGGGTGCCGTCTTTTCTGTTGCCAACACGTCGGCGTCTACGATTGCAGCTAATGACATAAAGGTAACAAAATATATAGATCTGGCTCGATGTAAGTGTCTGAAATCCAACTTTTTCATTTTATTGATGAAATTTGAATTTTCAAATCTCAAATATTTTTTTAGAAAATCCCCCCCCGGATAACCATCCAAAATAATATAGTAAACATTGTTGCGAATGATTTTCTTAGATTTAGTTAAAGGTAGTTCATCCGTCAATTTCTTATCTTGTTTAACCTGGGTAACCACTTCATAACCAAGTTGTAACGCGGAAAAGACAAAAGAAACTAAAATGAAAATACCTATGATTGTTCCCCCAAATCGCACCTTTGCTAGTTGGAAGGATAGAACCGAGAAAACTAAAAAAACAATTAGAGCCAAAAGCAGAGCCCCGGTGAAGATCTCATTTTTTTCAAGGTTTTCAACAAAGAAACTATGAGTTTTTTGGAACAAAAAGAGGGAAGGATATATTAAAGATAGAAAAAGCAGAACCGTCTTTCGTTTTCCTAAATCTCTGTTTTTTGCAATTATGTATCCAGCAAGAAAACCCGCTAACAAGATCACGGCTGTCAGCACGAATATGGGTAAAACGTTCCAAAATCCAAATAATTGGCCAAAATTTACCTGATAAAAATTACTTACCGGCCACAGACATGCCGCTATAAAAATGTAATTTATATAAGGGTCTTTTTTTGTTCTAGGCGTCTGAATCATCCAATATACATACCGTATACAAATCTAAGAAAGTTAATAATCTAAAAGGAAGTTAATGATTTTAATGAGGTCCTTTACTAAACAATAGAATATTTTTTTGTGCAACCGAACACGCAACAAACAATAAAGACTTGAGCCGTCCCTTCTACGACTAAATATCAAGCCACGCAAGTTCTCCCGAATGGCATTTTTCTCAATTAAGCCAACACCTAATTAATTACCGCCTCATCGTATCCAACAAGCTAGAACGCGTGCTCCAAACTAAAGTTGTTACTTAAGCCTAATTTAATACGGCAAAGATCGGAATTGCGTATCTCTCTCAAAGGCCAATAATTTGCGAAATCATATCAAAATCTAGGAGAAGGCCGCGAACCATCAGGTCCCGCAAAACGTCTGGAACACCTTCTCTTCAGGCTTTGGAGGTTGCATATAACTGCCAAATTCTGGTTGCTCACGATATGGATGTATAAGAATTTTACACAAACGCTTCATCTCTGAGAAATCGTCATTTTCCATCGCAACTTTTATTGCCCGTTCAACAAGATGATTACGAGGTATAAAAAGTGGATTAGTCTCCCTCATCTTAGAACCTATTTGAATCAAATCATCTGGCTCTTTGGCAAGTCTAAGGCGCCACTTTTTGACCCAATTACTTATCTCAACATTACCTGAAAACATGGATGACAAAATATTAATATCCGAATCAGGATCAAGAACATCAGATAGCTTGCGAAACACAAGCGTATAATCGGCTTGATATTCTTGCATGATACTAAGTAATTGCTCAATAAGACCTTTATCTCCAATTTTTATTGACTTCGTTAATCCGATCTTTTTGCACATACCCGACACCCAATATTCTTCAAACTGTTCAGAAAAATGCTCTAAGGCCTCAGTTAACGCCGAAAATCCTTTGACTTTATCATGATCAAAAAGAGGCAATAAACATTCAGCAAAACGTGCAAGATTCCATTGTGCAATAGAAGCCTGATTGCCAAAGGCATATCGACCGAAACTATCAATTGAACTGTAGACTGCATTTACGTCATAGTTATCTAGAAAGGCGCAGGGTCCGTAGTCGAGTGTTTCGCCACTAATTGCCATGTTATCTGTATTCATTACGCCATGAATGAAACCAATCTGCATCCAACTAGCTACCAAGGAAGCTTGAGAATCACATACACACTTAAAAAGTCCAAGATAGGGGTTCGATGCGTCTCGTGCGCCAGGGTAGAGTCGGTCGATGACGTATTCAGCTAATAATTTTAGAGCTTCCAAATCATTTCGAACAAGAAAAAATTGAAATGTTCCAACCCGAACGTGACTTGATGCGAGGCGAGTTAGAATTGCCCCTGGCAAAACGATTTCCCGGGATACACTTTCTCCCGTTGTAACAAATGCTAAAGTGCGATTGGTTGATATCCCCAACGCATTCAACGCTTCGGATAGAATATATTCTCGCATTACTGGCCCTAACGCTGCCCTCCCGTCTCCGCTGCGTGAGAAAGAAGTTTGCCCCGAACCTTTAAGCTGGATGTCCCACCGCTTATT
>CAZXSC010000159.1:0-5093 GCA_964643045.1 uncultured Rhodospirillaceae bacterium
AAATTAAAAGTAAATTTTGTTGAGGCGTCAGGAATTGATATTGCGAAGGAGCCTGTTCAATACGCCAGAGACATAATAGGGGTTGATGCTCACCACGGTAATTTTTTGGAGTTTGAGCCAAGATTTCGTCCGGATATCGTTTGTCTATGGGATGTTATTGAGCATTTACGCGATCCAAGGGAATTTCTCAAACATACGAGAACAATTAGCGCATCGGATAGTTATATCTTGCTTACTACAGGTGACATAGGCTCATTAAATGCTTGGTTGAGAGGTTCGAAGTGGAGATTAATTCACCCACCTACTCACCTACATTATTTTTCAAAGACGTCTATTACCCAGCTATTGAATAACGTTGGCTATCAAAATGTAACATTTTCATATCCAGCGATTTGGCGTACAGCAGGATTTATTGTGAATGCTATTATTGGTGAAAAACCCTTGTTCAGATTCTTAAAAACGTGGATCGACAATATTCCAGGTGCTAGTATACCGGTTCCTTTAAATTTGTTTGACGTTATGCTAGTTACTGCGCAAAAGCGTGGCTAGTGTTTGCCTTTAAATCATGAACGGACTTAATCGTGACCAGTGTAAATTTGAAGACTAGGACTTTAAAAGACCGACTTATTTCGATCACTGCACCTGCCTTCAATGAACAGGAATCCTTGGGAGAGCTATGCAAACGAGTAAAAAAGTCAATAGACCCACTCACAGATAATTATGAAATTATTATTGTAGATAATAATAGTTCTGACGGTTCGTTGGCACTTTTACGGAGTTTATCGGCATCGGACTCGCGGATAAAATATGTTCGACTTTCCAAGAATTTTGGACACTTTGGCGGACTCATAGCTGGAATGGAACATTGTTCTGGGGATATTATAATAACCATGGATGCAGATCTTCAGCACCCCCCAGAGATGATACCAAAGTTTTTAGCCGAATGGTGTAACGGGTATAATGTTGTTGGGACGAGAAAGAAGAAAAACAGTCGAACAGGTAAGCTGAGACATTTTTTTAATCAAATATATTACAAAGGACTTGGTCGGGTAATAGGGTTTCCTCTTATTGACCATCAGTCTGACTTCAGATTATTGGATAGATCAGCTTTATTGGCTTTGATATCGTTGCCAGAAAAAAACAAATTTTTGCGAGGATTGACGCATTGGGTTGGCTTTGCACAAACAAGTATTGAATATGAAGTAGAGCCACGGCGTTTCGGAAAGACAAAAATAAATATTTTTTCGTTGTTTTCTTTTGCTATTAGTGGACTGGTTTCTTTTAGTATTTTCCCACTAAGGCTTTTATCTTTATTTGGATTTTCAGTAGCCTTTGCCGCTTTTTTGTTTGCAATAGTAACTCTAGTTGGTTGGTTAATTGGAATATTTCCGACCCCTGACCGCGGGTGGCTTACGTTGGCTATAGGGATATATTTTATTGGGGGAGTGCAGCTAATCGGTATGGGATTGCTGGGCGAATATATTGGTCAAACCTTAAGAGAGACACGGGCGCGTCCGGCTTTTATAGTTGAAGAAAGTACAACCCAAGTTGTGAAGGACGTAAACAATAATTCAGTGGATTATCGAGAGTGATTATTACTCTTATCTATTAAGAAATTTGTTTATTATTTCACTCTCAAACCGGGAAACAGCGGGTGTTATTAAAACACTTAAGCAGCGGTCATTGAAATATGAAAAAATAGGAATTATTAAGAATTTATCGTGACTTATGGATTAGATAGATGAGGGTAATTGTTACTAATAGTGTTTTGGCAGTATTTAGCTAGATTAATTATTCCAATGCTAATCGATATTTGACAAAAGAGACACTGGAGGATTGGGTCCATGCGGCAAGTCTAACCCAATCCAAAACTTTCCAAATGACTCGTCAAATAAGTCAGATGGAAATTCGGAATCCAATCTTCGAGATTTATTTTTTGGGACAGAAATAATTTTGACTTCGGGGCAATCCTTAGCAAGGAAATTAATTTTTTCACGTTTGGATTTTATCATGGTATTAGTTTGATCAATCTGAACGCAGATTAAGTCTCGGCCCGTCCAGAAGCACACATCAAATTCGGCGAAGGATATTTTGGCTGGGTCGAAACGATCAGAAAGCAGTATCTGCGCATGTGGTAACGGAAGCCAGCTTGAAAAAACCCAGTCTTTTTGTCCAAAGACCTCATTTTCCGGATTTGTTTTTCTCGTATTGTTAGTTTGTTTGCATACGAACTCGAAATATCTTTCAACAAACATTCTTGTGGATTTGGAAAAAGGCGAAATCCTTGAAATAATTTTTTCCTGGGTAAGGGCAAAAAGCAATTCAGACGAATTTATCTCTATTCGCCCCGCCGTGTTTAAGTCAATCCATCCTGGGCTGCTAAGTCGAATGGCGGGTGACTCTGATGTTAATAGTGCATGTTTCCCGGAAAGTTGTCGTCGAATATCAGGTGACGTTCTTTCGATCTCATTTGTGACAGTTTCTGGGTTGGTTACTAGACCATAGACAATTAGAGTTTCTATATATCCATCTCCATAACGTAGATGCCACCAGCCCAACGATCGCCAGCGTAAACTATACCATTTTCGTCAACGTAGACTTCGTTCATTTGGATGGTTGGCACTCTGGAATTCTCGGGCCCTGGGGGGATAAAGTATCCCACTAATTCTGGTTGGTATGGATTCTTCAGATTGTATACCCTGATACCGGCATTGAAAAAGGCGCCAATAATAATTTCTTCGCTAAGGAAAGATGGCCCCGGCCGGTTTTCATGAAGATTATGAGAGCCAAAACGGCCGCCCTTATGTCCAAATTCTTCAACAGGGGGAAGGGGTAATGTACTGATTGGGACGAGATTTTTTTCATTTCGTGCATCTATAACCCAGGTAAGTTTTGGCCAATCTTCGGCATCATCTTTAATGCATTCGTCAGTTATGATCAGTAGACCTCTTTCGAACAAAGGCATAACGGTATGAGTAAATCCCGGATAGGGATTGTGGGGACTCCAATGCGATACAATTTCTGGCCGGGATTTATCCGAAATATCAAGAATAAAAGCCCCGCCATCAATATAACCCAGATAGGCACGATTTGGATGATCAGGATATACGTTAGAATTGTGAAGTCTAAAGGCGTCGCCACCCCTAAGTTGGTCCAACGGTTCCGGAATAATCCTTTCGGGTGGAGGCGCACTGTCCCCTTCCATTGTTCCAGGATACCACCAACGGCCAATTTCTTCCATTTTACTCGGCTTACGCACATCAATTATTTGATAAATTTGATCGTCACGGGGGTGGCGTGGTGTCAAGTCTGTTGCACCACTTGCCATATGGACAAATTCGCCATCGACGAACCATAAACAGTGTACACCACGGGAATGGGGACCGGCGGTCGAATGAAAGCCAATTGACTTTGGGTTTGTCGGGTCACTAACATCAAAAAGTTCAATACCTGCAGGTTCTAAGCCAAGTTGATAGACCTGATAAGCAACAGCAAGGATATCTCCCGTCACTTCTAATGAGTTTGACCTCATGTTTTGATGAGGTAATTCTGTTTGACATATTACTTGAGTATTTTTTGGATCAGAGACATCGAGACCTGTAAAGTTTTTTGGCGGTCCTTCATGAGCAATCCAAAGTATGCGTTTCCCTTTATTTGTGATTTGAAGGGACATTCCCTCTCCCACACCGCCAAATCCGCCAAGGGTATTGTGATCCAGAAGGGCCATGTTCTTTGAGAGTGTCTTTGTCATGGTGTCTCTAAACCTCACAAGTGTTCTAGCCTATTATCTTAATCTATTTCTGAATTGCAAACGTTGAACGTTTATAAGAAACAATATATTTTTGACCTAAATTTATTATGGAAGCTTGGATAACTTATGTATGAAGAAACACCTAAAATATCTGTATCAATCGTTACTGGCTTCCTTGGGAGTGGGAAGACCACATTAATCAACAACTTGGTTAAGCAGCCGGGAATGGAAAACGTAGCATTAATTATAAATGAGTTTGGGGAGATCGGATTAGACAATTTTTTGATTGAAAGTTCTATTGAGAATACTCTTTTGCTGGAAAATGGGTGTATATGCTGTTCAATTAGAGGTGATCTTATAGACACAATTATTGGTCTTTTTACTAAAGTTGAGAATGGAAACATTCCAAAATTTACAAGAATTGTCATTGAGACAACCGGTCTAGCGTATCCAGGACCGATTGTTCATACCATTCAAGGTAGCAACGTGATTTCTGACAAATGCGAATTAAGCAATGTCGTCACCTTGGTTGACGGAACGTACGGCGCTGATCAATTGGCACAATATCAAGAAGCTATAACTCAGGTTGCTCACGCGGATCTATGTCTTATTTCTAAATGCGACATTGGATCGACCAAGAAAATAAACGAACTTGAAAAAGATTTACTGCAAATTAATCCAATAGTAAAAATTAAAAGAATTGAAAAAGGACAAATTAGTCCGGATTTTTTATTCCAAAGAGTTAACTCAAGTTCGATGAATACCAAGATTTTAGATCAGCATTTTAATGAGGAAACAAATAATTCTAATCATGGAGGTATATCCAGCTGGTCGTTTGTTAGTGACCAAACTATTGACGAAGTAAAATTTAGAAACTGGTTAACCATGTTATATACGTTGCGGCCCTACGCGATGCTTCGAATGAAAGGTGTTTTAAATTTCCAGACGGGAGATCGATCGTTTTTGATTCAGGCTGTTGGCGATAAAGTAACTGATTTTGAAGTGCTCGATAGTTGGCCGCTGGACGCCATCCAGACGAGGTTGGTTTTAATCTTTAAGGGATTGACCAGAAAAGCCATAGGCGCCAGTTTTTCTCGTTGGGTACTAAACAAATAAAACATCTCCCGGTATTGCTATTGCGCTTGATGAGAGGTTGGCCAGCGGAAAAATCTAGCTCGGTTGTTCAGTTCATCAATCCGGCATTAAGCCGATCCACCACGTCGCTCTTGGAAAGGGTACATAGAAAAAATACAGGAAGGCAAAGTAACATGCAATGCAAGTTCCTAAAGGGACAACCATAGCAAGCCTAATATTCCGCGGGGTTTTATCGAGTGTTAGATAG
>CAZXSC010000160.1:0-3724 GCA_964643045.1 uncultured Rhodospirillaceae bacterium
GGGTTAGGACTCAGGCCTTGTTTGATCTGGTAAGTCTGGTCCTCGACATATTTCCCCTTCCGATTTCCAAACAGAGCAGGGAAAAAGTCCTTGCTGGCACCAGCGGCCGCCGAAAATGGATTGGGTATCTGGTCTATGGCCCACTTCGATAGAAGAACAGCCCCAACACCAGCAACCAAGATGGCCGTGTAATCATCTTGTGACGGCATCAGGTGTACAACGTCCGGTAGCGGGTGTACTCGCTCTGGCTCATCGGGGGGCTAGAGAGGTTAACGCTGATCTCGTTTGCTTGGACGTTGGTCGCGTCGTTGTTGGTGATCTTGAAGGACCACACCGGCGAGTCGGTATCGGCCCAGATAACCCCGGCCGGGAGTTTCGCGTAGTCCTGGCCGTTGATCTGAAGATCTACCACCTCGCCACTATTGTTCGTGATGGTGATGTTCATCATGGGTTGGTACTTACGGGCCTTGGGGAACTGGTCCTCAACAAGCACGTACTGAAACGCCCCGGCTGCGATAGCGCCCAGGTTCATAAAGAAATTGGGTGAACCGTCCCGGAGAACGGTCAAGGCGCGTTGGGCGCGCAGGTCTACGGTCGTTAGTGGCATAAGACACCCCGGCGGGGGGCCGTAACCCTGCGGCCCCCTGCATTACTCGATTGAATTAGAACTAATGTTCTATTGGACGATGGTGATTCCCAGTGAGAAATTGCACTGGTCTACCGTGGTGGTCGCGCTCTGGGTCTTGAAGTGCAGCTGGATCAGACTATCCTCACCGGCTGCGATGGCCGTCTGTAGAGGAAGCGGCACTTTCGAGTTAATATCCCCAGGTTGGGCGGTAGTGAGCGAAGTCGCGGTCGTCGAATGCATGTTGGCCGTGTTGAACTCTGCTACCACAACGGAGTTGGTCCTGGTCGCGTTGGTGACGCTCAACCGGAGGATTCCGTCCTCGAATCCGGTACCGGCGTCGATGGCCGCGAACCAATTGAACGACTGATTTCGTTGCTGATTGGGGTCGCCATAGCCCCAATAGACCACCTGTTGGGCCGGAACTGTCTTTTCCCATATAAGGGTGAAGGTCCCACCAGCCGAACCGGCTTCAACCAGGGCTGCCACCTCTGCCGAGGTATCGTATGCACTGTCACCGTCGACCACGGTCACTGAAGCGTTATAGGAACGCAGCTGGCGTGGTGCTACTCGCATCGTCATTGTTCGATCTCCCTAAACCAGATTGATGGCAGGGGCTCCATTGCCCTTGCCGTTGCCGTTGCGGGCACCGCCGCCCAAATTCCCCAGACCCAAGCCGCGCATACCTACGCTTCCCGTCCTGAATCCCATGTTTACCGCGATTACGGGGGCAAGGTTCCCCTTCGTAACGCTGGACGCCAGGGCCGCGCTTACAGCTCCGCCAATGAGTCCGGAGCCGGTGAAAGTAGACACGGTGTTATAGACCAATCCCGCTATAACGCCCGCGCCGTAGTCCATGAGGCCGCTCTGGACCCCCCGGACCGTGGGAACGCCGATCTCAGCTGCCATAAAAAATCCTCCGAAAAATGGAGGCCCGTGCAGGAAATCGGACAATAAAAAAGGCCCGTGCAAGACGTCATTTACGTCCGGTTCCCTGCACGGGCCTTGTGATCCGGGGCGTTATGCCCCCGGCTGGGTCTATTCTAAATAATTATTATCGTGGTTAGCAACGCAGCTGTTATGTCTCGGTAGGGTGGGCCGGGGGCCTTATCGGCGCGTGAACGGCAATTTCCGTACCGTGGCTGAAAGCAACGAAATGATACGGCGGGAGATTCCGAACCGTATCGCCAAGGCCAGAGTGAAGGCTTTCAAGGTACGCGTGATCATTCTTGCCCGGAAGTTGAAAGAAAAAAACATGGTCTGAGAGTTCCACAAGCGTTGAATTGAACTGGACCGGGCGACGGGCGACTACACCAAAAGACAGATTCCAATGTCTTCCATAGTCCACCAGATCGGCCACTGGTTGAGGCATCCTCGTGGGGGAAGGGAAGATGTAGCGGTTCGCTTCATCTATAACGAATAACTCAGGCTTCCAAGTCTCCCCGACGCGCCGGGTAGGGAACATGGCTTTATTACTTTCGCTCACCTTGACGCCCTTGATTACCATCCCCTCGATCACCTTCGATAGTTCCTCTATGCTCGTGCGGTCCGTGGGCGTGTATTTGTTATATCCCCGGTGCTCTTTCAGGGGATCATAGATCAGGTGGTCCGGAGTGGTTTCAAGGACGCTCTTTACAAACCAACTCTTCCCTGATCCCCTCAAACCAAATACGGCCCACCCCTTACCCGATAGCTCGATCATCTGAACCTAATAATTTAGGTAATTCTTCCTCTATAGCCCCGAGGACTAGAGTTTTATTCGCCCGTGCTAACTCCAGAGCGTCCTTGAGGGTTAGGTCCTTGAACGGGGAGTCAGGGTCCGCGAGTTTCGAGAGATAACCAAGCATCGTCGAATATAGTTTGATGGGTTCCACGGTTGGGTCCGGTGCGGGTTCTGGTCCCGGTGGGGGTTCATCCGGGGCCGGTTGTGTTACCGGGGGCGGGTCCACTGGTCTATAGACCGTGGCGTCTATGATCTGGCCGGTGGGTATGAAGTCGCCCTGGTCCTGGGGATCGATCATCCCGCGCAGTTTCGCAATCGTCATTCCTGATTCGTTCACCCTGCTATTCACCTGACCCCAGACGTTGATCACCCGTTCTAAGGTGTTCAGTAGTTCCCCAACGCCGCCCAGGGGATTATTGCTGCCCCCCATGCTAGAAACGTCTGCTACCGTCTGGCCAACTTCCATCAGGGACCCGAGGTCGCCTTGGGTTAGATCGAGGGGGTTCTGCATCATGTGAGGCCGCTCCAGTCTAATGTTTCCTCACACGTGGGACATTTGGCATCCATTAATGAAATCTTCCCTTTGCAATTCTCACAAAAGTAATTCGGCTGGTCCTCGGTATGGGGTGCGATTGGTACTTCCGGGGCCGTGATCGTGGCCGTGGTGGTAACCCCGATGGTTTCGGTGGAGAACTCCCCAGGAGTGATAGGTAACTCCGGGGGAGTCTCCGTGGCAGGAGGTTGGGTGGTCTCTGCGGCTGCGGCCGTATCTTCTGCAAACTCGCCGATCTTATTCTCGCGCCGGTACTTCACCGCCCTGGCACTCTGGGAATAAACCCTTCTGCCGTTCTTATTCGGGAGGCTCCCTCTAGGTAATGCCATATTCCCCCTTAATTGGGCCGGGACCCCACCGCCTAACACGGCCCAACACAACATCACATTAGGCCGATCCCGGCCGAAATAAGCATAAGAAGTCTTATATCACGTTAGCAAATTTCGAAAACCGTCGTAAAAGTTGCGATTCCAACTATAAACATTAAACCCGTAAATCTACGCTAGATTATGTTGACTACGAGAACCATAAAAAAGTGGTAGACTTGTGACGCGTGTTCCCCGTCGCTGTGTTGTACTCAAACCCACCGCCTCATTAAACACGCAATTAAGGCCAGGAGTTCTCTCCTGGCCTTTTTTATCGTCTCCACCGTCTCCGGGGTTGGAATTGCAACATTACACAAATAATTGGGCCTGGTTCGACTATTCAAAAGTTATGTAGTTGTGCTATTCTCCCGGGGAGTACAACGCTAGATCCCGGGATATATACCGGGGGAGACATAACATGGACCACCCGAAAATCGGCGCAAGCCGACATAACACTA
>CAZXSC010000160.1:3824-5046 GCA_964643045.1 uncultured Rhodospirillaceae bacterium
CATCCGGGGGCGGTGATCGCAGATGATTGCCTGGGTGGGGGCCGGGAGTGGGTCTGTAGGATATGCGGAACCCGCTTGTACGAGATCGAAGGAACCGCCGTCACGGTGGCCCAGGTGAGCCACGAGAAACCGATTAATGAGAATACTGGGAATCACACGGGTAAACCCCGGAATGGCGCGTACCAGCATAAACCCAGGAATGACAGGGGCGGTCGTGGTGGGTCCGGGGGGAAGTGGTACGCATGAGTGATTTACTGGGGATTAAATTTATAGACGGTCAGCCAACAATTAAACGCCGCAGAGTGGGAAGTCGAATAACCCACGATGATGAAATAGACTATGCCCCGCTTGGAATTGGGAAATATAGTCTGGTCGTACTTCCAGAACGTGATAAAAAAACGCGCTCTTTAGGATTCGCGTCAGTTGCGATTGTGGACGAAAGCGGGGTCATTGAAGTATGGATCATGCGCGATGTGACAGAGGGCGAAGCGTTAGATTATCTTAAAGAACACGGTAAGTCGAAAGATTGGGAGCCGGATGATGACCTGTAGGATGGAGATACCATGTCAATAAAGGTGAGGATCAACGTGTCAGAGGGAGAATGGGACGATATCGTATTCCAAAACGAGGTTGCTTCATTCGAAGTAAATAAAGGTTGTCTCTATGTAGAGATAAACGGAGTTGAATATTATTTTGACGATTCGACCAACGAGGGGATCGTTGAAAGACTTCCAGTGTGTGATTGCGAAGAGGGTATGAGGGAAGCTGTTGGTTACGATTGCATAGGGCATCAGATAGAAGCCCTTGCGTGAGCCTCGATTTAAGGCCGTCTAAGCGGGTCCGGCGGGAAATGGTACGCATGAGTGAGTGGGATGAAGTGTAAACAGTGCGACGATTTCCTGGGGGGCTCTCTGGATTACGATAGCTTCTGTTACCGATGTGTCGTTGTTCTTATGGCAGAGGGGCCTGGGTCCCCAAATTATGAAGAAGCGTCCGGGGAATATTGGCGGGCTCAGTTTGATCAGTGGGCTCAAGAGACGCCGCCCTTTTGGAAGACGCCGATTAACCCTGCGTGAGCCTCGATTTAAGGCCGTCTAAATAAAAATAACCCCCTGGTGTACCGCCAGGGGGTTATTTCATCTGGTCAGAGGTACATCTGGCCCGATGTTTTATGTTAACACGTAACACTAGAACTGCGCGTAAACATCGTCTCCATCGTCTC
>CAZXSC010000161.1:0-5042 GCA_964643045.1 uncultured Rhodospirillaceae bacterium
ATTTCTCATCCCAAATTAAACCCGTAATCATTCTGGAATTATTTACCATTAACCCGGTAGAGACAACAAATAAATAAGAACGATCAAGGGTCTGATCGAGAGAGGGGATGACGTCGACGCTATGATCACCGTCTATAATGAAATCAGTGCCAGTTAATTACACCTATCCAAACATAGTGTCCGGTAGGAATGTGGCAATTTTTGGGAAAGCTACCAGGAAGGCTAGGCAAACGGCCATGGCCAGCCAAAATGGCCAGATACCCTTAAAAATGGTGCCCATAGGTACATCCGGCGCTACACTTTTGACCACAAAAACATTCACTCCTACCGGCGGAGAAATCAAACCCATCTCCAACACAATTACTACTACAACCCCAAACCAGATAGGATCCAAACCTAATTCGATGATGACTGGAAATACTATGTGCAGTGTCAGGACCAGCATGGCCAGACCCTCTAGGAAGGTGCCAAGAGCAACATAGGTAGTGAGTATAATGATAAGAACTCCGAGTGGGCCGACGTCAAGGTTTACCAGGAAACCAACAATATTCGAGGGGATCTGGGTCAACGCCATAAACGGAATAAAGACAAAAGCACCAATCAGGATCATCATCACCGTCGCTGAGGTTTGAAGCGTCTGCAGGAGAACAAAACGGATTTTTTGCCAATCCAGCGATCGCCGGTACAGTGCCATTACAAATGTCAAAAAGGCACCCACCCCCGCAGCCTCCACTGGGGTGAAAATACCTAGGTATATTCCGCCGATAGTAGCTAGTACAATTCCAACAATTGCAAGCGAGCGCCGCGCCGCAGCGAAGCGCTCCCGCATATTTGCCCTTGGACCGGGCGGGCCAGCTTCAGGTCGAATGCGCGTCACAATATAAATAGCGACCAGAAACAATCCAGTCAAAAGCAGACCTGGAAAAACTCCGGCCATGAATAAACGGCCAATAGACTGCTCAGTCAGGATGGCGTATATTATCATGCCTGAGGAGGGCGGAATCAAAATTCCCAAGGTCCCGCCGGCGGCTACGGCACCCGTGGCTAGACTGTCATCGTATTTGTATCGCTTCATTTGAGGTAGTGCGACCCTACCCATAGTCACGGCGGACGCTATGGATGAACCGCTGAGCGCGGCAAATCCGGCACAACCACCAATGGTGGCAGATGCCAGGCCTCCTCGGCGATGGCCCATCCAGGCATAGGCAGCATCGTAAAGATCACGGCTCATACCGGAAACTCCCGCAAGGTTACCCATTAACACGAATAGCGGTACCACAATGAGCATACTGGTCGAGGCTATTTCGAACGCTTCGCCCCCCAACGTCGAGAGTGCCGCATTCAGCCCATTAATTGCGATAGTACCGAAGAAGCCGACAACCAACATAGTCATTGCCACCGGCATCCGTAATGCCAGAAGGGCGAACAACGCAATTATCCCAATTGTGCCAATAGTTGTCTCAGACATATTCAATCAACCTTATTGGTCATCGATCGACTGTGATTGGAGGGCGATGGGGCGTCCACACAGATGAACATAAATTTCAACAATTAGAACCACGGCATAGAGCACCATTCCAAACGCCAACAAATAAAAAAATGGGCCGAATGATATGAGTAAAGTCAACGTGGCTTCACCGAAGTCAGCAGCATGATTGCCATTGTCGACGAGTTTAAGTGTCAGAATCACCAGCATGATAACGCCGAGTACTTTAACCAAAATATCGGTCCAGCGGGTTATCTTTGGTCCACCAATTGTGCCGAGAATTTCAACAGCAACTTGACTGCCAGTACGTCCACTTTGGGCCACGGAAAATGCTACGACGGCAACCAACAGAAGCTGTGCTATGTCGTCAGCGCCCCTTATGGGAGAGTTTAACACATAACGGAACCCCACCTGAACCACAGTCAGAAGGGTTAATGCGGCGACGACAAAACCTCCGAGGTAGAGCGCAACCGGACGAACCAGTCGATCAATGCGACCGAGAACATCATTTACCTCGGGTTTGTTCTCAGTCATCCTTCAGCGCATGCTAAGGGATAACAATCACTTGGTGATCGCGGCATAGATCGCACGTGCAGGGACACCATTTTTTTCCTGGGCGGCAAGAAATTTCTCCGTAGCCTTAGCCGTAACTGCGTCGAACGGAGCCGCTTCAGATTTTGAAAGTCTATGGTATTTCACACCACCGACCCCTTTTTTAGCATTAGCGATTGCCTTGACATCCGATTGAGCCCAAGAACGAGCAGTCTCGATGCCAAATTGACTGCCAGTCAGACCATCAATTTTGGCTTTATCAGCTGCGGGAAGACCGTCCCATACCTTCCTGTTCATGAGTAAACCGAACAACGATGTTGGGCCCTCAAGGCCATCAGTCGCGTGCTTAGCTATTTCAGCAAAGCGCCATGGACGGTAGAGTGCGTTCACAGCTACATGTACTGAGTCAATCACCCCTTTATCCAGTGCATCGTACACCTTGGTGATAGGTAAAGCGAGCCCAGCAGCACCCCATGCATTGATCTGAGGTATGTTGGTTGCCGACATAGCCCGCACCTTCAGGCCTTTAAGGTCCGAGAGCTTACGTATAGGCTTTTTTGAGATCAGTATCGGCGGCGTATTGGCCCATAATCCGAGGACCTTCACACGTTTGTATTCCTGTGCCAGGAAGCGGTCGTAAACACTATAAAACTTCTTAGTAACTTCAACGGCAGTACGACCGACGGCAGGCTGAGCCACAACCATAGTGCGCGGAAATATTTTTGTTGTGGTACCCTGAATGATGAAAGTCAATTCGGCCACATTATCGACGACCCGCTTGTATTGCTGAACGGGACCTTTGCCCAACTGACCACCACTGTACAATTTCATAGTCGTACTGCCACCCGTCGCCTTACCCACTGTCTTAGCAAGATTTTTAAACACAACCGAATTCAAGTGGTGTTTGGGCGACATAAAAGTTGCTATTTTGAGTTCTTTGGCACCTGCTTCCGTAAAAAGGCCACTACCCCCGGCCAGTACTGCACCAAGAGCAATAGCAGATCCGACGAATTTCGACGTATCACGTTTCATTTTCCCCTCCCAAATATGGTAATTATTGATTATTCTCAAAGTATTATCCGGCAAATTTTAATGGACAATTTCCCTCGATACCGTCTAACAACCTAATATTGTCTCACTCAAAGTCAAGTAAATTCAATAATCTACACCACTTTAAAGCATTCTCTGTTGTTTGATATTTCTTCGCGGAGCAAAATGCATTATCCTAAAGTATGCAAGATTAATGTGGTCAATTTTGAATAACCTTTGGAATTAATAAAGTGGCGGAAAAAAGTGATTTTGATTACTTAATTGTCGGAGCCGGATCTGCAGGGTGTGTGCTCGCTAATCGATTGAGCGAAGACGCCACGGTATCCGTCTGTTTACTTGAAGCCGGCCCACCTGACCGTAGCTTATTTGTTCACGTTCCTCTGGGCGTTATACGGATGCCTTATCACAAAACGCTGAACTGGCGATTTTTGAGTAAACCCCAGGAAACCATGAATGATCGTCCAATATATGTACCCCGTGGCAAGACCCTAGGCGGCACCAGTTCTGTCAACGCTATGGTCTATATGCGCGGTCATCCTAGCGATTATGATGAATGGGCGGAGGCCGGAAACGAGGGTTGGTCCTGGCTCGATGTGAAACCTTATTTTATGAAAGCCGAACACAACGAGCAATTTGGCAATAGCGGTCATCACGGTACTGGTGGACCACTCAATGTAACCTTCCCAAATGTGACCAGCCCTCTGGAGAAGGACTTCGTCGAAGCGGCGAGCTCTTTACAGCATGCGCATAATCTCGATTTTAATGGCGATACCCAAGACGGCGTTGGCCAGCATCAGGTGACGCAGAAAAACGGTCGGCGTTGGTCGACTGCCGTAGCTTATTTAAAGCCGGTACGGGGTCGGACGAACTTGACCGTGATGACCAATTCTCCCGTTAGGAAGGTAATAATCAAGAACGGTCGCGCAACGGGCGTCGAACTTCTGGAAGGGGATATTTTATCTGCTAATAAGGAAATCGTGCTATCAGCCGGCGCGATTTTATCGCCAAAAATTCTTTTGTTGTCAGGGGTTGGAGGAAATGAAGAACTTAAGAGTCACGGCATTAAGCCGCTCCATTTCTTGCCAGGCGTCGGCAAAAACCTTCAGGACCATGCCGCGACAGGCGTCATGCTGAAAACCAAATCACGAACACCATGGGGATTTTCTTGGCTTAAACTGCCCAAGCACACACTAGATCTATTCAAATATATTCTTTTCCGCAAAGGAGTTTTTGCATCCCATCTGATCGAATCCGGTGGCTTCATGCGGACCGAGCCTAACTTGGACAGACCGGATATCCAATTAGTGTTTGTTCCCGGCCATCGTGCTCCACCACCCAAACAATTAGAGGTCGGCCACGGCTATTCCCTGTTCGCAGTGCTGCTCCGCCCCAAAAGCCGGGGCTCCGTATCCTTGGCATCGGCAGATCCCGATGAAGCGCCTGTCATTGATCACCGCTTCTATAGTGTGAAAGAGGATTTGGAAGTGATTTTAAAGGGTCTCAAAGAAGCACGCCGTATTGCCCATGCCGATGCATTTAAAAAATATCAACCAACTGAGACCGTTCCCGGCAACAATATTCAAGAAGATGGCAAATTGAAAGATTACGTTCGGCAATTTGGCGGCACCATTTTCCATCCTGTCGGTACCTGTAAAATGGGAAGTGACAAACAAGCGGTGGTGGATAAACGTCTTCGCGTGCGAGGTGTTGAAGGATTACGTGTTGCAGACGCATCAATCATGCCGACTATTGTCGGAGGCAACACCAATGCGCCATCGATCATGATTGGCGAAAAAGCTTCCGATATGATCAAAGAAGATAATGCTCAATAACCCGACAGACTTGCTCAACAGCGTCGGTAATCCGCTAAGAGAAATTTGCTGAACCAGATACAGGTAGGTCACTCGGAAGACGAATGTGATCTCTGGTAATAGACGCAATATCAGTCAAACCC
>CAZXSC010000162.1:0-3324 GCA_964643045.1 uncultured Rhodospirillaceae bacterium
CTGCCCGAGAAGACCATGGAGCTGCCCGCAGACCTGGGGATAGCGAGGCCGCAGAGGTTCACGCTGCCTCAGGCCTGAACCATGGGCCTGCTGGAACCGCACTCCGGGCACAGCTGCTCGTCACTATCGCCGTAGCTGTGGAAGCATGCAGGGCAGGATGGTGACAGAGCCATCTTCCCGGATCCCTGGACTTCCACCCTCTCTTCGTCCACCCTCTCGAGATGGAGAAGGTCACGGTCTATTTCCTGGACCTCGAACCTACCCGGGCCCCCGATCTTCAGCAGCACATCCGGAGGCAGCGTCACGGTGCCTGTGTCATCGACTATGAATTCCCTCGAGTCCGAGAGGTCGCCTATGTCCACTCCCACTCCATGCTGGGCGATGAACCTCCCCTCCCTGAGCTCCAGCGAGCGCTCGCAGAACGAAGCGACCTCCCTGCTATGGGTCACAAGCAAGAAGGCAACGTCATCCTCCTTGTGGAGCTGATCGAACAGCGCTAGGACCTCCCTGCTGGTAATCGGGTCGAGCGCTCCCGTCGGCTCGTCGGCCAGGATCAGCTTTGGATCCGTAATCAGGGCCCTGGATATCGCGACCCTCTGTTGCTCGCCGCCGGACAGCTCCTCTGGCATCCCGTATGCCCTGTCCCCGACTCCGAGCCTCTCCAGGAGGGCCATTGCCTTCTTGCGGGCCATCCCTGACATGACCCCTTGGTGTATCAGGGGCTGGGCCACGTTGTCGAGGGCATTCAGATGAGGTAGTAGGTTGGCGTCCTGGAAGATGAATGACACCGTCTTCTGCCTGAGCTCGACCAACTCTAAGCCAGTCAGCCTGGTCATACGAGTCCCGCCCAACTCAACGGATCCCGCCGAGGGCTTCATCAGCCCGCCGAGGCACTTCAGTAGGGTCGACTTGCCAGATCCGGAGGGTCCGACTACAGCCACGGCCTCCCCCTCCATGATCGAGACGCTAAGGCCCCTAAGCGCGACGACGTTACCGTCCTCAGCACTCGATTCGTAAATGTGGTAGAGGGAGTTCGCCCTCAGAATCTCGTTATTTCCATATCCTTCCATGTCACTCCCCCTTCAGAACCGTAGCCAGATCCGAGTCCAGCGCCCTTCTAGTGGTGAATAGGAGGGAGACGACGACTGCTACCAGTACTAGGCCATTGACCACCACGAGCTCGAACCAGGGCCAGATCAGGTCCCTGTCGATGGGGGCGCTCTGCCCCAGGAAAAGCTGGAAGATGAAGCCGAACACCGAGAAGAAGCCGTTGAATGACTCTGAGACTGCCAGGCCGAGGGCCACGCCGAGGACCATGCTGACTAGGAGGATGGACATGATCTCGAATAGGACCAGCCTGACCACCTGGTTCGGGCTCGCTCCGATGGCCTGTAGGATGGCCAGCTCCCTCTTCCTCTGGCTCAGGACCAGGGATAGGAATACGAAGGCGGATGAGACTGATGCGAGCGCTGCTACGACGAACATCATGCTCAGTAGCCCGGGGGTCCCGAATACCAGTCCGCCGTTCCTCTCGTTGCTCTCGTGGGTGGACGACCAGTCCTGAGCCGAAATCACGCCCCCCTTGCTCCTCAGGTCGGCACTGACTGCCTCCAAGGCATCCTTGCAGTCATCGGTCTCCTCGTTGCAGAGCTCGAAGAACCACCTGTCGGAGGTGTGCGTGAAGGTCGTTGGGTTGCCAATTAGCCCCATGTAAGTGCTCTCCCCTATGACGATCGAGTTGTCGGACTCCGCTGCCGAGAACCCTGGTATCCAGTTGGTCCTCCCAGCGTAGTTCACGGTAACAGTCGTGTTCGAGGCCTCGACTGATGGGATGCCGAACTCGTCGAAGACCAGGTTGGCTATCGATATGTTGAGGGCGCTCCCTGTTGCCGGTCTGTCCAGGGCAACCCTGGCACCGTCACCAGCCGTGTATGCCCCCTGGATCCAATCTTCTGACATCCTGCCGATGCTGCTCCCTGGGATGGCCTGCACGTCCCAGATCAGCGTGTCTTCGTGCCCGTCGAAGAGGACCCATGCGGAGTACACACCTCCGTTGTCCCTGTCCAGGACTCCGGGGAACAGATAGCTGACGGAAGCCATGGAGTCGATGTCCGCGATCGCATCGTCGTTCACGGTCTGGATGGACTGCATGACCAGGTTCATGGCCTCGCTCTCGGATAGCTCGGAGTCGAATTGGACCTGCATGTCTGCCCCGTTCTGGGCACTCGTGGTCCTCTCGTCAACCAACGTTCCTGTATGCCCCTGGACCGCTGCAAGGGTTACTATGGACAGCGTTAGCATCATGATCAGTGACAGGCGGCTTACCGATTGGCTGGACCCGGAGCCACTGAGCCCCCTCCTGATGTCTGATATGGCGGGGGACCATCCAACTAGGCGATTGAGGATCTGGGGTCCGGATGCCCCGATTCGGGACAGGACCAGTGCCCCTCCTATCCATAGGAAGAATGGGCCGAGAAGCAGTAGGATTGCGTTTAGGATGAAATTGCTTACTATGCCCCCGCTCCCCCATATTAGGAAACCTCCGTTGGATTGGATCCAGCTTTCCACGTATGACAGTAGTCCCAATCCGAAAACCACCCAGTGGAGTAGGTAGTTGGGTATCTTCACCCTGCTCACCTTCCTCACTCCCTCGTCAATCTCGATGTTCAGGAAGTCGTTCGTTCGCTTCTTCCCGTAGACGTATGCGCTCCCGAGTGTCAGGAGTGCTACGGCGAAGGTCGAACCGAAGCTGAGCACCGGATCCACGCTGATGTCCCCCTCGTCGGTGAATCTCAGGAAACCCACCGCTCTGAGGACGATCTCCACAGCACCCGAGGCCAATGCGAACCCGAGAGCCCATGCAATCGATCCGATGGCGTAGATCTCTAGCACCATCATCCTGGAGAGGGTCGCTTCTGTGCCACCGATGACCCGGTGGATGGCAACCTCCCTCCTCCTTTGCTCCAGAGAGAGGACTAGCCCGTAGAGGAGTACGACGAAGGAGAGGGCCACTATCGGGATCACCAGGATGTAGTCGAATACCTGGATTATCCCTAGGAAGATGTTCAGGAATGTTATCGTCCCCGAGACTATGTCGTTGTACTCGATCGAGAGTGCGACCGCTCCCGCACCCCCTCCAATGACGAACTCCCTTGGTAGGAGGACCGACTCAGTATCGCCCGTCGGCTCTCCCGTCGCCGGGTCGAGGGTTTTGACATCCGTCCTCACGCTCTCCAGATCCTCCCTGATGTCCCCAAGCCAACTGGTGGCCGCTGCCGTCGAGGATGTTGGAATCTGCGTCCTGTCCAGCGCTACTCCGAGGTA
>CAZXSC010000162.1:3424-5017 GCA_964643045.1 uncultured Rhodospirillaceae bacterium
GCTATCTTGGATGGCAGAACTACCGACCTGTTTGCTTCGGCGTCTGCAGCCGAGCTCGGCCAGGCCCCGTAGATCACCGACTTAGCGTGCCTCTCACCCAGCTCGCCGTCCCATACGCCGTCTCCGTAGAATCGAATTATCCTGTGACCGTTTATCGGGGGCCCATTCTCATTGGCCTCGGGGAATTCCCAGCTTACGTTATCCCATCCCGAGGACCCTCCGGTGACGCTTTGCACGTTGAGTGGCTGGGGCGTGGTGAATCCCGAGTCGAAGAATCCTGAGACCCTGATTCCCTGCCTGCCGAAGACCAGTCCGCAGTCTTCGAATTCCTCCATCTCCACTATCTCAACGCAAAGAGACTCCCACAATGCCGAGTCGTTCGTCCTCCCCTTCCAATCGGCATCTGGATCGTATTGGAAGTCTACCTTCGCATCGAACTCATTGCCATCTAGGCTGAAGGCGAAGAATGCCTGATTCAACCCTACTGCATAGGCAAGGACAGTCGTGATCACCAATGACGAGAGGAATACCCCCGCGAAGATTGCGAGACCCCTCTCGCGCCCCCTCCACGCGCTCTTCACCGCCATTGAGATGTTGTTTGGCGCTGACAGCCAACGTGTCCGAAATGACCTGTACCAATCCTGGTACATGTCCCCTATGGAGAACTCCTTCTTGGTCTTCTTCTGCCCCTTGGAAGGCTCGATGATGGGTCTGATTAGAGAGTAAAATCGGCCGAAGCCCCTCCTTGAGCCAATAATGAATACTATGAAGAACGCAAGGGAAATCCATGCCCACAGCATCGTGGGAAGTACCTTTGTGACCAGTGATTCGATGTTCATCTCACCCCTCCTCTATTCCCCATGCGGATCGGATGTCCGAGGCTGCGGTCAAACCGTCCTTCAGCAGCAGCATCCTGTCTGCCATCGACGCCAGAAGGGGGTCGTGGGTCACCATCAGGACCGACAACCCGTCCTCCGCGCAGAGGTCCTGGAAGAGCTTGATCACCTCTTGGCCGCTCTTAACATCCAAGTTCCCCGTGGGCTCGTCCGCGAGTATAAGTGGCCTTGATCCGGAGATGGCCCTAGCAACTGCGACCCTCTGCTGCTGGCCTCCTGAGAGCTGGTCCGGGATGAAGTCCATCCTGTCCCCGAGACCCACTCTCTCCAAGGCTGACTTTGCCCTCTCCTCGGCCTCTGCCGAGGGTATCCCGGAAAGCTCCAGGCTGAAGGCCACGTTGTCCAGAGCGTTCAGCCGGTCGACCAGGTGGAAGTCCTGGAAGATCCACCCGACTCCCTTCCTCCTGACGTCCACCACCCTGCTGGGTGACTTGGTCCCGTAGTTGAATGAGTCAAGAGAAATGTTACCGGAGTCCGCCTCCAGCAGTCCTCCTATGATGTTCAGGAGTGTGCTCTTCCCACAGCCACTGGGTCCCATTAGGCTGACCAACTCGCCCTTCTGGACCTCCATGTCGATGCCCTTCAGAACCTCGAGCCTCCTACGGCCCGAACCGAATCCCTTCCTGAGGTTGGAAACGTTCAGCATGGCAATGGGCCTTTCCTACAGTTTATCCATTTATCCCTTACACGGTCAGGG
>CAZXSC010000163.1:0-4951 GCA_964643045.1 uncultured Rhodospirillaceae bacterium
AAACCCATTTCATGAGTTACGCATAGCATTGTCATACCCGTTTCGGCGAGTTCAATCATGGTATCCAGTACTTCCTTGATCATTTCTGGGTCTAATGCTGAAGTTGGTTCATCAAACAACATGATCTTGGGGTTCATGCAGAGCGAGCGGGCTATGGCGACGCGTTGTTGTTGACCTCCTGAAAGCTGCCCCGGAAATTTATGTGCCTGTTCAGGTATTTTTACTCTCTCAAGATACTCCATTGCCAGTTCTTCGGCACCGTCTTTTGGCATTTTACGCACCCAAATCAGCGCGAGAGTGCAATTGTCAAGAGCGGTAAGGTGTGGGAATAGGTTAAATGACTGAAAAACCATACCCACCTCACTTCTGACAGCATCGATGTCTTTAAGATCGTGGCTTAATTCAGTACCGTTGACTATAACTTGGCCTTCTTGATGCTCTTCAAGCCTGTTTATGCAGCGGATAAGCGTTGATTTTCCACTACCTGATGGGCCGCAAATTATAATCTTTTCACCTTGGGAAACGGTAAGATCAATATCTTTTAAAACGTGAAAACTGCCAAACCATTTATTTAATCCATTTATTTCAATTACGGTTTCATTGGGTTCCAGTTTTTTTGTCGTAGATTTTGCCATTTTCATATCCTAATCACGATCAGTATCAAGTCGTTTTTCTAGGTTTATAGAATATCGAGATATTGAAAAGCAGATAATGAAGAAAAATATTGCTGCTAGCAGATATGTTTCATGATCTACTTTCCCCATCCAATCTGGATTGGTTTGCAAAACACGAGCTTGCCCAAGTATATCAAAAAGTCCAATGATAATGACTAGCGTTGTGTCTTTAAACAATCCGATAAAAGTGTTTACAATTCCAGGGATCGAAATCTTTAGTGCCTGTGGAAGAATGATCAAACGCATCGCCCGCCAATAACCGAGGCCCATGGCCTGAGCGGCTTCATATTGACCATTAGGTATGCCTTGTAGGCCTCCCCTGATCACTTCAGCCATGTATGCTGAGGCAAATAGGGTAATCATTATCATAACTCGCACCAGTTGGTCGAGAGAGACGTCTGGAGGAAGGAATAATTGAAGAATGATTACGGCAACAAACAGCAAAGTAATTAAGGGTACTCCCCGAATAAATTCGATAAATGTTACTGATAATATTCTAACGGCTGGTAGTCGTGAACGGCGACCAAGTGCTAGCAAAATGCCAATAGGAAGAGATAAAATAATTCCTGAAAGACCCGCCACGAGATTAAGCATAAACCCACCAAATTTATCGGTGGTAATGCCATCAAGACCTATGCCACCGATCAATAAAAAAGTTGCTATGAAGGGGTAGGCTAGGGAAAACCAGCGTCCGTATCTGGTAAAGGGTAAATTTTCAAAAAGAACATACGCCAAAGCTGGAAAGAGGAGTAAAATAGTAAGATTAACTCTCCAATAAGATTCAGGGGGATAAAAGCCATAAAGGAACTGCGCTATGCGCTGGTCTAGCCACGCCCAACATGCTCCTTCTGTCGTACATTCTCGGCCAATGGTGCCAGTAAAATCAGCACTGAAAAAAGTCCAATCTAATAATGGAGGGATTATCAGCCACAATAAATAGAACGAAATAAATGTTAGGCAAGTGTTTACCGCCCCACCTAATAAATTGGTGTGAACCCATCCAACAATACCAACTGTGTTAGCGGGAGGGGGTCGGCTTTCCCATGTGTTTGAATGATTGATCTTTGTTGTGTTCATTATCGTTGGACCAGTTCAATTTTTTTGTTGTACCAGTTCATAAAAGCAGACGTCCCTAGGCTAAGAGTTAGATAGAACGCCATAAAAATTGAGATGACCTCCAAAGCCTGGCCGCTTTGATTCAATACTGTATCACCTATGGACACAATATCCTGATAACCGATTGCTACAGCTAGTGATGAATTTTTTGTGAGGTTGAGGTACTGACTTGTTAGTGGTGGAATAATAACTCTTAGCGCCTGTGGTAGGACTATTTTTCTCATCGTCAGATTTGCCTTTAGGCCAAGTGCACGGGCTGCTTCTTTCTGGCCTTTGGAGACAGATAAAATACCAGATCGTACGATTTCAGAAATAAAGGCACCGGTATATGTAGATAAGGCTAGCCAAAGAGCAACAAATTCCGGAGTGACGTTAACGCCCCCCTTTAAATTGAATTTGCCGCGGACCGGTATCTCAAACTCTATTGGCTGACCAATAACAAAATAAATTACCATAGGTAAAATGACGACTAAAACTATGGTAATAATACCTAATGGCAGAGTTTGGCCTGTTTCTGCTTGTCGATTAACGGACCATTTCCTAACACAAACAGTTAGAATTAATCCAAGAATAAAGGCTGCTAATATCCAAAGTGAACCAT
Source organism: uncultured Rhodospirillaceae bacterium (assembly GCA_964643045.1). Taxonomy (GTDB): domain Bacteria; phylum Pseudomonadota; class Alphaproteobacteria; order Rhodospirillales; family UBA2165; genus TMED23. Next base: position 2,392 of record CAZXSC010000163.1, read on the forward strand.
CTTCAAATATTGGGGATGGCAGTCTCACGCCACGATTATTTAGAAAAATGGAATCGCCTATTGACAAACTTTGACGGACTTTAGGTAGAGCTAGTAAAATCACCCACCAGAAAATAATTTGCAAAAGAACCGGGACATTACGAATAAATTCAATATAGACAGTAACGAGGCGACTAATTAAAAAGTTATTGGATAATCGCAAAATTCCCGCTGAAAACCCAATTATTGTAGATGCAAAAATACCTAAAACAGCCACTAAGATAGTGTTCAGTCCTCCGACAATAATGGCTCTACCATAAGTTGACGTAGAAGAGTATTCAATCAACCGTTGGTTGATATCAAATGAAGCTGTATCAAATATGAAACCATATCCTGACGCCAGCCCAGCAGTTTTCAAGTTTTGAATGGTGTTTGAAACTATGAATGTGATAAATATTACAAGTGCTAGGATCAAGGCAAATTGGAAAATGAGTGCGCGCGAACGTTCATCAGTCCAAAGTTGAGCTAAACGGAACCCTTCACTTTTCGTCTGCTTTCCGTTTTGGGCCAAGTCTCAACCCCTGAACAAAAGTAATGATAGAAAGGCCCCGCCTGACGCTAGAGAGCGCCAAACGGGACAAATTCGTTGTGGTTTAGCGAACTGGCGGAGCGTAAAGAATTCCACCTTTGTTATAAAGAGCGTTTTGTCCTCTTGCCAAACCTAATGGAGTGTTTTTGCCGATAAATGTTTCGAAGATTTCAGCATAGTTGCCATGAGCTGAAATTGCGCGAACGGCCCATTTGGGATCGAGTCCTAACATTTTCCCTATCGAACCCTCCGTGCCTAATAACCGGTTGATTTCCGGGTTTTTTGTACCATTAGCCTTCGCGGCTACGTTTGCTTTCGTGATGCCTAGTTCTTCGCCGATAATTAAAGCATTAAGAACCCAACGCCCTATATCTGCCCATTGGTCATCACCTTGTCGTACCAACGGTCCTAAAGGTTCTTTGGAAATGATTTCGGGAAAGACCATGTGCTTGCTAGCATCTTTAAACGTACTCTTAGTTGCGGCCAAACCGGATGCGTCTGTGGTGTAAACATCACAACGTTCTGCAAGATATCCGGCCCGTGCTTCAGCATTTGTTTCAATTGGTACGGGTTCATATTTGATGTTATTTGAACGAAAAAAGTCAGCAAGATTTAACTCAGTTGTTGTACCCGTTTGGATGCAAACAGAAGCCCCATCCAGTTTTTTTGCACTTTTCACGCCGAGTGACTTCCGACCAATGAACCCTTGTCCATCATAATAACTGACCCCAAGAAAGGTAAATCCCAAGTCCACATCGCGAGACAGTGTCCACGTTGTGTTACGTGACAATACGTCGACTTCGCCTGATGCGAGTGTAGGAAAACGTGTTTTACCAGTCGTATTCTTATATTTCACCTTATTTGGATCGCCAAGGACTGCAGCAGCGAGCGCGCGGCAGTAAGCAACGTCGAACCCTGTCCAATTACCTTTATCGTCTGTGTAAGCAAATCCAGGCAATCCGGTATTTATAGCGCATTTAAGATGACCACGTTTTTTGACGTCATCCAATGTGCCCGCACTTGCGATCGAAAAGCAGGCAATAGCCGCGGAGGCTACCAAAGTTCCAAGTAATTTGTATTTCATAATATTCTCCCTTAGGTGTTTAACTCAAATTTTACTTCAGTAAGGTTTATTTATTCAATTACCATATAATATTCGACAACTCACAGTTGTATCATATTTGTGGCATATGGGTACCATGAATGTATGTTTCTTAACAAGTGCCTGTCCTTTTATTATTGTATTCAAAAATTAGTCATGCAGCCTTTTTTGCCGGGTTTTGGAGAAATCCATCATGGGAGGCATTAAGTATTTTCGTAATGTTGCGGGGTCCGGAGGTGGGGCATCAGGTATTGGCAGAATTCCATTATTTATGGTTACCCGCTGCATCATTCGCTGTTGGGGATAATAATCGTGTAATGCAGAGTGCTGAACTGATTGATTATCCCAGAAAACCAGCATATTTTCCTTCCATTTATGGCGATAGTGATACTCGTGGGAAAGGGTTTTTGCGAACAGCATATTGAGGATCGAATGACTTTCGTCTTCGGCCATACCCTTAATGTGTGTCGTAAATTGTGGATTTACGAATAGTATTTTTTTTCCACTTACCGAATGCACGCGGATAATTGGGTGGGTTACAGGTTGAAATTTCTCCTGAGCCTGAAATTGTTTTTTGCGTCCCTCAGCCGTATCTGGGAATAGATCCTTAAAAGGCCCTAAATTGTGAACGGCCTCGAGTCCCGATAGGAAGTTTTGTAAGCGATCAGACAGGCTGTCGAAGATCCCCGTCATACTGGCAAAATTTGTATCTCCTCCATATTTTGGGATTATTTTACAATAAAGCATGGTACCCATAGGGGGGCAGGCCCTGAAAGTTTCATCAGTATGCCAAACATCTGTCTTGGCTGGTGGGTTACCTTCTTTGTTATCGTAAACGATAAGTTCTGGGTTATCGTTGGCGCTTGTGGAGAACGGATGGACGGATAAAT
>CAZXSC010000164.1:0-4899 GCA_964643045.1 uncultured Rhodospirillaceae bacterium
TGTTTGTTGCGCCAATTCTTTCAGTAATCATTGCCCTCGTCGCTGGTTTTTCTCCGGCGATGGCAGGTTTCTTCGCTTTAATTGTTTTATTGATTTGTAGTTTTATTAACCCGAGGGTTAGGCAAGATCCCCGCCGTCTTCTGCGTGGCTTAGTGTCAGGCGGAACTAATGCGGCGGAACTTATGATCTCCGTTGCTGCAATCGAGGTCGTAGTTGGCGTGATGGATACCACTGGTCTTGGTTTAAAGTTTGCAGGGCTAGTGGAAAATCTTGGAGAACAAGAACTATTTTTGTCACTTCTGGTTGCCATGACAGGTGCACTTATCTTGGGTATGGGAATGCCGACATTGCCTGCTTACTTAATCATTGTTTTGATTATGGGGCCTGCCATCAAGCTTTTGGGTTTGAGTTCATTGGTTGTTCACCTATTTGTTTTTTATTACGGTGTAGCATCCTCGTTAACGCCTCCCGTGGCAATTGCCGCTTACGTGGCGGCACCTATAGCAGGAGCAAATCCTATTACTACAGCATTTATGGCGCTACGAATAGGGATAGCAAAATTTATAATACCGTTCGCTTTTGCATATTACCCCACAATATTATTGGTCGAAAATTTTGATGTACTGACCTTGATTTCTATTGTTTTTCGACTCACTTTGGCAATTTATCTGATCAGTTCGGCCTTAAGTGCTTTTGACAGGGAAAAGATATCGCCCATCGCGATTGTTATTAGACTTGTGATTGCATTTCTTAGTCTTCTTACGCCGTTTGAATATCATGTCCCCGCGACACTCGGAGGGTTATTGATCTTGGCACATTCATGGAAGATAATCCCTTTTAGGAGATTAGCGTAATCCGACTATCGTCAATCATTTTTCAAGGGCACTGTGGTTGATACGAGTTGTGTGATTTGAACCGGCATCAGTATGAAACCATTCGATTATCGAAAAGCATTTATAGCATGAACGTGAGACTCTAATAGCCCGGGCACACGTTCTGGATCACCTCTTCCCCAACCACATTCTGAACCAACGCCATCAACTTTGATAAATTTTCGAGCGGTGTTTAGCCGACGTACGTCACCTTCTTGGTCTTCGAAGTGCACGAGCCCTAGATATAAGTCCGTGCCTTTGGACAAACTCAAGTTTCTTAGGGGTTCAAAGTATGTGTCATCATCACGGTCTTTGGGGACTGGCAGGTGAAAAAATTGGATGGAACGCTTAACGGAGCTCGAGATCCCGAGAGTCATTTCGACCATGTTTGCTGTATCTTTTGGCTGGATTAAGTGTTCATCTCTGGGGCTACCGTAGCAGAGGTGATATCCAAGTTCCACTGGTTCCGGCACACCATCCCCGATGGCGCCTAAGACAGAAAAAATTTCCTCTTTATAGCTGGGCCGTTCATAGTCGTAGTAGTTTTCCCACATTAGCACTTCTTGGCAAACGTCCCATTGTATTGAAATACGTTCATTGGGCAATGCGTCAGATATCTTAGTAATTTCACCAATAATGTGTTTAGTGTAGACGGGGATAAAATCATCTTGTACTTGAGGCGCCACGAAGTTGTATGCCGGTGCTAGCGGTGTTGGTATACATATCTGAAATTTTGTATTTGATGCAATGATACCTTCCGATTGCAGTTGATCAAAGGTCGAAAATGATTTTATTGCATCCTCTGCGTAGCCAGTATTAAAGGACACTGAGTTTGGGTCGACGCCATCTTTAAATTTTGCCATGGGCACTTCACGAAGTAATTCTCCATCCCACTGCCGCCATTGCAAGAGAGGTGTCTCAGTATCAGTTTCCATATCAGGATGTTGGTTATTAAGGTAGTCTTGCAGGAACTTTATCCAACCCAAGCGTTTTCCTGTTTCACCGTCAGGTATGCGGCATAGGTGGTTTCCTAGCGAACCCGAAACTGTGCGTAATACATTCTCTGTGTTTTGAAGCGGGATACTTCCGACCAGGTGGATGACTTCTTTTGCAGCAGGCATATTTAACTCCAGCAAATAGAATTTCAGATAATTCTTATCAGACTAAAGTATTTAATGCGATATGTATAATACTATAAAAAGTAATTTCTTCGTTAAGCCCACTTTTGATTTTACAGTTGGGTAGGAAAATGTCTCGAATTTCAAATATTATCCTTACCTGCTGTTCCTGCATAGAACTATTGTCAGGCGTCGTTTGGATTTTTTGTGTCCTTTGTTTTCGCTTAGTTGATCTGAATCAATGCAAAATTATTTCAAACATAATTAGCATTATGGATAAAAGATTTTCGGAGCAAGTTTTACTGCCAATTGTGTATTTGTTCGGGAACTTGCCCAGAAAAAAATAATCAGGTAGCTTACAGTTCCGATATGTAAGTACAGTGAGGTGAGAGCTATGTCCTATTTAGAGAGCCCTTCTTCAGTATTGGATTTGGTCACCGACGATGAGGTGCACCGCGATGTCTATATTGATCAGAGTGTATTCGAATTGGAAATCCAGCACTTGTTCAGGAACACTTGGGTCTATGTTGGTCATACAAGTCAAATACCCAAGAAGGGTGATTTTTTTACCACTACCATTAGTGACCAGCCCGTCATAATGGTTAGACACAGTGACAATACGATAAAAGTTTTAGAAAATAGGTGTTCCCATAGAGGGGTAGAGTTGGTCATCGAGACTCATGGCAATACCGGGAAATCGTTTGTGTGCCCCTATCATGCTTGGACATACCGGACTGATGGCTCATTACTAGGAATTCCTGTTAAGGACGAATATAAACCAGCTAACTTGGATAAATCATGTGCAAAAAAAGGGCTTTCTGCTTTAAAAAACGTTCATGTTCATAAAGAATTTGTCTTTGCCAGGCTCAGTGAGAATGGTGTTTCATTTGAAGATTATTTTGGTGATGCGTTGAGCAGTATAGACAATATGGTTGATCGGTCCCCAGAGGGCCGCCTTGAAATAGTTGGGAATCCGCTTCGTTATATAAATAATTGTAATTGGAAAATGCTCGTCGATAATCAAACTGATTCTTTTCACCCCATGGTAGTTCATTTTTCTTCTGCGGGAACGGTGAAACGCATGTGGGAGGAAATGCAGCCATATGACGGACCTACGCCTATGGTAGTCGAGTGCATTGTGCCCTTTGCCCAAAATTACGATTTTTATAAGGATATGGGAATTCGAATATGGAAAAATGGGCATGGTCATACAGGGGTTAATTTTTCAATACATTCAGATTATACAGACGCATCTGGTTACTTTGAATTAATGACGGAGGCATACGGTGAAACACGTGCTAAATCCATATTGGATGAAAACCGGCACAACACTATTTACTTTCCAAACATCATGGTTAAAGGACCAATCCAAACCCTTAGGGTATTTAAGCCTTTAGCGGCTGATCGAACACTAGTAGAGTCTTGGATTTTTCGACTCGTAGGTGCTCCTGACATGTTGCTAGAGAGAACGGCCATGTATAATAGGTTGATCAACTCGCCGACTTCGATTGTTGGGCATGATGATACCGAAGTTTATGAAAGAGCCCAAGAGGGACTGAAATGCCATGGCATTAAGTGGATGAATTTCCAACGTGAATTTTTTGAGCCTGAAGGCAACTCTTCAGTAGAAGAATACTCTGGGCATACGGAAGCGCAGATGCGGAATCAGTTTCGGGCGTGGAAAACTTTCATGCAAACTGTGAAATCTGATGTTGGGACAAACCTATGAGTGTAAAAGCAGAAGACTTGATGCAATTTGTCATCGATGAGTGCAGGCTGCTTGATGAATGTAGATATAATGAATGGCTGGATTTATTTTTGGATGAGGGTATTTACTGGATGCCATTGGACTATGGGCAAACCGAGGAAAAGCTGACGACTTCACTTCTCTATGAAGATAAGCTTTTGCTGAAAACAAGGGTTCTCAGATACGCCAATGACAGGACATATTCTCAAATGCCTAAAAGTCGCTGCCAACATCTCCTTCAAGTGCCGACTGTCGATGCCATGGATGTTAAGGCGAATGACTACAGGGTATATACGCCCTTTCATTATGTTGAGCACCGAAGAGACCAGGTGCAAAATTTTGATGGTTGGATGAAGCATACTCTGCAAACAAAAGAAGGCGAACTCAAAATAAAACAAAAAAGAGTAGACCTCATAAATTGTGACGCGCCACATCACAATATCCAACTGTTCATATAGATTGCTTAATATAAATATATACAATATTTAGGATACTGATATGACTAAGCAATTTACAGCTTTAATTACTGGGGGAGGGTCTGGCATCGGAGAAGCTACGTCGAAGGTCTTGCTCAAAAACAATTATAAAGTAATTTCTGTCGGTTTGCATACACCCAATTGGAGGGATGATAAATTTGAAGCTATCGAGCAGGATTTATTGGATTTAAAGAACACTAAAGTATTAGCCGATCAGATCTGCGAAAGAGAGAATGTTACCCATTTTATCCATAATGCTGGAATGATATTACCGAATTTAATCGAAGATATGGCCGTTGAAGATCTCTCCACACTAACCAGTCTTCACGCAAGCGCGGCACTCACTTTTATTCAAAGTTTTGTTGGTGGCATGAAGAATGAGAAATTTGGACGGATAATTTTTAATTCATCAAGAGCTTCACTAGGTTTGGAGACGCGCTCAGCTTATTCCTATAGTAAAGCTGGCATCATAGGTATGGCCCGAACTTGGGCTCTGGAACTGGCCCCTTATGGGATAACTGTAAATTCAATTTGCCCTGGTCCGATTCTAACCAAAAATTTTTGGGACTTGGTAGAAAAAGATGGGCCTGAGCAAGGGGCTGCTGCTGCCCGAATTCCAGTAGGCAGATTAGGTGAACCCGAAGATGTGGCTCGAGCTATAAAGTTTTTTGCAGACCCAGAGAATG
>CAZXSC010000165.1:0-4839 GCA_964643045.1 uncultured Rhodospirillaceae bacterium
CAGTTTCGGTGAAAGTCCGAAGCAAACGCTGCATTACTCTCATTAACGATCTATTCGCGTGGCGGAGCTACCAGCCCCCTATTTGCATTGATCTTCTCCTCTTTACGAGGTTTGGTACCGAACCTACTTTAGTGAACTGAAAAACTAAACAGGTCCAGTGATCATAGTCTACCATGGGGGAGGGTTAGGTTTGTTGATATAAATCAATTCATATAAGGCCGTCACTAAAATACATATAACTCATCTTCTTTCAATTATAGCCTGAACAGTTTCATCGATCTGTAACGCATCGCGCACCTTTAATTCACAACGTGCTTCCCAGACAACGACGCAGGGTTTGCATTTTTTCGTTGCTGCGCGACGCGCTCGGTATGCTGGGTGCACTCGGCAGCCTTCAGCAAGAATTTCGAGTAATTCGATTTTACGCTTCATATTAACCCTTTCGATTAACTCAAGAGGACATTACATGATCTGAAATTTAATTGGAAGTAAGGGCGTTAACGTGCCAAATCTTCCTCTGTTCGGTTCACTCCACTCGTATCTAATGCTTCCCAATAGCCTTTTGTTTTGAGTAGCCCTCTTTTACCCAAAGGTAAGCTGCTTGGACATGGGGACGTGCAGAAGCATGGCCCATATTCCACTTCAAATTGAGCCATTCATCCTCCGAGATTTGCTCGTCAAAATGTTCAAGCAATTCATTAAGTAGGCTATGAACTACCCTGACGCCCAGTAAATTTGCCCAATATTTCTCGTCTTCATAAAACGCGTCGTATTCCCTATCAATGCGGAGCTGAAAAGCCCGAAACCCGCTATCGGTGACAAGTGTTTCTTGAAGCCAACCAACTAGATCCCGTCGTTGATCAGTCATTTGTTTGCGAAGGATGTACGATTTTTGCCGCATATGTAACGCCAAAAAACCGATAGATACGATGAATCCCACACCTATAAATAGCTTAAATTTACATAATAACTACAGAACGTGGCGACTACGCCTCGCCCTCGGCCATAGGGTCGAACCCAACTCGAAAGCTTACAGCCGTAAGCGCAAACATCCCAAAAAAAATTCCGAATAGCTGTGGCCCCCATGTTCCCCGAAAGCAACCCATAGAAAGTAGCTGTGGCGCCCTAGTTCCGCACTAGAAGCCTGTATTAAAAAAATCAGGCCCCCTTGTTACATTGCCATTTAAACGTTGCAAGGTGTTGCTTCGTGTTGACAAACTTAGCTTGATTTGGATTCATATATCGTCGTAGAATCTTGATATTCCAGCGTTTTTGTGGGTAATCAAGGAGTTAGATAGCCCCAGTAATTTATCGATTTAGAGCGTTTGGGACCAGGGAGGGCCGGAGGTTCAAACCTTCTCTCCCCGACCATTAAAATTAATAACCTAGCAATTTCGACTCAAGGGCTACTCTAATTTTAGGAGCTAATTTGGGATTTAAACTTATATGTTTATCTTAGGGGTATGTCTAAAATATAGCTGCTTTTTTGAGTTTGTCGTGACAATTCAAAGCCTCTGCAAGCAATGTTGTGTCTTTGAAGTTTGCGTCGGCATGGCGGGGGGGGGTAATCGTTTTTCGATTTTTTCCTTCTAAATTAATCACCTTGCTCAGTTGCCGAAAGTATTCGAGAGGATCTTTGCAAAAAAGGTCATAGTCAAATAGTACAATCTGATTTTTTAGAGTTAATTTTAGGCTCAAAACATGCTGATAAACGCAGAGCCAACTTCTTAACCAGTAGTCAAAACTATCTGGGTCATTATGACGTGATTTACAGTTCCTAAAAAAAAACGGTTTGTGTGTTAAGCCGAATTCATGATGAGCTAGCCATGTCATATACTTCACCATAAAGGCATCGTTTTTTTGCTGGCCTATAAAGGACTGATGCTGACGGTAAAGGGAAATTGCTTGGGACGCTGGATTACGGAACGGTACGATAATTTTTGCCCGAGGAAATGCCTTGAGCAATGCGGAGAATCGCAGAATATTATTATTATTTTTTGAAAGGTAACGCTTCTTGCCATGTTTTAAAAGTATCAGGGAAACGTAGCGGCGGAAGAGTTTGATCAAACGGTTTGAAACGGGCGTGTTTATTAGTTTATCATGCTTGATGTATTTCTGATTTGAGAATACACGCCAAAATACTTCTTCCAATGCTTCTGGGCTATTTACGTTGATCAAAACACCGTCCCCGTGAGCCCGCTCCATGTTGGCTACATCGGCTGGCGAGAAATTTCGAATTTTGGCGCCAAGGTTTGGCGCCAAAACAAAGGGCATGTCTGCGTATGTCAATGAGGAGAAGGCATTTGAGCTGTATAGAGATTCCATCAGGATAGTTGTCCCTGCTCTTGCAAGTCCTGAAACGAAAATATGCTCACCATTCTGGCTTTCTGGTGCATGACCGCCAAAGGAAAGCCATTCAATATCAAACGAGGCTTCGGTAATAGCTGGAATACTTAAAGCCAGATGGTGCAGAAGTTTTGAGCCCACGCTATAATCGGCCAATTACACGCCTCCTGACGACAATATAACTAATTGAAACAAAAAAAGAAAAACCAATTCCCGGTAACGTCATCATTAGCATAAAGGCTGAGTGTGAAAAAAATAGTAATAAGTAAGTAGGCATTAAAGCAAGAAATAATAAACATAAAGCTTTTGAAGAACCAATAAAAATTCTTAATGCACACTCAAGCACAATTTTTTCCTTTGAATGATCGGAAATCCCACTAGCAAGAATAATTTTAAGCGCCTTTTTGGCGCTTTGGGTTGCCTTGCCAATCTCCGCACTAATCGGCAGCTTAAAAAAGAATTCTAGAGATGCTATTAGAGATACAGCAGTAAATAACCAAATCATTTCTCTTGATTATCTTTCTTCGCGGGAATGTCTTTTTGCGATTTGATTTTTCTGATTAGCCGCCTGATCGGAAAAAAAACGACGGCAAAGATAGCTAGCAATAATGATCCGATGATGCCAATAATTATGCCTAAAGTACCGATTCCTACTCCTGGACCAATGTAAGCTTCAGCAGGGCTCACATGGGCAAAGGCAGCAGAAAAAAAAGTTAAGTACAAAAATTTCATCAAAAGACCTTTATTCATTTTTGTGAACCACACTGTTTGATGTCAATCCATGTCAGGTCTAATTCGTCACTTGCAAAATAACGGCTCCAGTTAAGAGCGCCAACTTCCCCTTCTCCAATCGAGTTCACGAATGACCAGCGCTTTTTTTCTTTGCTAACCCGGTGAAGTTTGATGTTCGGGTGTTCAACGAAAACATCGCCATTTTTTAAGACTCTATGGAGTCCAGCCACTGGAGCAGATATGTTGTGTTTTTTTAATTCCAAAAGAACAGATATCTTGTCTTTACCTTGGTCATATTTATAGATAGCGGTGCCTTGGGGCATTTCACCCCCTTGTTCAACGAAGTTATTTCCAAAAATAGTGAAAATACCGTTTCCATGGTAATCTACATCATGCTGCATGGTCCAAGGGCCAGTTTTAAGCCAAATTATCGTACCAGTCGAAGGCCGAAAAAGAAAAACCGTTGATAGGTTGCGCGCGCTTAGAACTACGTCTCCTTTACGAACAAACTGATCATTAGCCATTATTGGCTCCGCGTCGTTGAGATGTATAAGATCAATTTGATGGGGGCCTTTCCCATAAAGGAGTCCAGTATATCCATTATCTTCGAGTATCTTTGTTATGGAAAATTCTTTAAGAATAATCCCGTCAGGAGAGACAATAGAAAATGCGTCATCTCTAAGTGGACCGATAGAATAATTCCCTTTGGTTACCGATTTAATATCTGGGTGGGAGTTGTTGAAGAAATCCGTTGGGGAGGCCAACACCGATGGAATAAAAAAATTTCCATCGGCAGCTCTCTCAATAGAATGGTGAAAATGGTGATCGCTTGCCCAGATTAATTTGCTACATGCATCTAATTTCACTAAAGGCCCTTGGCCGGAGGTAAATAATATCGCTCCATCGTCAAGCAAATAAGGATGCTGAGCTTTGTAATCCCATCTATCATTGTCACCTCCTTTATATGAGGTAGCATTCAATATATCGGAAACAGGAGGAATCCATCGATGCAGAATCTTCTCCGCCTTTAAATCGTAAAGATAAACGATTGCGTGACCTATATCAGGATTCCAACCAGACACAAGCAACACTCCATCTTCTTTAAATGAAGTATCATATTTCTTTAATTGAGAAAATTCTGAAAATTTAAAACGCTGCGGTTCTATAGACCGAGAATAATCATTAATTATTCTAATCAGGGGTGTCGGAAACTCTGCAATCTTAATTAATAATTTGCCGATTTGGCTACTTCCGCTTCCACCCTTGGCCACGTACTGAACAGCCCAACCGAACATTAAAGTACTAATAGAGAAAAATATTACCAATAGCAGGACTATCCATAATTCAATCTTCTTAAATAAAATGCGTTCCAAACTTGTCACCTGTTATTTACAAATTATAAACTTTTGTATCGAACGTTACTCAGAGTAACCATCTGATACTCCCGCCAACTGTAGTTGGGAGCACAATAGCGGGAGCTGCGCCGGCAGAATGATTGCTTGTTTAAGGTTTTAGCACAAACCTAAAATGGCAATGTATAAAATTATGGCGTCGACTACAAATTCAACATTTTTCATTAGGCTGCTGTGGTATCGTTTTTAGTCCTTACACGGGTAACTACACAGAGTGCAGTCAAAACAGCAAATATTATGGTTCCGTTAGCAATATTGGCGACTTCGGTAACTGTCAGTGTTCCAAGTGTGATGAACATAACGGCAAAGCCATGGGCGCACCCCATAAGAACTAACTGCTGTGATTTTG
>CAZXSC010000166.1:0-4830 GCA_964643045.1 uncultured Rhodospirillaceae bacterium
AGATGGTCATCGCTTTCGGTCTTTTTACGATGATGGTTTTTGCCAACATACTAAACTGGACGTTTGGCGGTATATTTATGCGTTGGATGGGTATAATGATCAAAATCCCCAAACAGAAGTTATTACCAATTGTACTTTTACTTACTTTGACTGCCATTTACGCCCAACAGACAAACATGTTCGCCGTTTATGTGACATTATTTTTTGGGTTGCTGGGTTATCTAATGCGCAAATTCAGTATGTCTCCTTTACCATTTGTAATTGCATATATCCTGGCCAATAACTTAGAGGAAACCATGCGGCAAGCCTTTGCCGTTACTGGGTCCGATCCCTGGTTTTTATTTGCAAGCCCCGTTTCTATCAGTTTTATCGTTCTGGCAATATTAGTCATTTTCTTCTTTGTACGAAATCAAAAAGACTTAGGTTAAGGCAACCAAACCTTTAGAGTTTGTTTCCCGGTATATCAGAAAAATCTTGTTTAAATAAATATGGCCTCTTACTATAAATTCAGCGTTTTAAAGTTAGAACGGGCTTCACCTCAGGCATATTACCGTTGCCTGCAGGCGCATGAACGAGGTTACACCGATCATCGCATTAGTTGTGTAACATAACGGAGGGGCACATGCCAACAATTGACGACGTTTCAATCATTAACTCAAACACCGCCGAAGCGAAGACGGTTGACTCTGGCCTGGAAAGGGTACTTTGCAGTGAGAGTTTATGTGAATCAAAGACGCTCAACGTCTACCGGAGAACCATTTCAAAAGGCCGTACCTTTGAGCCGGAAGCGGTCAACGAGTATCACCTTCTTTACATTATGGAAACATCGACAGAAGGCTTCATCAGTTACAACGGCGAGACACACCCAGCCGAAGAAGGTGCAGGCGTTCTACTCGCACCAGGGGAAACAGCAAAATTTGAAGTTTCTGGCTCAGATTTAGAGTTACTGCACATGGTTACACCTGCACCTCCCGATGCTATTGAAGAAGGGTTATCCGGGGGACCTGGATATTCATTCGATCGGAAAAAACTCCGTGTTCTTAGTGATGCCAGTGGCGGTCGCGTACGCCGTTTCTGTGCCGAATCAACCGTCAGATTACTGGATGGCAGCAGGCTCACACCGACCAATGCTATTCAGGCAGGTGAAATGCATTATCATGAAGGCGGTTCGTCACCCTACCATCAGCACGTAGGCACGGACGCCAATCCAGACGGCGCCTCTCACTGTTATATGACTTTTAAGGGCCGTGGAATAGTCGAAGTCGGCGACACGTCACAGGAACTCGAACCGGGCACGCTTGTTTATTTTCCGCCAGGTGTACCGCATCGATTGCACGCGCATGAGGGAGCACTCGACTATTTCGAGATCCAAGCCTGGCGAAGCTTCAAAACAAATATCCTCAGCGAGGAAGAACTTGGGCTGAAGTGGTACTACGACCCCGAGACACCTGAAGCAGATCGGGTAGAGTGGGATCAAAGTTAGCCGCAGACTCCTTTCAAAATACGTTAAAGTGCCTGCCTTAAATAGTCGTTGTTTCTTGAATTCAACATGGCTCAGATTATTGCATTCCAGGTTAATGGAATTGGATATCAACCCCACGCCCGTTGTGCAGTTTCATTGATAATCTCGAATTTTCTCCATTGATCCGACTCAGCAAGGACATTGCCACTGATACCAGAAGCAAAACCACATTGAGGACTAATAGCCAGTTGGTCTCCATCTATATAATGACTCGCATTTTCAATGCGACGCAGCAATCCGTCGACTGTTTCTAAGGCTCCTTGTTTAGTTGTGACTAAGCCAAGGACAACCCGGGTCTCTTTAGGCACAAATCGAAGCGGTTCAAACCCACCTGCACGCTCGGTATCATATTCCAATAACAGCCTATCGAATTTTAGGCGATTGAATAAGACCTCCGCAATTCCGTCATATGTACCTTCCCGGTGCCACATGCTCGCACGGTTCCCTCGGCAAATGTGCAAACCAAACACGGCCTCGCCTGCATAGGGTTCAATCACCGCATTCGATGCATCAATCGCTCGGTTTAGGTTAGCCATCGGATCTTCACCACGCCCGGCAATCCGCCCAAGTGTCTCTGCATCGACATATCCTGTATAGCTTGGCTCATCGAGTTGAACGTACGGGCATCCTTCCTCTATCAATTGCCCAACAATCTCTTGCTCCACAGCCACAACGTCATTAAGAAATTCGTCCGCCGAACTGTAGAAAGGTGCTGACCCAGGTATGTCACACATCTGGCAAATCCGATCGGGTCCCATTAACATGGCCTTGCCGGGGGATCTTGCCACCGTCGCCAAGAATGAGTATTCCTTCAGTAAAAAATTCTCCGATAAACAGAGCCTACCATCTGCCGGGATTTTAAAGGATTCCACTGCATCGGCACCCCGGGAAAGCGGCCTTTCTCCTTCCATAATCAATGAAGGGTTTTGAATGAAACCCTTCCAGGAAATTTCCGACAAGTCCCAGCCCTCAACACGAGAGAAACTAACCTGCCAATTGAGACGCCGATACTCTCCGTCCGTGATAATCTCCAATCCGGCCTGCTCTTGCCGCATAACCAGCTCGCGAATAGCTTTATCTTGTGCAAGCTCTAAATCTCTTTTATCGATTTCACCTCTACCAAAGCTGGAAAATGCGCTTATCAATGATGAAGGCCGTAAAAGGCTGCCGATTTGATCGGTGCGAACGTGGGAAAGATCTTTTTTCATGACAAGTTATTCCAATTCGATTTATTCGAAGACTAACCAATCTCAACAGATTAAACCAGCCACCAGGGATTCTGCGATACAATGTTTGCAATGTTCAACGTCCCGTTCCACACTTTGCCGAATGAGCAAAAATACTGAACCCACCGAACCCTTACATGCCCAGTCTTCCATACGAGGAATTCTTTGGATGGCGCTGGCCGCATTGTTTTTCTCGATTGCCTTTGGACTGGTGCGCCATATTTCAGAGAGTATTAACCCCTACGAACAGACGTGCTTCCGCCACATTGTTGGTATTTTAATTTTAGCGCCATTTGTTATCCGAGGTGGATGGATAAATCTTCGAACACACCAGATCAAGCTAAATGTCTTTCGTAATTTTGTTGGTAATGCGGGCACAACACTGTCCTTCCTTTCGGTAACGATGATTTCGTTGACTGACTCGCTAACTCTTCATTTTACTTTGCCAATTTTCGCCATACTGTTCGCTCTGATAATTTTAAAAGAGCGGGTCGGCCCACATCGCTGGATAGCAGTAGTATTCGGATTTGCTGGTGTGCTGGTTGTGCTCAGGCCCGGATTTCAAGAGGTGAACCTAGGCATGCTCGTGGCGCTGGGTGCAGCTGCCTGTTTCGGCTTAAGTGACATTTTATTACGGAAACTATCCAGGACCGACATGACCCTTTCCATCGTATTTTTGAGTTTTGTATTTCAGTTACCTTTTTCCCTGCCACTTGCATTACCGGATTGGGTGACACCAACACCAACAGAACTTTTATGGTTAACTGCTATGGGCGCAACGTCTTTTGGGGCACAGTGGTCGCTGTCCAAAGCCTATATTCTGGCAGACGCGAGCGTGGTTTCACCCGTGCTATTCATCCGATTGCCCATGGTTTCAGCGATTGGAATTGTCTTCTTCAATCAAGTCACCGACATATGGACTTGGATCGGCGCAGTTATCATTTTCGGCAGCACTTATTATGCGGCACGTCGAGAGGCGGCGATCAATCATCCAAATGAATGATCGTGCCCAAGCTACAAAGCATATCACCGTTTCGAAACAATACGTGCTATCCGCTGGCGATACTGGAAGATCTAGCTTTTTCAGGTATTTTTTTTGGTATGCTCTCATTTACGGATTTAGCCTTTGAGATAATTGAATAAAACAGTTCAGTCTATGTAAAATTTGTCCTATGATTATACCAAGGTGAGTTTAATTGGAGGTATCAACATGCACAATGGGAAGTTACCACAATACGCAATTGATGGCGCCCTCCGCCGGCGCAGCAAAATCCATCAATTTGAAGAAATAGAGCCAACAAAAACAGCTCTTATTGTTATTGATATGCAAAATGCGTTTTTGCAGCAAGGATCGCCGGCGGAAGTTCCGGTGGCCCGAGAAATCGTACCTAACATTAACCAACTGGCAAAAACCTTTCGAGCCTGTGGCGGGCATGTTGTTTGGGTCAAAATGACGCAGACAGCTGATAATATTAGTGATTGGTCAGCGTTTTTTGACGGTGTAAACAATCCTGAGCGTGCCGACCGTATGATGGGTGTGCTCAGTGAAGGTAGCGAAGGGCATGACCTTTGGCCTGAACTGGAATTTCTTGACCAAGACATTGTTTCCCATAAAAATCGTTATAGCGCATTTTTACCCGGCTCTTCGGATTTAACCCAAATTTTGCTATCCAACAATATTGATACCATTGCAATTACCGGGACAGTGACCAATGTATGCTGTGAATCATCAGCACGTGATGCTATGATGCTTAATTTTAAGACAATAATGATTTCTGATGCCAATGCAGCACACACAGATGAAGAACACATTGCTTCACTTGCAAGTATTTTCCAGTATTTTGGTGATGTTTTTTCTACGCGAGAACTCGTCGAATTAATTGAAAAAAGAGCGCAAAAGAAAACAGTGCAGGCGGCGTAATCGTGATCTCGGGGTAAAATGATCCGCTTCTCATTGGTAAACTCAGATGCAAAATATCTGTCGGTGGGTTCACGTTCGTAGCTTTTATATTGTATCGGCGGCAATTTGATCCGGGTCAAGTACACCAGATTCTGATGCGCGTAAGCTCGAAATGTATCTTA
>CAZXSC010000167.1:0-4792 GCA_964643045.1 uncultured Rhodospirillaceae bacterium
TCCCTTATTGAACATGTAGTGGAACGTGCGCAATCCCAGACTGAAATCTTAATCATAAATTCTAATTGCGATGCCGCTTTATTCGATCGACAATCTTTGCCTGTGGTATCAGATTCAATAGCAGGTTCCGCGGGTCCTTTGGCCGGCATTTTAACTGGAATGGAGTGGGTGCGGGAAAATTACCCCTCTATTCGTTGGATGGTTACATTTCCCTCTGACGCACCATTCATTCCAAGTAATTGTGTAAAAAAAATGCTAGAGCGTGCTGAAAACGATGACGCCGATATAGTCTGCGCAGCTTCAAATGGTCGAACGCATCCAGTATGTGCATTGTGGCACGTTGGTCTAGCTTCTGATCTTCGCAAGTCTATGTTAGATGGGCATATGCGAAAAATTGATTTATGGACGGCACGACATAAGCTTTCGACCGTGATGTTTTCTAATCGATCGTATGATCCTTTTTTTAACATTAACCGTCGAGAGGATCTAAAACATGCAGAAGATATTCTTAATATTGATTCGGCAAAACTTTGAAGACTCCAAAAGGTTTAAAAGATCTTACGTCGCCTCCTTCAGAAATAACAGCATTCATTTTTTCAACATTTTTAACTACTGTGCCTGCTAAAAAGTCTATCCCAAGATTTAACAGTTTTGGGGCAAGTGGCGTGCTGGGTCCAATTAGGCAAATACGACTGTTTTTTGCCAATTCAAGAAGATTACCTGCTGTTCCATTCAACAAGGTGGATGACGTTATTATAACACCGGTACTTTTTGGCAACAATTGTGCAGCATCTTTTTCTCCGAATTCGCCTTCGCGGGGTTCCTTTTCTATTACCTTTACATTTTTGAAGCGCTTGGTAAGACCGGGGAAGCGGCCAATTACAGTCACAAGACCTTCTATGTTTGTAAATTCATCCAAACCATTTTTATCGGCGGCCTCTATATCAAATCGATTGTAATACGCATTAATTGCAGCCAATCCTATTGCAGCTTCTACTGCATTTGCAGATTTAACTAACTTCGCGGCTTGGGTTACCGAATGTTTAGTTAGGCTGCCCGATCCTTTGACTGGTTGGCACGAAAGAGTATTGCGTTTAGGTGTTCGAGCAAGTCCGCACCCAAACTCGGTTTGCACGAGTGTCCAGTTAAAACCTATTGTTATCTGTATTAGTTTTTGGTCCTTTATATCCGATAATAGCGTGTCGAATATTAATTTGTTAGTTATCATTGCAATTCCACCAATTGAAATTTGGGACTGAAGAGTTAATATTATATTTTCGCTTTACATATGAAGCAAATGGCAAAAAACAAATCTCAGAAATATGCGATTAGACTGTTACTTGGTAATTCGAGTGCATTGGGTCCCGGTAAAATAGAGCTTATAAATGCCATTGAGAAAACTGGCTCGATCTCCGGGGCTGCGAAAATGGTCGGGATGTCCTATAGAAGGGCTTGGAATTTAGTTGATCGGATAAATCATGATTTTTCTACCGAGATTATATTAACCAGCGCGGGCGGTAAAGGTGGCGGCGGTGCTAGGGTGAGTATCGTTGGCCTTGAGATCATAGAAGAGTATCAAAAAATTGAATCTAAAGCTTTGGATAGTGTAAGTAATGACTTAGAGAAATTCCTTTGTTATTTAAAACAAATATAGAAAATTAAATTATGGAAGTAGCTATGGCTGAAAATCAGCAAACGAGATTTACGGAATTATTGTGTTCTAAATTATGCCACGATTTGATAGGCCCTATTAGTGCAGTCATTAATGGCCTCGAAATTATTAACGAAGAAAAAGCCAATGAGCTCGGGGAAGAAGGCAATAAATTGGTGCAAAGAAGCGCAAATCAAGCTGCTGAACGTTTGGCGTATTTTAGAATGTCTTTAGGCTCTGCCGGGGCGGATGACAAATTACAATATGATGTCCTTTTAGATTTGATTAAAAAGTTGGCGTCGGAAAAGGAACTCGAGATCGGTTGGTTTGGCGTAGATAATTATATTAATTCTAGAATAAACAAGGCAAGTGGAAAACTATTATTAAATTTAGTAATGGTAGCATTCGATTGTTTGCCGCGTGGAGGCCAGATTAATATTAAGATATCGAATGATGAAGATAAGCCTAACCTTTTAATCACTCTAAATAGTAATAATTGCGTGCTTCATAATGAAGTTGAAGAAATACTTGAGAATGAATTTTCCGAGAGTTTATTGACTGCTAGGAATATTTTGGCGGCTTATAGCAAACAGTTAGCACTAACTTGTTCGCAAGATATTACCCTGCAAGAGAAAACGCGAACTTGCGTGGTGTTTAAAGTAGCCTAAGAATATCGAATTGGTAGCTGAGAGGGGCAAGGATTATTTGAAAGGCGCTGACTATTCACTTATGCTTCGTGACTCTTTGTACTCCCTTCTGGATCTCGAAGAACATACCCTCGGCCCCATACAGTATGGATATAAGTCTCGTCTTCAGAAGCCATTGCGAGCTTTTTCCGCAGTTTGCAGACAAAGACATCAATTATTTTTAGCTCAGGTTCATCCATGCCGTTATAAAGATGATTTAAGAACATTTCTTTTGTAAGGGTAGTCCCTTTCCTGAGCGATAAAAGTTCAAGGATTCCATATTCTTTGCCTGTTAAATGTACGGACTTATCGTTCACCTCAACCGTACGACCGTCAAGATTGACAGACATCGTTCCCGTACGGATAATGGATTCTGCGTGGCCCTTAGAACGTCTAACGATTGCATGAATACGGGCAATCAATTCATCTTTATTAAATGGCTTGGTCAGATAATCATCAGCACCAGTACCCAATCCCTTCACTTTATTTTCAGATTCTGAGAGACCGGAAAGAATCAAAACAGGTGTTTCGACTTTCGCAGCCCGCAAGCCTTTCAATACTTCATACCCATCCATATCTGGAAGCATTAAGTCTAGGATAATAATATCGTAGTCATAGAGCTGGCCTATTTCTAGTCCATCTTCGCCGAGATCCGTTGTGTCTAGCACCATGCCAGCAGAAGTTAGCATCAATTCGATACTTTTTGATGTCGTTGTATCGTCTTCAACAAGTAGTACGCGCATTGCTTAAAATCACCTGAACTAGAATATTCAACCCTAGTAGGTACAATAAGGCCCATAATTAATATATTCAAGCTTGGTTAATGAATTTAACTGTATAATAAAGAAATTTCTTTTGTTGGAGCTGGTGAGCGTTATCCATGAAAAAGGATTGTTATGAGTAATAAGATAAGAATCTATAAAGCCAGGTAATCAAACCGCAGTATAATTCGTCAGGATTTCGTGGTGGCCGTGTTAATAAAAAATATTATTGGCGAGATAGATCGCCTTCCAAGCGCCCATGAATATGGTCAGGTGTCATCGGTTTTAGGTATGCTGGTGGAAGTAAGTGGCGTCGAAGGGGTCGTGTCAATAGGAGATCATTGCCGCATACATGCACGCAATGATCGTTCTGTGTTATGTGAAGTTATTGGTTTTAGAGACAAGTGTGCATTAGTAATGCCATTCGGTACTCTAGAAGGAATCGGTTTAGGGTGTCCCGTTGAAATAAATTCCGCAGACCCGGTGATTTACCCAGATCCCTCGTGGTTGGGGCGAGTAATAAATGCATTTGGTGAACCAATCGATGGTAAGGGGCCAATGCTTAAAGGACGCGTACCATATTTGGTGCAAAATAGTCCTCCGCAAGCACACACACGTAAGCGGGTTGGAGAAAAAATTGATCTAGGTGTCCGGGTAATAAATACTTTCTTAACCGTCTGTAAAGGCCAAAGACTGGGGATTTTTGCGGGTTCTGGAATTGGTAAGTCAACACTCTTATCGATGATGGCACGTTATACTGCAGCCGATACTAGTGTTATTGGGTTAATTGGTGAGCGTGGACGCGAGGTTCGCGAGTTTATTGAGGATGTTCTCGGCGCAGAAGGTATGAAGCGTAGCGTTGTAGTCCAAGCTACTTCGGATGAACCTCCGTTAGTTCGTCGACAGGCGGCATTTATGACAATGGCTGTTGCTGAATTTTTTCGTGATTTAGATAAAAACGTTTTATGCTTGATGGATTCCGTCACACGTTTTGCTATGGCTCAAAGGGAAATAAGTCTTTCGGCTGGGGAGCCTCCTGCAACGAGAGGATACACCCCGACCGTATTTGCGGAACTCCCGAGATTACTCGAACGTGCTGGACCTGGAGCGGAAGGTCAAGGAAGCATCACTGGTTTGTTTACAGTGTTGGTTGAGGGTGATGATCTCAACGAGCCAATTTCAGATGCAGTTAGGGGAATTTTAGATGGGCATGTGGTCTTAGATAGAGCAATAGCTGAGCGTGGCCGTCATCCGGCCGTAAATATATTGCGGAGCGTTTCTCGAACAATGCCAGCTTGCAACACTCCGGAACAGAACGAACTAATTGATCGGGCTAGACAACTAATATCGGTTTATGAGGATATGGCAGAGTTGATTCGGCTTGGTGCTTATCGTCAAGGGTCAGATCTTAAAGTTGATGAAGCTATACACTACTTTGCTGCGATTGAAAAATTCTTGAGTCAAACAAAAGAAGAGGCAACAGATTTAGACACTTGTTACAGAGAACTAGCTCAGATCTTAGATATGAATTCAGAGGAAGAATCGCAAGCTGATTTGCCCGTTCTAACTGAAGAAATTCACGATGAGATTGGAGAAAACAATTAATGTCCAAGAATTTAAACACATTGGTTCGCCTTCATCAATACCGCGTAGATGAAAAACGCCGCTCTTTAGCCGAACTATTAGGTGAGATT
>CAZXSC010000168.1:0-4507 GCA_964643045.1 uncultured Rhodospirillaceae bacterium
AATAAACGCGTTCAGTCGTTGTTATGACGGTTGTAAAATCGGTTACAAATCCCCGTTCTATTGCGCGTCCAGCTTCTGTGGGTTCCATTGCAACCATCAGGTCTAAATCACCGGAAGCAGGGAAAAACGTAAAAATAGGGCTTCCTTTGGGGTTTTTATTTGGAAATAATTCAAAGTAATACGTCGTCGCACCGGTTCGCTGAGCAACACCCGGCGTTGAGGTCGCTTGAGCAGGATAACCAGCTTTTTTTGCGGCATTCACTAACCAATCAATCAGAACACCACCACCCTGACCGCCAAGTGCACCCAGCAACAGGCATATGGGGCGTTCTAAGTTTATATTACTTAACTTGTTCATTAACGGCTTCCCATTAGCGAGAGGAGGGAACGATTGATAGAGGAAGAAAATTTACGAACCACACCAGCATTTTTGATGGCCTCTGCCTTGTAAAAGGATGGGCAAAGTTGGGCCGCATGAGCGACTTCTCCGCAATTGCCGCAGGCGACGCAATTCTCGTCAACGTGTGCTACCGGAGTTTCTTTTAATGGGTCGCTACTTTGTTTTAATGTAAGCGACGGACAGCCGCTTAAACGCATACAAGAATGATCGCCAGTACAGACCTCTTCATCGACCCCAAATTTTTCATGGATTACGGTTTTGCCTGCTTTTAGATTAGCCGCTTTTTCTGGTTTTATGCGCCTTTGCTTAGCCAACATGCACTCGTTATTTGATATGATAACACGCAGACCTTGATCGCGCGCATCCATTGCATCTCGCAACACACTGAGAGTATTTTCAAGACTATATGAATCAACGTGTTTTATCCATTTAACGCCAAGCCCCCGTAACGCATTTTCTATAGATAACAATGATGGGAGGCCCCGCGGTGTCGCGCCGCTCGACGGTAATTTGTGTTGGCCAGTGGCGGCTGCGTATCCATTGTCCAGGATTACCAGTACGGAGTCATATTTGTTCCATTGGGTGTTTGCTACGCCAGAAGTCAATCCGTTATGCCAAAATCCGCCATCTCCCATTACGGCAACGTTGGGTTGAGCGAGTACGGGTCCAATTGCTCCGCTACTCGCTAGACTAAGACCATAACCTAAAACGGTATTGCCTACATTAAAGGGGGGGAGGGAACCGAATAGATTACATCCAATATCCATTGAAATATGGAACTTGCCACGCTCTTTCATCAACATCTTGAGCGCGGTCATAACGGGTCTTTCGGGACAGCCTACGCAGAACGAGGGAGGACGAGGCGGCATGGGGTCCTTAAGGTAGGATTGGGCCTTTTTTGTTTCGGCAATTATTTCATTATTCTTATCAAGAGCTAATTTACTGGTTTCGGCTGGGCCCTCTTCGGCGAGGTATTGGGCAACACCCTCTCGAACGACGTTCGACACATATTCTCCAGCCATTGGAAGCATATCTTTACCGTGGACACGACATTTGATGTCATGGGTATGAGCGATTTCTGCAATTTGAGTTTCGATGTAGTTTGGGTTACCTTCTTCAACAACTAGGACGCTATCCTTGTTCGACATAAAATCAATAATTTCACTAGGAACTAACGGGTATACCATATTCATGCAGTAAATTTGGACATCACTATTGCCATAGGCGTCAGCTGCACCCAATCGTCGTAAAGCTCGCATCACGACCGTATAGGTGCCGCCCTGGGTGATGATTCCTATTTTATTGTTGGCTTCAGAACCCATGAAAATTTCATTAATTTTTTTTTCTTTGGCGTAATTCGCCGCCGCAGGAAGACGAGCCTCAAACTTGGCTATTTCATGCTGGTACGATGCAGGTGGCAGGACGATCTTGGTGACATCGTATTTTTGTTCAGGAAGAGGATTATTTGCATTGAAAGCTGCGATTTTATTTTCTTTGGTAATAAAACTGCCTGTCAAATGGCAAGCTCTAATACGCATGTTTAAGAATACGGGCATATTCGATGCTTCTGAAATGCCAAAGGAGTGTTCAGTCAGGTCAACCATACGTTCCATGTCGTAACGTGGGTCGATTAATGGAATTGAAGATTTCATCGCAAAAGTATAGGTGCGCTCCTGCATGATACTTGAGCCTTCACCATAATCGTCCCCTAAAATGATTAGAGAACCTCCAGTTACGCCTGTCGACGCCAAATTAGAAAGCGCGTCTGAGGCAACATTTGTACCCACAACCGACTTCCAGGTAACAGCCCCACGAATAGGATAATGAATAGAGGCCGATAAAAGGGCCGCGGCGCCTGCTTCGGAAGCAGCTTGCTCATAGGTTATTCCCATTGGTTCCAAAATTTCGTCACTGGCATCGGCAAGTACATCAATCAAGTGAGACATGGGTGCACCTGGATATCCTCCAACATAAGTTACTCCAGACTGCAGTAAGGCTTTAGTTACAGCTAGAATACCTTCGCCATGGAATTCTTCGCCTGCTCCTAAGGTAAGTTTCTGAATTTCATTATTATAGGAGCGTTCCCCAGTATCTGAAACTCGAGCTATCGCTGTGCCACCATCCATTGTTTACGATCCTTTGTAATTATGTAATTTACAAAAACGCCATTGTTCGGCACCCGAACAGTTCTACGAATATATTTAATGGGCTTGTTAGATACAACATAATTCGCCATAAATTAAGGATGTTTTAATTCAAATCGGTGGATTTTCAATTTTTTTATGACCTATCCATTCACTGCGCGGCGACGAATTTTATGGGGTGATAGTGATCCAGCAGGGGTTATTTATACACCGCGTATTTTTCACTATGCAATTGAAACGATTGAAGAATGGTTGATCTTGGTTTTGGGTTGTAATTGGATGGAGCTTCAAGATAATTTTGGGTTAGATACACCTACAATAAGGATGGGTTGTGAATTTATGGTTCCCTTAAAGGCCGGTGACTTTGTTGATATAAAACTAAATGTTAAAAAACTCGGCGGATCTTCAATTAATTACATTATTGATGGTTTCGACAAACAAAATCGGCACTGCTTCAAGATTGACCAAGTTTCTTGCTTTGTTGACACAAAAACATTTAAGCCGGTTCGTATCAGTGAGGATTTTCGATCAAAGATTTCATCTTATCAGCAATCTTGTGATAAATTTACTTAATTAAAGGAACTGATTAATGAGCAAAGAGGCATTTCAAAATCTAATTCAAAGTGTGACAGCTACTATTACAGGCAAAACTCTGGATACAGCTTTAGCCGTTGAGTTGAATCAATCTTTTTCTGCTGATAGCGATATTGTTTGCGAAATTAAGGTTGCCTGTGAGGAGGCAATCGAGGAAGGCTGGATGTGTGGTCAAGAGTATGGGGGAATTAAATTTGGTCGTGTTTTCAAAGATGTTGACGGTTTTAGTGTTGACGTGGTCCATATGAAAGATGTTGTTGGCCCTCATCATAGGCACCCTAGTGGTGAAATAGATCTGGTAATGCCTTTGGAAGGTGATGCTAAGTTTGATAATCACGGAGCTGGTTGGGTTGTATATGGACCCGGCTCAGCTCACAATCCAACTGTAACGGATGGGGTAGCTTTGGTGCTGTATTTATTGCCAGGTGGCAAGATTGAATTTACGGGCAACTAGCCACTCGGTAAGGTAAGTGGTTTTGCAAAATTTGATCATTATCTATCCACCATCTTATTGATTCGATTAGTGAATTGTATTTATTGCAAAAATACTCGTTGTTCTTTATAAGGGAGGCGGTTAATAGTTTTAGGCTTAATTATTTTTTTGTGATGAATATAACTAGCCACTAATGGAATTGTTACCCTTGTCGACTGGTGCTGCTTATATAAATTGCGCGCTTTAGACTTATACTGATGAGATGAATTAAGTACTAAAACAACATGGGAGAGAATTTTATGTTTAAGAAAATTGTTTTGGCTGCTCCGTTAATAGTGATGTTGGCAGCACCAAATGCTCAAGCTCGCGATACAATTAAAGTTGGTATTAATCTTGTACTGACGACACCTGCATCTATTATTGGCAAACAACTGAAAGCTGCATTTGAAGTTGCGCATAAGCATTTAGGAGGCAAGGTAGCAGGTAAGAAACTCGAGTTAATTTTTGAAGACAACCAATTTAAACCAGCTATCGGCAAACAGAAAACTGAGAAATTAATTAAAAAAGATAAAGTTGACTTTCTGACTGGATTCGTTTTTTCCCACATCCTCGGTGCTTCTGCACCAGTTGGCCTTAAAGCAGGAAAAATAGTGGTTAGTGCTAATGCTGGACATTCTCTGTATGCTGGTAAGAAATGCCACAAAAACTTTTTCAACGCTGCATGGGAGAACAGTCAAACACCAATGGCCATGGGAATGTTGCTAAACAGACGCAACGTTAAAAGTCTATACGTTTTAGCTCCAAATTATGCGGCAGGAAAACAAATGGTTCAGGGTGTTTCCCGGACCTTTAAGGGTAAAATTGTAGCTAAAGCATTAACGCCAATGAGCCTGAGAGATTGGTCTGCTGATTTAGCTAAAATTAGGGCAGCAAAGC
>CAZXSC010000169.1:0-4496 GCA_964643045.1 uncultured Rhodospirillaceae bacterium
TACATAATTCCTGGTCTACACCCTTGGATACCATGTTGCGTGAGCCGCCCTACCAGAATAACCGCGGTATCATTGATGCTTGCCGACCTTGGGGTTGGAAAGAAACGTTCCCGACCGTGGCCGAATCGAGTCCAGAACTTAAAGCACAAGTAATGGAAAAATGGCATCACCTGTTCGATAAAGCCTAGTGTATAACAATGTTGATCAAAACAATTTTTTAAGTAGAAAAAGCTGACCGCAAGATGAAATTCGCCTATTTTACCCACGTTTGGTGTAAAGAAAATATGACCCCCCACGAACGCTATGAATTATTATGGCGTGAGTTGGAATTGGCCGACAAACTAAAGTTTGATTACGGTTTCAGTGTTGAACACCATTTTAGCCCACAAGAGAGCTGGATATCAGCTCCCAGTCTTTTTACAGCGGCAGCAGCGATGCGGACCAAGCATATGAAAGTCGGCCCGATGGGATATGTCGTGCCACTTTACAATTCTCTTCGTCTAGCAGAAGAAATCGCGATACTAGACCAAATGCTCAATGGTCGCTTTGAAATCGGCCTAGTTCCTGGAATTAATCAACGTTATTTTGAACCGTTTGGTCTAGATTACAGCGAACGGAAAACACCAACTTTAGAGTATATCGATTATCTCCGTGCAGCGTTTGGTGATAAGCAACCCTTTTCATTCCAAGGTAAACATCATTCTACCAAGAGTGCCACTTTATCTGTGACACCTATTCAGCAACCTCACCCCCCTATTTGGATGCAAAGCCGCGATCCAGAAACACTAGAGTTCTGTGCAAAGAATGGTTTGAACACTGGCTATTTTATAGTGTATCCGCGCAAAGATGCCGCGCCTCGTTATCAAAAGTTCTTAAAAGATTGGGAAAAAGCTGGCTGGAAACACAAACCTAACATTGCATATTCTACATTAGTCTTTGTTGATAATACGGACAAAAAAGCAATTGATAAATCCTTGCAGCAAGCGGCGCGTGCCTACGAAGGTTTTCTTCCAGACGCTCTCCCTGGGGAATGCTTTGAAGATCGCGTCGCACGTTATACCCAAAAATTTGTGGACCGCGGCGAAGATGGAGCCGCATCGATAATGGCTAACATATTTGATCCAGAATATTTAATGGACAATGACCTGGTCTTTATTGGATCTCCAGAAACCGTCACTAAGAAATTACGAAAATATGCTGAAGAGGGGGTTTTTAATACCTTTATGGGTGAGTTTAATTTCGCAGAATTGAATGAAAAGGAAGTGATGCACTCAATCAGATTATTTGGTGATAAGGTGATGCCAGCCCTAAAAGATTTTGAACCATTTTAAATAATAAGTCTCCAATTCATTAGCCTATGGCTTTGATTTATTTGAGAAATGAATGAGCCGTCCCACGGCGTGGCAAGACATGGGACGGCTCTAATAGACGAGGAAAGAGGAGGGAAATCCCCTGACATCTCGCCTAACTATTCTCACGTTCATGAATTGAAAAAAACGACAGGAAATAACGTTATCAACATATATTGCACTAAAACCATCGTGTATTTTGCTTATGATGCTTCCAGTAGGTCTGTGGAGAGGATGCGCCATAAGGATCGTCAAGACTATTATCTGAAAACCTTGGTTCCTCATACCAAAACTCTATAATTCCATCGTTAATTATCGCAGCATAACGCCAAGACCGCATACCAAAACCTTCGGGACCTTTTTCTACCAACATCCTATTTTTCGGGTGAATTCACCCGCGCCATCAGGGATAACCTGCCTTTTCAATATTTTGAGATTTAACCCACGCATTTATTACAAATGCGTCATTCACTGAAATACAATAAATTTTCTATATATGCTTTTTCAAAAATTCTTCATATAGTTTTTCGTAATCTGGTAATTGGAAAGTTGAACAGATAGGCGTAAAAGCACCGGGCAAAGAGAACAATATTACACGTTTACCCGAAAAATATGCATTACTGCTAACTCCTTCCCACCTATAGGGATTATTCCCCTCAATAGATTCGTCTTTAACCCGGGCCTTAAAAACTACATCTGGCACTTTTTTATTAAGCACTATTTCCTCCAATACTCACATTTAACTGCCCAAAAACAGAGATCCGAATGCACAAGAACAAATAACTAGCTAGTGCAATTGCATGCTTGGTTTCATCAAATCTGAAATGAGTTCACTTGTTAAATTTTTTTCTTTGAAAACAGGCAGAATCAGCCCAGCATCTCTCAAATAAGCTCCGTAATCGTTGAAGAGTGGTGTGGCATTTTTCGCAGCAACGTCTGTGAAGAAATCCGGAGTTTTAATTTTTTCTTTAATATCAAGATAATGCTGACTTATTGAGAACAAGTCTAAAAAATTCAACTCATCGCCATTTAGACCCGGGTTACATGCACAGTTTATCTCAACATTCCTGGTTAATCCTTCAAACACAACATCCATCAAGAAAAGGAGATTAGAGCCAGCGTGAATAGCATTGCATTTTCTAAAACCGCTAATCAACGAATTAACAACGTCCATATCGGTCCGATGACCAGCAGCCAGCAAACGTATTCCCCAAATACACATCTGCCCGGCAAAGGACAAATTCACCACAAGACCTGGGTCATGCTTCTTGGCCAAGTTGGTAGATTTTGACGTCTCGTTCAACAAAATATGCCTCCCTCCCACTACATTATCTGCAACTAATAATCATTATCATAAAGGCTTAGATATTGCAAATGATAATTAATATCATTAAATGTTTAAGATACCTGCTGTACCCCGAAAAATTAATTTATACCGGCGGATAATTGACTAAAATACTTTGACGTGATTTTGTTGATAGATACCTCTCCTTACAGAAAACTGTTTTATTTTATGCCTATCCTTGAAGCTAACGATATAGATTTTAGTATTTCAGTCCCAGTAGCCATCATTGGCGCCGGAGCAGCAGGTTTAGTAGCCGCTCTATCCCTCGCCGATTCTGGAATAACCCCAATTGTCCTGGAAAGAGACAAAATTCCCAGAGGCAGTACGGCTTTATCGTCAGGAATGATTCCCGCCTGTGGCACACGCATACAGATAGAAAATGGGATTGAAGACACGGTGGAACTACTTACTCATGACATTATAGAAAAGGCCCGCGGCGAAGTTGATCGGGATTTTGTGTCAGCTATTTGCAGGGCTTCCGGGCCAACTGTGGACTGGCTAATAGACGCGCACAGAATTGATCTCTCCCTCGTTAATGGTTTCGTGTACCCCGGTCACAGCCGATTACGGATGCATGCCCCTCCATCACGCCAGGGGTTGGATCTGATTGGAAACTTAGCGTCCGCTGCTGAAAACTCCAGCATAGATATCCTCACAGAAGCTCACGTTACAGACCTTTTTCAGAATGGAAACCAGATTATAGGCCTCAAACTCCAGCGACCGGATGGGTCGACAGAAACTGTAGGGTGCAATGCACTAATTCTTGCCTGCAATGGTTATGGGGGCAATGCGGAAATGGTGCGGCGATATATTCCTGAGATGGCTAATGCGACGTATTTTGGGCATCCTGGTAACCAAGGTGATGCCGTAAATTGGGGGCGAGCACTTGGCGCCGAAACACGGCACCTTGGTTCATTCCAAGGACATGGATCCGTCGCCCATCCTCATGGCATTCTGATCACTTGGGCTCTCATGACTGAAGGAGGGATCCTAGTTAATTCCAGCGGCAAAAGATTTACCAACGAGCATGATGGATATTCGGAACAGGCTAAGCGCGTTTTAGCGCAAAAAGACGGTCTCGCATGGAACATTTTTGACCAACGACTGCACTCACTGGGTCTAGAATTCGGAGAATACCGCGAGGCCAACAAATTGGGGGCGATAAAATCGGCTTCGTCTATCGAAGAACTAGCTGCAACTCTGGGATTGCCTGAAATCGAGCTCGCGGCCACCGTTAATGAATGCACCAAACTATCCAAGGGTAAAATGGCTGATCCATTCGGACGCAATTTTACCACCAAAGCTAATCTCACCCCACCCTATTGTGGTATCCGAGTAACAGGCGCTCTTTTCCATACGCAAGGGGGTTTAGCAGTGAATGAACATGCTTATGTCTTGCGAAAGAATGGGATACCATTCGCAAATTTATTTGCATCCGGTGGCGCTGCTGCAGGTATCTCAGGGTCATCAGATTGGGGTTATTTATCTGGAAATGGATTATTGAGCGCAGTCTCTCTTGGCAGAATAGCAGGATTAGAAGCTACAGATCTCATACACAACACTCGCTTCTGATTTACTTGCCTGTCTACTGGATAAACATCGCCAGCATTTCCAAACGCTAAGCAGCAGCAATGCATTCTACTTCGATCAGATACTCTTCGAACGCCAGCCCTGCTGCAATCACAAGTGTGTGGGCTGGTTTATGATCTCCAAGAATCTCCATTCTGATATCGCGCATTACCTCCAAGTTCTTTCGTTCGGTTATATACGTCGTCAACTTTACAAGATTTGTTAGGTTCATT
>CAZXSC010000170.1:0-4472 GCA_964643045.1 uncultured Rhodospirillaceae bacterium
CACCTTGTTCAAACGCTGGAATTTTCCATTGCTTATGATTCTTTGCTGACATCGTGGCGTCCCCATTATACTGTTATTTGATCTTATATCTGATAGGTTACACTTAACAAAATTGATAGCTCTAAGCGAAAAAATTTATAGTGTGTACTACAGAAATTAAATAAATTCTATTTATCCAATTAATATTTATCTATAAATGCCATTCGTAAATTCAAAATTTCTTATCACTTAATAGATTATACTTATAAAAAGGTACTATAGTTCGCTCTAAAGTTCAAAACTCTTACTAAATTGATTCTATTTCTCATTTTAACCAATGTACTAAGAATATCAAATTTTTATGTTTCTAATATATTTATAAAATAAAAAATTGTATAAATAAATTTGTATTTTTAAAAAAAAGTCGGTAGTGCTGCCGAAAACCGTGGTGGCACGCCACACCTTAAAAAGAGAGTTGGCAGGGATGTTACTGCTTTCTCTTTCCATCGATCTTCTCCCATTTACACTGCTTGGCACCAAACCTACTTTAAAACCAAATAGATCTAGTGAACATACTCTACCATAGGGGAGGTTTGGGCTTTTTGATTCAAATCAATTTGACGTGCCACGTAGCACCGCAAAAAAAGAGGGGTGAACATTGGCTATGAAATTTCCCCCCGGAAATATTTTGGCATTGTTCCTAAGTTTTCTGAGAAACATCCAAAGTTACAAAGATGCATAGAGCCAAATTATAAGATTTATCTTATTCAGGGATAAAACCTTCAGATCAGATATTAGATGCCAAAAATTAGAGCCAGATTAAAGACTTTTACGGTAAATACCAAAACATTCGACCGATCATTAACATACCAACCGCAACAAGAACCAAGGCTACAATACGCTTCATGATAGTGGAAGAGAACAGATGAGCAAGTTTTGCACCATACATGCTTCCAATGATGATACCGCTGGCAATCACTCCCCCGACTATTAGGTCAACTGATCCATATAAAAAATTACCAAACGTTGCCAGGCTAGCTATTGGAAGTTGAATTGCCTGACTAAATCCAATAGCAGTGTGGGCGGCGACTTTTAGGGATACCATGATGGGCACTATAATAAGCGGCCCTCCAGTCCCGGTCAAAGCAGATCCAATGCCTGTTACTACCCCGATAGAAAAAAGCGCATAGGGTTTGGTGATGTATAAACTGCTGTCCATGGACTTATGATTACGCATCGCATTAATTCCTGCAGCCACAACGAAAAGAGCGATCAAGAATTCCAAATATTGTCCAGGTATAGATAATGTTACTCTTGCCCCAACAAAAGCTGCTGGGGCAGCGCCAATGATCAACCATATTGTTTGAGGCCATTTGATAGAGCCTTTTTTTGCATATATTAATGTGCCAACGACACCACTGAACATGTAACTGAACATTGCTGCCGCGATGGCTACATGGATATCGATACCAAAAATATATGTTAGAATGGGAACAAGGAGCACGCCCCCTATACCAACGCATCCAATTAAAACTCCAACGAACACTCCAAAGCTACCCAGAAGGAAAAAAGTAGAAAGTTCCAAATGTTACTCCCCAGCTGTTAAGTAAGCGAGATGCGCTGATTTTCCGTAATCGATTATTAAGCTAGACCACGAATGCATATGCACCATATTATTAGCCTGAAGGAAAATGAAGAACTAATCTACATAATACAACTTAAATTAATAAATACCCAATGTGATTATTACCTTGAGAAAGTTAGTTTTTCTTTGAGTTGTGTCGCCGGCCAAGGGGTAAGATTAAGTCATTTCTGAATTAGGGTCATAGTTAGGGTCGCAGATGAAATCAGGATTAGGTGAAAAATCTCTTTCCAAACATTTTTTGCCAAGCATGAAGTTTTTTGAATCCCTGAGTGCTTCGACGGCAATTAATTCTTGATCACGATAGGTCCAAAATGAGACACCTGTGTCATTTTCTCCCGGACGGGTGACTTGATAAATATTGTCATCTCCGGTTGGCACTATTCCTACAGATTGTAAATTTGCGTCATATTGATCTGACCAGAACCAAGGTGCCTGATCTCTTGGAGGGGCTTCGCCCATGATAGCTGCAGCTGCGCGAGTAGCCGTGTCCTGAGCATTGTGGACCGATTCAATCCGAAGAGATTGACCCCGCTGTAGGGCGACGTCTCCCATCGCAATAATATTAGGATTACTTGTTTGCATTGAAGTATTAACCAGAATGGCACCTCCATCATGGCCCTCAGTTTCAATACCTGCTTGTTGCGCTAATTTACTATCCGGTATTACGCCAATCCCAACAATCAGCATATCACCATTTAAAACAGTCTCATCAGACAGAGTTACTCCGCTAAATTGTCCATTATTGTTTGTAATTTTATCGACACTAACTCCTGTATAGACTGAAACTCCATGTTCAACATGCAAATCATTCAATAACTGAGCAACAGGTGGACTTGCTACTCGAGCTAAAAGCCTATCAGCCATTTCAATTACGGATACCTTTAACCCCATTTGCCGTAAAGATGCTGCTACCTCAAGACCTATATACCCTCCCCCAATAATAACTGCGCTATTTACATTGCGAGCTGTACTGCGGATTGCTGTTGCATCGTCGGGTTGCCGCAGTACAAATACGTTAGAGAGCTCCTCTGTCGAGGCGAGTGAACGGGGCACCGCTCCGGTTGCCAGTACGAGCTTATCGAATTCAAGTTGCTCCCCGTTAGACAGCATCACGGTCTGCGCTGACACATCAATTCTTGTAACGTTCATTCCATGTTTTAGATTTATTTTTTGTTCTTTATACCATTTGCCTCTGCGCAGCAGAAACATTGGATTCATCTGATCAGTAGTTTCAAGTAAAAATGCTTTTGACAATGGAGGCCGTTCCATAGGCCCTCCTTTTTGACGGTCAATTAACGTTAAACTACCATCAAATCCGTATTTTCGCATTTGATCGGCAAAGCTAATCCCTGCATGACTTGCCCCAATTACTATAATGCGAGTGTCGCTACTTTCTATTTTTCCATCAACTTTGGAATTAACAGCACTATCAATTATATTTTCTAAATTTTGATCGTTCAAACCGTGTATCCTTAAGATGTTAGTCTAACGGGGTAAAGATATTATTTAAAAGCGTCTAAACCTCACTTCTCTCTATTAAATTATACCCACAGACTTTCAAAGTAAAAATTTAATTATTAGATTTTCTCCAGGGATCAATGTTTAGGTTTTTGCAGCTACCGGAAAGTCGTAAAAATGCAAAAGGACTGAACTTATCGGACATTCTTGAGGCAATAGACCCAGTAAAATTAATGGCACTACATGACGGAAACTTCCTCAGTCAAATTGAAACCCTTTGTTGAGCATTTTTGGCGCCTTGTCGGGATAAATGATATCATTTAATTTCCACGAGATTGTCTAATGGGCTAATTGCATTGAAGCTGTCAATTGGGACCTAGGGTATGATTGAAGAAATCTACTATATTATAAAAAAAATAACTTTTACAAACCTATGAATATCTCCTAAGTTTATTTGGAGCCACCGTTGGACTGACCTGCCTTCTAGGTCGGAAGACTGAGCTCAGGATTAGGCGTGGCGACTTACCAGAAATATATAGTTTAAACCGGTGACGTCGTTGTCATTCTAAGTAAGTAACAAGAT
Organism: uncultured Rhodospirillaceae bacterium; assembly: GCA_964643045.1. Lineage (GTDB taxonomy): Bacteria > Pseudomonadota > Alphaproteobacteria > Rhodospirillales > UBA2165 > TMED23. The sequence continues at coordinate 3,666 of CAZXSC010000170.1, forward strand.
TCTATCATTGAGGTAATTTAATGTTTAACTCCAATCCTTTCGCCGAGCTTGCAGCCGTTGTAGATCCCACCATTATGCAGATTTACATTATAATCATGGCTCTCTTGGTCGCCGGCGGTACCTTATTCGATATCGTGCATAAGAGGAGTGCTATATACTTCTTTAATAATTGGCGGAAATCGAAGACTAATGCAAAACAGAAGATCAGCGGCGGTAAAATGGCGTCCATAGCTATCCAAACCGCTTTGGTTGAAGGTGCAACTTCTGCAGAATTTTGCAGTATGCGCCGCCGAATAGCACACCTTCTTACGATGTACGGATTTATCGCATATGTGGCTGCTACGGCAATTATGGTGTTTGCCTACCCCACCACTGCCAACCCCGCTCCCGCGATTTTAGCAAACTTTTGGTACCTTGGGGCCCTGTTGGTTTGCGTCGGTGGATACTGGTTCTGGTTTTTCATTCGGGTCGACGTTTCTGCAGAAGGTAATTCGCCGTTCCGTCTGGTCCGAGCAGACCTCTTTGTTGTATCGCTAATGGCAAGCACAACATTGGGCCTAATCTGGGCTTATACCCAGACGACCGGAAACAGCTCTTGGGCAAACTTTTTTCTTGGCTTATACCTGCTTACGACAACTGTGCTGTTCGGATCCGTTCCTTGGTCCAAGTTTTCACATATGTTCTTCAAGCCGGCCGCCGCTTTAGAAAAGCGGATGTCTGTGGCGAACGGCACACGAAACAATCTGCCCGAACCGGCTGACCGAACCAATCCGAAGGTCCGAGAGAGCCACTCCATGCAGTTGCTCA
>CAZXSC010000171.1:0-4462 GCA_964643045.1 uncultured Rhodospirillaceae bacterium
GTTTAGCCTACGAACATCACTCATAACCCCATAACACCTCAAGTCTCATATGTTTTGGTATTGATGTTTATATTTGGAATGCTTCGCCCGATGCAATGATAATCAAAGCCAGCTGCTTTCATGTCGTCTGGATTATAAATATTTCGGAGATCTACCATCACAGGTTGCTTCATTGATTTTTTGATACGCTCAATATCTAGAGCACGAAACTCATTCCATTCCGTCACAATCGTTACTATATCAGCGGAAACCATGGTCTCGTATGCGTCATTGCACCAATCAACTCCCTGAATTATCTTTTTAGCTTCCTCCATACCTTGCGGGTCAAAAACTGCAACTTGAGCACCTCCCTCAACTAATGCCGGGATAATTTCAAGACTAGGTGCATCACGCATATCATCAGTATTTGGCTTAAAAGTGAGGCCTAACACAGCAATTTTTTTGCCCTTTAAACCACCAGGACAAGCAGCATTTATTTTATCAACCATTCGTTTTTTACGTTTCTCATTAACCTCAACCACCGTCTCAACAATTTTAGTTGGGCTTCCAGCATCTTGGGCCGTCCGAACAAGTGCTAACGTATCTTTTGGAAAACATGAACCCCCGTAACCCGGTCCTGCATGTAAAAACTTATTACCTATTCGACCATCCAGACCAATGCCTTTTGCTACATCCTGCACATCGGCACCAACCTCTTCGCACAAATCAGCTATTTCGTTGATAAAAGTTATCTTGGTGGCCAAGAAAGTATTAGCGGCATATTTAATCAATTCAGCCGTTCTACGAGCTGTGAACAAAATCGGTGTATCGGTCAAGTACAATGGACGGTAGAGTGCACGCATAATTTCTTGTGCTTTTCTGCTGTCAGTACCTATCACGACTCTATCGGGTCTCATGAAATCATTAATCGCTGAACCTTCACGAAGAAACTCTGGATTGGAGACAACATCAAAATTCCGGTCGGGAAGGGTGTTTTTAATTATTTTCTCAATCTCATCACCCGTACCTACTGGTACCGTTGATTTGGTCACTATAACAGTATAACCATCCATTGCTAAAGCAACTTCATGAGCCGCATCATAAACATAAGTAAGATCTGCATGGCCATCTCCACGGCGACTAGGAGTTCCTACCGCAATAAAAACGGCATCAACGCCTTTGATGCTATTAGCTAGGTCAGTGGTAAATGATAGCCTACCGGCCAATACGTTTTTCTCAACAATAGTGCTGAGTTCTGGCTCAAAAATTGGGATTTTCCCATCTTTCAGGCTTTGAATCTTGTCCGGGTCTTTATCGACACACACGACCTCCACGCCAAATTCAGAGAAACAGGCTCCTGATACTAGACCAACGTAGCCAGATCCAATCATAGCGATACGCATCGATATAATCCTTTAACTTAATAATACTTTGCCAACATAGCTTTAACATCATCACGCATCTCTATGCGCTTCAAACTGAACGCCACATTAGCCTCAAGAAAACCTAATTGATTGCCACAATCGAATCTTTTGCCCTCGAATCGGTGGCCGTGAAAAGCCACTTTGCCAATCGTAAGAGCCATTGCATCCGTCAACTGAATTTCTCCACCAATACCCTTTTTCTTCTTACTTAAATGCTCTAATACCTCCGGTTGTAGAATGTAACGTCCAATCATCGACAGCGTTGACGGCGCATCTTCTGGTTTTGGTTTTTCTATTAGACCTTTCGCACTGACAATAATTCCATCGTCATCCAAAGTATCTAGAATACCGTAACGTTCAGTTTGTTCTTTTGGAACATCCTCGACGGCCACGACATTCCCGCCTTTCACCTCAAACGTCCTCACCATTTGTTTCAGACAGCCGGTCTCAGCTAAAATCAAATCATCCGCTAACAAAACGGCAAAGGGCTCATCCTTAATGAAATGTCGAGCGCACCATACGGCGTGACCGAGCCCCAAAAGGTTTTGTTGGCGCGTATAAAAAACCTGGCCCGCCTCAGGAATTATATTACGAACAGAATCTAAAATATCTATCTTTCCTCGTTCTTGCAAAGAATTCTCAAGCTCGTAGCTATGATCAAAATGGTCTTCAATCGCTGACTTTGTTCTCCCAGTAACGAAAATAAACTCTTCGATCCCTGCCTCAAGCGCTTCCTCGACGGCATACTGAATCAACGGCTTATCAACTACTGGCAACATTTCTTTAGGCATAGCTTTCGTGGCCGGAAGAAAGCGCGTGCCCTGCCCCGCAACAGGAAATACAGCTTTTGTGACTGGTTTGACCATAAATGTCTACAACCTAGGTTTTACATCAACTTAGTGGCGCCTTATTGCCACAGGCTCGCTCATGTCGCAAGAAGAACCTCACATCATCGTTCAGAATGGTAAAGTTTTAACGGTTACTTTTTCGGTTCATATTCCTAATATTTTCTTTCCATTTTATGATTTGACGCTGCGCTTTCGGACACAATTTTAGATAACCTGAACCCTTCATAACGTCGGGTGAACCGCCAATAACTTTTACTGCCTTAATTTCATTTTGTGTTGCTTCACACTCGAAATTTATATCTTGAATACGTCCCGTCTTTGTTTTTATGCCTCGATACCAGCGATTGTAATAGTCTCGTTTAACTCTAACTTTCTCACGAAGTTTTCTCAATTCACGGGGATTTTTACCAGACGTTTGAAGCTTCGCGATTAGCACCTTGAGGAGTTTAACTTCCTTGTAATTTCTAAATGCCTGTTGATCTTGGATAGCATGGGTCCCTTCATGTATGAATGTCTGTAGAAAAAATAGTGGTGATGAAAAAAGAACTTTACGTCGAACAAACATCATGCGATGGCCTTCAGAGCTTAAGGATTTAATGTAAAATGCTCCTTTTGCATCAACGGTACCCGATCGAATAAAGTATTTAGATGCCGGATTGTAATGAATTTCATCAATAATATTGACGTAACGCCGTAAAGAATTTGGAAGATTTTCAGCCATTGTTAAAGCTTGACGCATCATCTTAAAAAAACCGCCATTGCGGATATCTGGATATACAGATCCAAAAACCCGCTTTCCATTAATAAACCGCATGAACGGATCTATCAGTTCCGAATCTGATAATTTTCCAAAAACCCGTCGTTTAACTGTAAGCATAAGAGCTTTGGCAAAATAATCGGATTTTTGATCATTGAAATTACTTACAGAGATTCGAATCACGTTTAATTTTTTATTTGGTTTCCAACCAACATATCGATCATAGCGAGACCCGCTATAAAAATAAAAACGATCGACTAAGGATAAATACAATCGATTAGCCCCGTTTTTCCCGGAAGCCAAAGCCACGATTTGAGGGAATTTTTTATCGATTAATCGAGAATCTGCGCTGGAAATACGCTTGTTTTTCACCAACTCATACCCAATTTTAATTGGTTTAATACTATTCTTTATCTGTCCGTTGGGACAATTTATTGACCGCGCCTTCCAACTTGTTAGTTTTAGACTCACCTTTGATAAATTCTGAAAAGATAATTTTATTCGCAAATCTGCCTCAAGACGACTGCCCTTTTGATCCCCACCTTGCTTCGCGAGTTTTGCCCAAAAAGCAGCCTTTGAAAGCGATTTTGTTAAACCATTACCAGCTAAATACATTAAGGCTATCTGACGCTGCGCTGGGGCTACGCCAGCCTTCGCCAAAGGGTGCAAACGGTTCAGTGCCTGCTGGTAATTTCCTTTATTATAATGAGTTAAACCTTCGCGGTAATTCTTAGTAATGTGGCTCATCGTACAAGGTGCGGAAAAAACTAACCTAGAATGAAACACGACGAAACCAATGGTCGAAAAGATGGCTATAAGATGTAGGAATTTTCTAAATTTTTGGCACTTAAACACTTTCATCTAATCTCTTGATTGCTCCCCTTTTTTAAAAGATCATCTAAGCCTTATCTAGCGACCCAACAGAAGATCTTTCGCTTGGTTAATTTGTGTTGCTAAAAAATTAGACCCACCGTGATCCGGGTGAATTTTGTTCATCAATCGGTGATGAGCCTTTCGAATTTCTTCGTTGCTTGCACCAGCCCTAAGGCCCAGCACTTCGTAAGCTTGCTCCTCAGTCATAGACATGTTGTCATTTCCGGATTCATTTTGAGTTCCAGCATGCTTCTGCCATTCACTGCCATGGTACCTATCAAGGTAAGCTCGTAAAACTTGGACTGATTGTTTATCTTCACGGGCTTCATTCAACAATATGAGAAGATCATCTAGTGACAAATTTCTAAGGGTCTGGCCAACAAATTTCCCCTTGGTAATTTCACCATTCATTTCTCCGGTTTGGTGGTCCAGATGCATCTTAAAGTACCCGGTCTCAACTTCAGACATTTGTTCTGAACCGGCTTCAGAGCCCCTATTATTACTAGCCATGCGTGACCAATTTTTCGCCATACGCATCGCCGTTCGAGCGCGCATCAACCATGGCAAAAGAACCGGTATTG
>CAZXSC010000172.1:0-4453 GCA_964643045.1 uncultured Rhodospirillaceae bacterium
CCTCTTCTAAAGCGAGGCGAATAACTTCGCCTCTGCCTTGGATCATTGGCCAATAATAGAGCTCGTATGCCATTAAGCCAGGTTAGCCAAATCTTTTAAAATTTCTTCCGCGTGGTCTGCCGGCTTAACTGCGTCATAAGTCTTTGCAATAATGCCCCCCGGCGCAATCAAGACAGATACTCGATTGGGGGTGCCCCTCTCAGATGTGACAACTCCAAACGCTGTTGACGCCGTTTTGTCGTTATCGGTCAGAAGATCATAGGGGAATTCAGTTTTTTCCTTGAAAGCCTTATTATCCGCGTCGCTTCCAAAGCTAACTCCTAAAATTACGCAATTCTTATCGTTAAAATCTTGGATTCTATCACGGAACCCATTTCCTTCAATGGTTCACCCAGGGGTATCAGCTTTAGGATACCACCACATGAGAACATATTGTTTCGCAAAATCACCAAGCGAAACGTTTTGTCCATCCTGGTTTGTAAACGAGAAATTCGGTGCTTGATCACCAATTGCTATCATAATGATTTGCCTTTCAATTTTTACTGCATTCAAGAAAGATTTAGTTACAACAAATGTTAAGTAAAAATAACTTTCGTTTCCAAGAAGTAAAGCACTCTGAGGCAGTGAATTGCAATGTTTAAAAAGTTTACTCTCGAGGGCGGTTCCGATATCTTCTGAGTGTAAATTACGCTAAATTAAGTTTATTTATGCGTAAAACAATGTTTTATATATCAACCAAATAAGGAATTTCAGTCGCAAGGAACCCAAAGAGATGGATTATAATCCCAATTTGAAGCCATGGAACAGATCAGAACCAAACCAGGTTGCGGGTAAAGGAAGGATTGAACGTCCTTATACTTCTGAGAATTTAACCCACCAAACCCGATCAACGTCTCCCACCGAATATGAAAATCGGCTCGGTGAAGCTCTAATGGAAGTTTTTGAATCGGATATTGATCAACTCTCTGAAATTGTTAATAAATTAAACGAAATGGGGCTTAAATCGTCCGATGGAGAGCTTTGGAGTGAAGAAAGCTTTCAGTTGGAAATGAAGCGACTTGGGGCATAAAGTTATATGGGTTTTCTAGTGATTTTATGAAAGTTAAGGATCGAAAGATGTCTGCTATAACTCAAGAAATGATCAATCAACGTGTTAATGTTGGTCTGCAAAATTTGTGGCACCCAGTGTTACCGAGTTGGGCCATCACGAATGATCCGGTCGGTATTACGCGTTTATCCGAGAATATAGCTTTATGGCGTGATAATGATGGTAATGTTCATGCTATTGAGGATCGCTGTCCACACAGAGGCGCTAGGGTGTCTTTGGGCTGGAATCTAGGGGACCGAATAGCTTGCTGGTATCATGGTATTGAGATGGATGGTGATGGCGTTGTGGTTCAGGTGCCAGCTGTTGAAAAGAGCCCCATGGTAGGTAAGAAGCTGATTAAGAGTTATCCCGTTAGAGAGATTCATAATGCAATTTTTTTATATTTTGGTGACGAATCTCATCCGGATCCACCCGAGCTTGAATTGCCAGATGAATTAGTCGGAGAGGAGTATAGTAATTTTCTATGTACTGCTAGATGGAATTGTAACTATCGCTATGCAATTGACAATGTTATGGATCCAATGCATGGAGCCTATCTCCATGCCGTATCGCACTCAATGGCTTTCGGCGATAAAAGCGCTGAAATGCAGATCGTTGAAACTAATTCGGGTCTAATTTTCGAAAAGGTAGCCCAGCGCGACGTAAATTTTGATTGGGTTGAAATTGGTGAAACAGGTGCGCTTTGGATGCGCCTTGCAATCCCTTATCGCAAAAGTGCGGGTCCGGGCGGTAGTTTTTATATTGTTGGATTTGCGACACCGGTTGATGAAGAGCATTGTCAGGTTTTCTTTTGGCGTACGCGGAAGGTAACTGGGTGGCAAAAGGATGTCTGGCGATTTTTATATAGAAATAGGCTCGAGAAACTTCATTGGGATGTATTGGAGCAGGATAGAGTGGTGTTGCAGGAAATGACCTCAAACGCCCGAGATTCAGAAATGCTATACGAACACGATCAGGGGATAGCCTCTGTGCGCCGTATTTTAAAACAAAAAGCGGAAGATCAGCTTAAATCGCTGGTTACAGCTGAATAAATTAGTCATGACAACTATCTCTTTGAAAGATAGGCGTATACTCATTACCGGCGGTGCACGTGGATTAGGACAGGCATTTGCCGAGGCAGCTATAAACGCCGATGCTCAGGTTGCCATTGCCGATATATTAGAAGATGAGGGGAAAGTTGTAGCAAAGAAAATAGGCGCGTCTTTTGCTCCGCTTGATTTGAGAGATCCAAACTCGGTTATTGAATGTGTCGGTGAAACAGTGAATTCTCTGGGTGGTTTGGATGGATTGGTAAATTGTGGAGCCATAGCAACTGGGATTGGCGGCCCGACTATGACTGAAATTGATATCGACGTTTGGGATAAGGTTATGGAAATTAACGTCCGTGGTACTTGGCTCATGAGTAGGGCGGTAGTTCCTTATTTAGCCAAGAATTCAGCCAGCAAGATTGTTAATATTGCATCTGATACTGCTATGTGGGGAGCCCCAAAATTGATGGCCTATGTGGCGAGTAAGGGGGCTATTATATCAATGACGCGTTCAATGTCCCGGGAGTTGGGAGCTGACAATATCGCTGTAAATTGCATAGCACCTGGTTTAACCCTAGTAGAGGCGACAGAATATGTTCCTGAAGAGAGAAAAAATCAGTATATAAATGGACGTGCTATTCAACGCAAACAATTACCAGAAGATGTTACAGGAACCGTGATGTTTTTATTGTCGAATGCCGCGGATTTTGTAACGGGTCAATGTATCCCGGTTAATGGCGGTTTTGTTATGCATTAGTCGGTGAAGCTCAGATGAAGGAGAAAAAGATGGTTGATGCACCCGATGTTCAGAGAGAAGATATTGCTACTTATCAAAGACCTGATGGAATGGCCTTCGGCGAGTGGCTAGAGAGCCGAGTTGCCCGTTATGAAACCCGGGTTCTTGATTGGGACGCGTTGAAGTTTCAATCGGATTTTGATCCTAAGTACAAGCGTGCGCAAATGCGCTATATGGGGACTGGGGGAACTGGCATAGAACGTGATGAAAACGCGGTCCCCTCAGAGCATTTTACATTCTCTACGATGGTGTTGCCGGCGGGCTGTGAAGGACCGTCTCATATCCATACTGATGTCGAAGAAGTTTTCTTCATGCTAAGAGGAAAAATTCGTCTTTTTATGGATTTCGATGGGGAGCATTACGAAACATTCTTGGGTGAACGAGATTTAATATCGGTTCCTCCTGGTATCTATCGTGGCTTAGAAAATATTGGTCAAGAAGAAGCGGCTATGGTTGTGATGCTGGGTTCTACCAAACCTGTGACGCCAACATATCCAGAGGACCATCCGGTTGCGAAGTTAAAGCGGTAATGTTGCTGCCATCGAAGATAGATATGATTTTGCAACTAAACGAAACGGTTGATAGAAAATATCCTTTACGTGAAGTGGATATCAAATCGGGACTTATTTCATATCGGGAAAGTGGCCGCATAAATAAGGATGCACTTGTCCTCCTTCATGGTATTGGATCTGCATCTGGATCGTGGTTTAGACAATTGGAAAATCTATCTTCGAATTACCGTGTTGTAGCATGGGATGCTCCAGGATATGGAAATTCAACTGCCTTATTAAATGAAAAGCCCAGGGCCAAAGACTATGCCCAGGCACTAGAAAAATTTATTGTTAGCCTAAACATCCAACCCCATATCTTAGTGGGACATTCCCTCGGTGCGTTGATAGCCGGATCCTATGCTGCCAGTTATCCTATCAGTAGGTTGCGTCTGATTTTAGCTGATCCAGCTAACGGCCATGGCCAGCTAGGTGAACAGGAAAGATTGGCAAAACTGAGGTCTAGATTGGATGATATGAATAAGCTTGGGCCTGAAGAATTAGCCAAAGAAAGGAGCCCAGCGTTGTTATCTAAAAAAGCATCTTTTGAAGCCCTTGAGTTCGTGCGCTATAATATGGCCAATTTAAGGGTAGATGGCCATGCTCAAGCAGCACATATGCTGTCGACCGGAAATTTGATAAATGATGCTAAATTTTTTAGTGGTCCAGTTTTGGTGCTATGTGGCAGTGAAGATACGATAACGCCTGAAGATGGAGCAAAAAAAGTTGCGGCTGCCTACAAAAAATCTCGTTATCAAACTTTGCCAGGGGTTGGTCATGCATCTTACATAGAGAATCCGGATCTATTTAATGACGTAATTTTAAAATTTGCTGAGGAGCCCAATGATTGATAAGGATAACCTATTCGATTTAAATAGAAAAATAACGGTCTTTAGAACATCGCAAGGGGGCATACAAGAAGTATAGATGAATAACGAATTGGCGGGAAGAACGGTTGTAATTACCGGAGGGA
>CAZXSC010000173.1:0-4360 GCA_964643045.1 uncultured Rhodospirillaceae bacterium
ACAAACTCGGTCATTGAAATCATCTCAGCTAATTTAACTTGAACTGGATTATGTTGATCAATCTTTGTTGAACGTGCGATAGCAAAAGCAAGCGCCATCATAAACTCTGATTTCGATTGGGCACGAATAACTGACTGCATTAACATTGAATGCCCAATGTAAGATCCCGGGTTTACTTTGAGATCAAACTCTGGATCACGATAAACGAATACCCTTTCCCATGGCACTAAAACATCATCAAAAATAACCATGCCATCCCCTTCGTCATATTGAAGCGAAAAAGGATGATCCATCCGGCTTTTTGCATTTGTTTGTGCTACTGGAGGGCGGCAAATAAATTTTAATCCAGGTGTTGATATGGGTACCGCAAATCCAAATGAAAAATCCGTTGTATCACGTTTTTCATCAGTCCAGGTAACACCCGCAGGCATCACCAAGAGTTCATTCGCCAAAGCGCATAGAGTTGCGACCATCCTGGCACCTCGGATAATTATACCGGCATCCGTTTCCTTTACTATTTGTGCAACGATATCTGATGTTTCCAAATGTGCCGGTCGAGATCGATCGACCTGGGGATTGACCAAAACATGAGTGGTTACCAAGTCATTTTCGCGGACGTGTTCATAAAAATTTTGAATGTTCTTGCTACTATCAAAACTATCCCGCTTAAAAGTATCTTTCGCAGCGGCATAAGCCGATATCATGCAATTTTTGTAATCCGGGCTTCGTCCCATCATGCCACATGTTGCATCCATCCACACTTTCATGGCATCGTTTCGAGCAACAACATCTTCACGAGATTTAGGCTGAATATGGGTCATTCCAACCCTATCACCCGTAGTTGGTGACTTATAAGTCATCGTATCAATTAAATCAGGCGCCGATTGCATTTCTATCAAGTCAGCCATTGTACGTGCGGCGCCCGCAAATCGCGGATCCGAAACAACATCTTTTACGCGGTCACCCTCTATCGAGATATGCCTATCCTCTGCGAGAGTTTTCAAATACTCTTTTCCACTTTTGACGGGCATTTTATTCCACCCTCCTGATCAAACCTAACAATCACGTATATCCACGAACCAAAGCAATTATCCAACCAAATTAAATGTGGTTTTCACTCAGTGAAATTAAATCATAGGCATAAATAACATAATTCGCTAATATTTTAGCGGAAATGAATTTGCAATATTAGTGACAATTCTGAATTTATGCTGTTTAGACAAGTTATAAACTAAACGGAAAGTCACGTTTTAATTTGATTGGTGCAAAAATGAAGGATGACAGTATTTCAGTGCATATCAATGCCTTCAATTCTAATATCTACTACAATAAGATAAATAAGATTTTTCCCAATCTCAAACTTTCTTATAGCCGAGACAATCAAAACCACGAGCGGTTATATGATTGTGATATCCTCATAGGATTTGGTCCCGGGTTAAATGATACTATTTTTAGACGAAATAAGAACCTCAAATTTGTCCAATCACTTGGCACTGGTGTCGACGGTATCACGAACAGGGCAGGACTGAACAAAGATGTATTGGTATCATCAATGCGCGGCATTCACGGACCTCAAATGTCTGAGCACGCATTCATGTTAATGCTTGCTTTAAATCGCAATTTCGGAAAAATAATTGAACACCAAAAAGCCCGGCAATGGAAGCGAAGTCCCCCTGAAATTTTACATAAAAAAACAGTCGGTCTACTTGGTGTTGGACTTATCGCGGAGGATTTAGCTCGCCGTTGTAAGGCTTTCGATATGAGAGTAATAGGCATATCTAATTCAAACCGATGGCCAGAGAACTTTGACGAAATGCGAGGTCGCAAACAATTGCCAAATGCTGTTAAGGATCTCGATTATCTCGTTATTCTTTTACCCTTGACATCCGAAAATAAAAACTCAATTGACGCAGCCGTTATTGGTGCAATGAAGCCCTCTGCCTATCTAATTAATATTTCTAGAGGTGGAGTATTAAACGACGATGCCATCGTTCATGCCCTAGATTCGAGGATAATCGCTGGCGCCGGGATTGATGTATTCGAGGAAGAGCCCCTGCCATCCGAAAGCCCTTTTTGGACAGTTCCAAACCTCATTATTACTCCTCATATGGGCGGTATGAGCGAGACTTACGTGGAACAAGCTATGCCAATTATTGAAAAAAACCTGAAGGCTTTTTTAACTGGCAACTTAAATCACTTCACTAACTTGGTGAAAAGATAAACTAGCGCGCACTTGTTTGACGATTTTGTGCTTCTCGATGGGCAACATAAGTTGTTGCGAAGATTATCATTAGCCCACCTACCCAAATATAAAGATCTGGCACTTCACCAAAAAACCAAAAACCAAAAAAGGCTCCCCATATCAGGCGCGTGAAGTTAACTGGTTCTAAGGCACTCACATCGGCTAAATCGAGCGACCGCATTAAAGTGTAGTGTCCAAGGCACAAAAGAGCACCAATTAGAATCAAAACCAAATAATCTTCAAATGTGGGCCATTTCCAAAAAAACGAAGCCGCCAGCAAAGAAACGGGTATCATAAAAAGGGTTAAATAGAAAACACACGTGGTCGAACTATCTGTGGCAATTAACGATTTTGCAAATAGTCTCTGACCGGCACTTGCCAATACGGTAATTACTACCAACCAAACACCTAAACCTACATCTTCAAAACCAGGCCGAATTATAACTAAAGCTCCGGCTACCCCAAGCCCGAGTGCAGTCCACCTGCGGGGACCCATAAATTCCTTAAGTATAAATACAGCGCCCAAACTAGTACACAGCGGTGACATCAAATTTAGTGCCGAAGCATCGGCAAGAGTTAAAAGTGTTAGTGCTGTAAACCACGCAGAAATAGCAATTCCGTTTATACATCCTCGGTAAAAATGGTGAGACAGCCTTTTTGTCCTAAAAATATTAGCGCCATACTTAAAAGCACTAAGGCCGGTAAATAAAAAACCGAACAACGCCGCAAAAAACGTTATTTCCAACGGATGAAGATGATCCGCCTTCTGGCGCACTAACACCCACATAATGGCCAGTATACCAGACGACGCTGCCGCCCATAAAACAGCAGCTACGCCTCGAATTGTAACTAATCTCAAAAACACAAAAACCTCAAGAAAGGGCCATCCGTATCATGCTGCCTTGATACAACATAATATTCTTCTAATCAGTTAACTTAAGCATTTTTCCTGGATTCATAATATTTTTGGGATCCAAAGCTAATTTTAATGTTCGCATTACATCTACTGCGTCCCCGTGTTCAGCCTTAAGGTATCTAATTTTCCCTTGACCAACGCCATGTTCACCGGTGCAAGTCCCATCCATTAAAATCGCTCGCTCAATTAAGCGTTTATTAATTCCATTGCAAATTCTTAAATCTTCCTCCCGAGTATCAGGATGAATTAAAAGTTGTGCATGAAAATTACCATCACCAACATGACCAACTATCGGAGCAACTATCCCAGCATTCTCAATATCTTCTTTTGTTGCGACAATACAATCAGCCATTTTTGAGATTGGGACACAAACATCAGTCGCCATAATCGAACATCCAGGTCGCAGAGCAATACAAGAATACGCGGCGTCATGTCTAGCGGCCCATAGTTTTTCACGTTCTTCGGCGTCAGTTGTCCAATTAAACTCGCCACCGCCGTGCTCTCTGCAGATTTCTTCCATACGCCCTGCCTGCTCCTGGACCCCAGAATCCGTACCGTGAAATTCGAGAAAAAGCGTCGATTTTACAGGATAATCAAGTCCCGCATAGTCGTTAATCGCTGCCATTTGCGCGTCGTCCAATAATTCTATTCGAGCCATTGGAATCGACCATTGAATCGAAGCTATGACAGCATCGACAGCACCTTTAAGTGTCTCAAAAGAAACAACGGCGGCCGAAACAACTTCAGGAATGCCAAACAGTTTTAAATTTACTTTTGTAATAACACCAAGTGTTCCCTCCGATCCAATAAAGAGCCTCGTCAAGTCATAACCGGATGATGATTTGCGAGCACGTCGTGCCGTTCTAATGACTTTGCCATTCGCCAACACAACTTCAAGACCGAGCACGTTTTCTCTCATCGTCCCATAACGTACGGCATTAGTCCCAGATGCCCGCGTTGACGCCATCCCGCCGATTGAGGCATCTGCGCCAGGATCGATGGGGAAAAAAAGTCCAGTATCACGTAAATAAGCATTGAGCTGCTTTCGGGTCACACCAGGTTCGACGGTAACATCCATATCCTCGGCATTAACCTCAATCACATTATTCATTTCTGAAACGTCAACGCATATTCCGCCATGAAGTGCCGATAAATGACCCTCTGCGGAAGTGCCTGTCCCATAGGGAATGATTGGAATATTA
>CAZXSC010000174.1:0-4257 GCA_964643045.1 uncultured Rhodospirillaceae bacterium
TGGACTGGGGAGACTTGGGACCCCGGATCGAGTCCGGCGAGTTCCGCGCGAAGGGCATGGAAGAATATGAAGCCGCCAAAGAACTGGGCGTGGGCGGCACTCCCGCTTATATGATTGGTGGTGAACTCCACGGCGGCGATGTCGGCATTGACGAGCTTCGGGAGGCGATCAAGTCCGCCGCCGCAGGGTGAGCCATGGCTTCTAGTGATTCGGTACTGGTCATCGGGGCCGGTATCTTTGGGCTGACCGCAGCCCTGGAACTGCAGCAACGAGGACACTCGGTTACCGTGGCCGACCCCGGCCCGGTGCCCCACCCTCTGGCCGCATCCAACGACGTCAGCCGTATGGTCCGCATGGACTACGGCGGCGATGGCCTCTATTCCTCGCTGGGTGCGGACGCCATCGATGGCTGGCACCGTTGGAACGCCCACTGGGGCCGGGAGCTATACCACGAAGACGGCTTCCTGCTCATGTCCAGTGTGCCCATGGCAGCCGGTTCCTTCGAGCAAGACTCCTATAGCCTGCTTACCAGCCGTGGGTTTCCCATGGAGAAACTTTCCCCTGGAGACCTGGCGAAGAATCATCCGCGCTGGAACTCAGACTATTACATCGACGGCTATTTCAACCCCAGGGCCGGGTGGGCGGAGGCTGGGGAGGTCACAGCCAGCTTGGCCACGGACGCTGCAAACGCTGGGGTTTCCATAGTTACAGGGTTTGCCGCTGCTAGCCTGCTGCAAGACGGCAATGGAGTGACCGGAGCGGTTGCCACGAGCGGCGCAGAGCTTCGGGCCGACTGGGTGGTTGTTGCGGCCGGGGTTTGGACGCCTATTTTATTGCCTGACCTGGCAGACAGGATGTGGCCGGTGGGGCAGCCCATCTTCTACTTCAAGCCAGAAGACATCGACTCGTACCGTCCCCCGTCATTTCCGCCTTGGGGGGCTGACATCCCCCGGAGCGGATGGTACGGCTTCCCCGCCAACGAAAAAGTCGTGAAGATGGCCAACCACGGGCCGGGTAGAAGGGTCCACGCCGATGCCGAGCGAGTCATCGGGCCTGAAGAAGAGGCTAATTGCCGGGCGTTTCTGGCCCGCTCACTGCCGTCTTTGGCGTCGCTTCCATTCGATGGCAGCAAGATGTGCCTGTACTGCGACACGTGGGACGGCGATTTTTACATCGCACGAGACCCGGAGAGAGAAGGACTGGTAGTCGCCACCGGGGGCAGCGGGCACGCCTTCAAGTTCGCCCCGATGTTGGGAGGGCTCACCGCCGACGTGCTCGAGGGGGCCAAGAACGACTACAGCGAGCGATTCGCCTGGCGTCCGCTGGGAGAGATCAAGAGCGAAGACATCCGCTACACCGGCGAGTGACTTAGACCGCCGCGGGCACCTCTTTCAGGCGGGGCATTACTTCTTTGGCGAATAGCCGCATGCTCTTCTCGACATCTTCATAGGGCATGGCGCCAAAGCTGAATGCCGCTAGGAACGATTCGCTGCCGATTCGGGCTCTGGTGTCCATTATCTTCTCGAGACACTGCTCCGGAGTCCCCCAGACCTGCAGGTCTAGGAAGAAGTCCTTCACATCCTGGTTGCCGTACTGCTCGATCTTCTCGGTGAACTTGCCGTAGTATTCATAACCCTTGGTTGTCTTCAAATGGTCGCTGCGGAACTCGTAGTGATCCATGATCGAGTCCCAGTAATTGCCAACGTACTCGGTGGCCATCTCTTTGGCAGTTTCCTCGTCCTCGTGGCAGAAGGTGAACCCAACCACGATGGGAGGCGGCGCAGGCGATCCATTGACCTCTTGGAATATCTCCCGGTAGGCCTTCAGTTCGGTCTCGACCTCGCTCCAAGGCTTCTGGGGGATGATCAGCATACCCAGTCCCAATTGCGCCAGGGCCAGCGACGATTCCGGAGAGACAGCCGCGGCGTAGGTGCGGCCCTTGAAGCTCTTGTATGGCTTGGGTCGAATATCGGCCCGTGGCTGCTTGATAAGTTCGCCGTCGAATTCGGCGACCCCGTTCTCCAGAGCGTCAACCAGCAGCTTGGTGCTCTCTACGAACCGGGTGCGGGACTCTTCCATGTCGAGTTGAAAGGCGTCGAACTCCACCCTGGCCAGCCCACGGCCCACGCCAACCACGGCCCTGCCGCCGCTCAGGTGGTCCAGCACAGAGAATTGCTCCGCCACCCTCAGCGGGTTATGCCACGGCAGAACGACCACCATACTGCCCAGCTGGACTTTCTCTGTCCGTCCCGCCATGTAGGATAGGAATTGGAGCACGTCCGGGCACATCGTGTAGTCGGTGAAATGGTGCTCCACTGCCCAGATCGAGTCGTAGCCCAGAGGCTCGCAAAGGTCAGCGATGCGCAGCTCGTTCTGGTAGACCTCAAGATCTGTCCGGGTCTGCCGGTGGTTCTGGAAGAAGGTAGACGTGCCAACGTGCATGGTTCCACTCCAGGGGCGGGGCGGGGCGAGGCCCCGGTTTCTCAGACCCAGTCTACAAGCCGTGGAGGACTCCGTCTATCGGGGTCCGACGGTAGGACAGACTATGTCTTGGGAAAGTAGAGCTAGAAGGCCCTGATAGAGGCCGAGAACGAGGCGTAACGTCCCAAACTGAACAGTGGAGAAACATCGTGAACTTCGTAGCCATCGCCGAACATTCACCAGCCCAATGTCCAGGTTCAAATAATGAGGTGTTCGAAACAGTTGCGTCATTCATGCCTTCCCTCCCGAAACTCGAGGCCAAACACCGGGTGACCAACGTTGGAATCCACGTGATGATCAGCGCCCGTAAGATCGTGGTGTTATTGGATGTGCCAAGCTTTGAGGTCGCAGAGATGGTCTTGCTCGAATCGAGGCTGGTCAGTTGGAATCCCATCCAGCTTTCACAGACCTACACTCCGGAACAAGCGATGCAGATGACGCGCATCTAAATAGAGAAGAGTGGTGGGGGACAACCCCACCGCTCTTCTGGTTAGTCATTGGTTTCCTGAGATTACCGGGAGGCTGAGAAACCTGCTGCTTCGATGCCGGCGCGGGCGCAGTCTTCATCCTCTTGAGCGGTGCCTCCGCTGCCGCCGACGGCTCCGATGATCTCGCCGTTTCGGAAAACGGGCAAAGCGCCCTGGCCGGGAATCATATGTCCCCCTTCCATGGCCATGAAAGCCCGGAAGATCGGGGCTTGGGAATTGTCGGTCAGCGCGCCGCTGGCTACTTCAAAACTGGCCGATGCGACGGCCTTGGCGCGAGATACGGCTGGAGTCCGCCAGGGTGCGCCGTCCATCTTGCACATGGTTATGAGGTCTCCCCGTGGGTCCACCACTGAGATACTCATCTTCACTCCCAGTTCCACCATCTTTGCCTTGGAAGCAGCCAAAATCGTTTCGGCTTCCGCCAGGTTCAATGTAGCCATGCTTACCCCTCCAATTATTCGTGCTTAGATACGTGTGCCGGGCAACATTGTAGGCGAGAATCGAACAGCGGGAAAGGGGTCGAAACAAAATGGGGCGCCGTGACTAACGGCGCCCCATTTTCTGCGAACTAGGTTGAGTTCGCGGGTCTACTGGAAGGTGACTATCGGCGAGAGCGGACTGGATTCGGAAACGTTGAACTCGCCCGCCGTGGCCCCGGTAACTATGTCGACCAGTGTATTCGCGTCGTAAGCGGCGATGTTCTCAAGAGACAGCGGCATCGTTCCGCCAACACCGTCTCTAACCTTGAACTTCACCACTGCAACGGGTCCGCTGCCGCTCATGCCATTGATGTCGATGATTCCGGCCCAGAGTCGGCCCGGGGACGGAGAGCTGGAGTCGATCAAAGCATCTCCAGACAAGAGACCGCGTTCAACCTGGGTCAGTTCTATTTTCGCCGGATCATAGACCAGTTCGAATTCCAGACTACCCACGTTGTCAGCCCGGGTTGCCAGGATGGGAACTGAGATGAATTTCGCCGCCGGCACAACAACCGGCACTGGGGTAGCCGTAGGTGATGCGGCAGGAGGAGCGGCAGTGGTTGGCTCTGGCGGACTGCCACCGCCGCCCGAGTTGGGTGTTGGCGTTGGTGCTACGGCCACAGAAGGCTGGTTCGATCCACCGTCTTTGCTGTCACCGCCGCCTATGATTCCGATGCTTAACAACAGGCCCACCAGGACTGCGACGGAGGCTGTTGAACCCAGCAGCCACTTCCAACTGGACGCTGCTCCGATGTATGCGACTTCTAATATCCAGCGCATGATCTGCTCCCCTAACTAGGCCGGGCCAT
>CAZXSC010000175.1:0-4205 GCA_964643045.1 uncultured Rhodospirillaceae bacterium
CAAATAATTCAGATTTATCAAAAGCTGACGCTGGTAAAGCTGTCGATGGTGTCTTTGACGCTATTACTAGTGAGCTTCGAGGTAGAGGAGAAGTTCGTGTGGTTGGGTTTGGAACTTTTTCCACATCCCAGCGTAAAGCGACAACAGGACGTAATCCACGCACTGGCGAGGCTATTCAAATTCCTGCTTCGACACAACCTAAGTTTAAGGCTGGAAAAGGTCTCAAAGAAGCTGTCAACTGGTAGCTGTTTTTTTGATATGTTTTG
This sequence comes from uncultured Rhodospirillaceae bacterium, assembly GCA_964643045.1. Lineage (GTDB taxonomy): Bacteria > Pseudomonadota > Alphaproteobacteria > Rhodospirillales > UBA2165 > TMED23. The sequence goes on from CAZXSC010000175.1 coordinate 267, forward strand.
ATAATGCCGATTGTTTTGTATAATCGGCATTATTGATTCAAGGTTATTAGGGTCAGGTCCTATAATCGGGAATAGTGCTTTACACCTCAGCCGGACTTATTTACACAGTCGTCAGTACCGTTACTTCTGGTTATTATTCTTATAAACCAGTTTTTAGGGCGATTAGCTCAGTTGGGAGAGCATCTCGTTTACACCGAGAGGGTCGGCAGTTCGAGCCTGTCATCGCCCACCATTCCCTAAACAAAAAAATTGCGAAATGTGGTGGCGTGTTCGAAGATATTGAAGAAGTGATACCCTACTAGGAATTAAAAGAATACTCTGACAAGTTTAAAGAAACGGCTGGATTTAGTATCGATGAGCTAAATCAACTCCCTCCCATTATTCCAAATTAATAATTTTCATTTTTCAGTAAGCTTTAACCTACATACTGTGCAGCCTGTTAAGTTATTAATTACTGGTGGGGTCAGGGTTGGACAGCACCTCGATGCCATACTCTATGAACTTAACGTTAAGATAAATAAATTAATACAGGGAGAGTTCGACGATGATTTGCCCAGAGTGCAACAAGGGGATGATCCAGGTAAGGATCGATCGGGGGCATCGATCCGATGATGGCATTTTTCCACGGAGATTACTTGATTTTCAGACTTTGCCATGTCCAAGGTGCAACGGCTCAGGCATAGCGTATTGTTGCGACGGGGAAGATTACGATGCAGAAAATCACCTTGATGAGACAACAAGAAATCTTTCCCCATTTGGATAAAGTGATGATGTTGTCTGAGCTGGTAATGGGCGTGATCGTCGAGGATGTGCTTATATAATTAAAGCGGTTTGTTGATGGTTTCGGGGACCCGGGCCGATAGAAGTCGCCACCCTTGGTTTTTAGGAGTTAAAAGCAGGCCTTAGTGGGCAATCCATCACCACCGGCGCGTTGGCTACGCCGTTCAAATAACACAACATCGTGCCAGATTCCATCCACGTGTCCGTAACGCTCTCGAAATCCAACTTTCCGGAAGCCCGCTTTTTGAAATATCATACGGCTGGCATTATTTTCAGCCATCATTTGAGCCTGCAACGTCCAAAATCCCTTGGCCTCGGTTACTTTTATTAGCCGCTGAATTAATTTGAGGGCGATGCCCTGCCTGCGAGCATTGTTTGTGACATAGACGCTGACCTCAGCGACGCCAGCGGCTCCTCACGTATCGGGGATTGCGAGAAGGGCAATCCAGCCAAGAACAATATGGTTATTTGTGGCAACAGATCTCCCTAGACTAAGATGACTGCTATTCCATTCTTTCCAGTTAGGGGCTTTGGATGCAAATGCTGCGAGACCTGTCGAAAGCCCTTCATTATATATTGTACGAACTTGCTTCCAATCCTTTTCCTGCATCTTTCTGATCTTGGTATTAGATTTCTTCATTGTTATATGTCTGTTTCAACTTGAGATACTCGCATTCACCCACTTACGATGGTGTTTTAACTGAAAAGTACTAGGGCTCGAAGTTCTATGCTTTCGCGGGGCTTCGCTGTTGCCGGACTGGTTGGGTCTTCAAAAGCGGAATGGGCGGTAAAGCGACAGCCTGCACTTGCATCTGTGTCAAATACTTTAAAAATTAATGCTTCATTTGGTGTCATTTTGGGAAAATACAGCCATTCATGGCTAGGGTTATAGGAAATATGGTAAACTTCAGCTGTGCGGTTGGGATAGCGTCGTTCCATTCTAATGAAGCCGGCCTGCGGTATTGTTCGGCCGTCACAAATGGCCAGAGGATCGGATTCGATTGTTTTGATCGGCCGCCATACTTGAACAATGGCAAACCGATGTTTCAAGACGACCGAAGCTTCATTTGCTTCCAGTATGTCCTTTACACGCTGACGCGCTGATTTCTTGGTATAATCGTTATGAACAGCCTTTACAGGTTGCCGCACACCAAATTTGGCAACAATGTTGTCATCTGCGGTACGAATTGTGTGATCAAAGACAACTACTTTTTGACATTTTGTGTGTTCGGCGATCAAAGTTTGAACTTCAGGGTAGCAAACGGTCTTTACATTTTCATCATCATAAAAGTTCGCGACCGCTGAATTATGATGAACAAAGGAAAATCCGTGGGTTTTCAAATTGAATTCATTTGTTCTGGGTCGCCCATTTCGGACTTTAACGCGGTATTCTTTATATTTAGGCAGTTGAGCTTTGTGCTCTTCTTCTGGCCAATCAACATACATGATAGGAGGAACACCATCATCAACGATGTAACGCATGTTTGCTTCTATATATGCTTTATCAATCACTAACGGTTTGAACCCTACCTTGCAATTTACTTTATATTCATTTTAGGCACTCTGACCACTAAGGCAAACTATTGATTTCTATCCAAAGATTTTTTGCTAATTGTTAGCTAATTACCATATTAAAAATTTTTATTATTAGGTGCTTAATGTAATTTGAAGGGGATCTTAGCATAACTCTTTCTTATTTGTATATCCTAATGGATTTGGAAAAACGGCGTAATATCTGTTCAGCTAGTAAGAGTTAGAGTAGAGTTTAAATAATTATGGCAACATCATCATCAAAACGAGTAATTTATGCAGCGCTTGCCGGTAATTTTTTAATCGCAGTAACGAAAATGATAGCTTCTTTCTTAACTGGAAGTTCGGCTATGCTAAGCGAAGCAGTCCATTCGTTAGTTGACACTGGAAATCAAGGGTTATTGCTTTACGGTATAAGTAGATCAAAACTGCCCGCGGATGAGAAACATCCTTTTGGTTATGGTATGGAACTTTACTTTTGGACTTTCATTGTTGCCATTTTAATTTTTGGCCTGGGAGCGGGGGTTTCTATATTTGAGGGTTTGAGAAAGCTAAACCATCCCGAACCAGTGACTGATACTTTTGTTAACTATATTGTTCTAATTGTTGCTTTGATATTCGAGTCCGTTGCATGGCACATTGCTTTTAAGGAGTTTAAAACAAAACAATTTGATAATAATTCTTTCAAACGAGGTCTATTTCAAACTGTCCGGGAAAGCAAAGATCCAACTATTTTTACGGTTTTATTTGAAGATAGCGCAGCCATGCTGGGTTTGCTTGTGGCATTTTTGGGCATTTGGTTGGCAGAATTTTTGGAAATGCCGATATTAGATGGAGTTGCTTCAATCGTTATTGGAGCCATACTTGCTTTAACTGCAGCTCTTTTAGCGTATGAGAGCAAAGGATTGTTAGTTGGGGAGGGTGCTGCAGACGAAATCATTTCGTGTATTCGTGCCATCGTTGGTCAGGAGGCAGGGATTATTGCTATCAATGAAGTACTTACAATGCATATGGGCCCCGAAGATATCCTTTTGAATCTTAGTATTGATTTTAGTGATAATTTGAGTTCGTTGGATGTTGAGGCGACTATTTCCAAATTAGAAGGATCAATTAAGGCAGAATACCCCCAAATTCAGCGTATTTTTATTGAGGCACAGAGTATCGCGGGTCATCACCGAGATCTTAGCAAAATGTGATCCAGTGGCAATTCAATTCAAAGGGCTTGATTTTTTAACAAAAATATAGTACACCACGTCAGGTGGCAGAATGTCACGGAAAAATAGGAGAACCTATATGTCTATGTCAGACTCTTGGCACTCTCCTGTAATTGATGCGTTAACGGCTGGTTTGAATAACCGGTTTCGTGTTGATTCGACGGAAAGTGCATCTTTAGAGCAGAATGGTCCAGTAGATGTGGATCCTTTGGTTAGAGCGGTTGAAGGATCTGTCGGGGCTGGTTCTGTCGGAAAAAGGGATTTTCAAGATAGAAAAGGGACAAGTGTAGAGCTCACGGAGCACAATTCTAGGATTGAAGCTCAAGAGATCGCCCGCCAGCCATCTGCTGTTAAGAAGGAAATACCGGTTAAGAAAGGAATTGCAATAGTTGCAGGTCCTTCAGAAACGGTTGGG
>CAZXSC010000176.1:0-4186 GCA_964643045.1 uncultured Rhodospirillaceae bacterium
CTTCTAATTCGTGCCGAACCGTAGAATAAGATGAAATTATGTCCTCTTCTGTACCGTCAACTAAATGGAGTAATACTGCACAACGTTCAACATGCCTAAGAAAGCGATCGCCAAGCCCTGCCCCGCCATGGGCCCCTTCAATTAAGCCTGGAATATCAGCCAATATGATTTCACTATCATCAACATAACCAACACCAAGATTTGGGTGCAGCGTCGTAAATGGATAATTTGCGATCTTTGGCCGAGCCCGTGTCACCGACGATAATAAAGTTGATTTGCCTGCATTTGGGAGACCGATCAATCCCACATCTGCGATGAGTTTTAATTGTAGCCAAACCCAACACTCTTCGCCGGGCCAGCCATCTTCCGCTCGTCTGGGAGTTTGATTTGTCGATGTTTTAAAGTGGGAATTTCCTTTTCCACCGTCACCACCCTTTGCAATCACTAATTTCTGACCAGATCTTGTCATGTCACCCAACATATATTTTCTATCTTCGTCATATACCTGGGTGCCGACGGGAACCCTTAAAACAATGTCCTCCGCAGCCTTGCCATTTTTATTACGACCCTGGCCATGCCCACCGCGACGTCCTGTAAAATGTTGCTGATAACGAAAATCAATCAGGGTATTCAGATTCTCGATACATTCTATAACGACTGAACCACCTCGGCCCCCATCACCACCGTCCGGGCCACCAAATTCGATATATTTTTCACGACGAAAGGCGACGCAGCCTGCTCCGCCGTCACCACTTTTAATAAAGATTTTCTGTTGATCCAAAAACTTCACAGACCTCATCCTATAGGGTTAAATACTAAAAAATAATTACTCCAGAATTCAAAACCTTATACCCACTATTCAGGTACTAAAAAAGGGGAACAGAAAGCCATTCCCCTAAGAAATATCTGGACTGGCTATCTAAGTACTCAAGCTAACGGCTCCACTCCGACAAATGTTTTGCCTGAACCTGCTTTCCGAAACTTAACTTTCCCCTCAGTAAGGGCAAATATTGTATGATCTTTCCCAATGCCAACATTTTCACCAGGGTGCCATTTCGTGCCACGTTGCCGGATAATTATATTTCCTGCAATAACCGACTCACCGCCAAATTTCTTTACACCAAGTCGCCTACCCGCGGAATCACGGCCATTCCTTGATGAACCCCCTGCCTTTTTATGTGCCATGCCAAATTCTCCTTAATTTATTCTTTCTTCACACCAGTCTTTTTCTTAGCTGACGTTTTTCTCTTGGTGTCAGGTTTAGCCTTAGCCGCGGGCGGTTTAGCCTTAGCCGCGGGCGGTTTTGCCTTAGCCGCTGGCGGTTTTGCCTTAGCCGCTGGCGCTTTTGCTTTTGTATCACCAGCTTTAGACTTGTCAGAAGTTGGCGATTCCACTTCCTTTGGTTTTTTCTCCTTGGAAGTTACAGCCTTTTTTGGCGAAGCCTTTACAGCACCTTTACCATTAATATCCAATACGCGTAACACGGTCTGTTCTTGGCGATGGCCTTTCGTCCTTTTGTAACCTTGGCGCCTTTTTTTCTTAAATACAATTACCTTGTCTGACCGCGATTGCTCAATCACTTCACAGTTAACCGCAGTACTTGAAAGAATAGGTATCCCCACTTCAGGGCTTTTACCATCTTCGCCAACCATCATGACTTTGTCTAATTTTATTTTGGCGCCAGCATCGCCCAGGAGCTTATCGACAACGAAAACGTCACCGGGTGAAACCCTATATTGCTTACCGCCGGTCTTTATAACTGCGTACATTAATCTCTGTTTCACTCAGTGTTAACGGCCTAAATGGGGACCCAAAGTTAGAGCCCCCACAGAAGAGCGCGGAAACTAGCCGCCTACTTGACGCTTGTCAATGACAATGGCCCAATTTATTCTGGTTTTGTGAAAAATTTTAATTTTTCCCAATTTATAGCTGTTCGTGTCTATTTAATGAATAAACAGAGATCTGATAATTCTGACAAGACCATCTTTAACTTTGGGCATGAAAACTTGAGCCATCGACGCGTTTCCAATAAACATCGAGCCGCGGATCTGCAACACTTTCACCCCGCAAAAGTGCCCCATTCTCTACTTTGGGATAAATTTGATCAGCTAATAGTATTTCACTACCTGAAAGCCTTCGAACGATGTGCCGTCTGGTAAGAAATTTAGGGTGCGCTACACCGGATGCTCCAATTAATTCACCGGTGGCAATAAGCGTATTGCGATGGAAATTCCGTATTTGAACGGCTTTTTTGTCAATATCCAATACTCGATAGCGCCGCGGGTCCATCGTTGCAACCCCAGTAGGGCAGAGCCCCGAAGCGCAGTTACGGGCCTGAATGCAGCCTAAAGCGAACATGAATGGTCGAGCCATATTAATCCAGTCGGCACCCAAAGCGCAATGCTGTACAATATCATATGCACTAACAATTTTTCCAGAAACTCCAATTTTTATCCGATCGCGCAAGCCAGCCCCTATAAGGGCATTATCAACAAATATTAATGCGTCTTTAAGAGGCGACCCTAGGTGATCTGTAAATTCCACCGGTGCCGCTCCAGTCCCTCCTTCAGCGCCATCAACAGTTATAAAATCCAAATAGTATCCTCGATTGACCATTGCCTTTACGATTGCAACAAATTCCCAAGGATGGCCAATGCAAAGCTTTATACCGACTGGCTTTCCTCCGCTAAGTTCCCTTAAATTAGCAGCAAATGTGAGCAATCCATCCGGAGTAGAAAATTCAGGGTGCGCTGCCGGGGAAATACAATCTTGTCCCACGGGCACGCCGCGGGTCAAAGCGATCTCATTTGTCACCTTATCAGCAAGAAGCATGCCCCCATGTCCTGGTTTTGCTCCCTGACTCAATTTAATTTCAATCATTTTATCCTGGCCAAGCGTTGCTTTTTCCGCAAACAACTTCCGATCTAAGAGTCCTTCAGATGTGCGGCACCCAAAATAACCCGTTGAAATCTGCCATACGAGATCACCGCCTCCTGCCTGGTGATATTGGGATAACGATCCTTCGCCGGTATTATGAGAAAATTTTCCAAGGGCTGCCCCTGTATTCAATGCTTGGATGGCACGCGGTGAGAGTGAACCAAATGAAGTACCTGATATATTCAATAGCGACATTTGGTAAACTTGATCACCTTCACCAACACTTGTGCGAAAATCATCCGACTCGGAATCTGCTGGTGCTAATGAATGGTTGAGCCATGTGAAATCATTTTCATACATGTCTTCAATGGAGCCTAACGGCCGCGCTGCCATCACAGACTTAGCACGCTGATAAACCATAGATCTCTGGTTCCGAGAATAAGGTAATTCGTCTTTGTCATCTTCCCAGAAATATTGACGTAACTCCGGCCTGAAACTTTCAAAAAAATAGCGCATATGGCCAACAATCGGGAAATTTGCCCGTAGTAAACTTGATTTTTGAAAGAAATCAAAAATACCAACACAACTCAAGAAAACCGCCACTACTAATACAGGAGTAACCAACGGAACTAAAATCACTATAGGAATTAGTATTAATGATCCTATCACAGAATATAATAGTACTGAATAACGGCCCCAAATGTAATCCATCGCACTCCCCTGAACTAATTTTTTTACGCTTAATTTAAGCTACATTAGAAGTTTGAAGCAAGACCTGTATTATTTATTGGTCCAAACAATTAAATTCTGCGCTGGAATTCAATTGACTATGGCATTTCCTATAAACTTTCCTGCTCTCGTAAACGGAAACGCTGTAATTTACCCGTTTGAGTTTTAGGTAGTTCATCAACGAAAACAATTGACCGTGGATATTTGTAAGGAGCAATCTCACTTTTAACAAATTCCTGCAATTCCTTGATCAAATCCGCATCACAGTTCACATCTTTTCTCGCAACAACAAATGCTTTGACAATATTACCGCGATCGGCATCTGGTGAAGCAATCACTGCACATTCAGCAACAGCCCCATGCTCTAATAATATAGATTCAACCTCTGGCCCGGAAATGTTATAGCCAGATGAGATAATCATATCATCTGCACGCGCCACGTATTTAAAGTAACCATCTGAATTCATTTCATAAATATCGCCCGGAAAATTCCAGCCGTCTTTAACATATATTTTTTGTCGCTCTGGATCGTCGATATACTTACAGCCTGTTGGTCCTTGAACTGCGAGTTGACCGGGTG
>CAZXSC010000177.1:0-4164 GCA_964643045.1 uncultured Rhodospirillaceae bacterium
CAACCCCATTCATCTCCTGTGAGTAACCCCCCACTTAATTCTTCACAGAGTCAGACACCCTCCAAGTAAATCCCCCACATTCTTGTAAAATCCTCTGATTCAATTAAAGGACACTTACAATCTAATACAGAAACTTTATGAAAGATTACTTTTTATCTTTCCCTCTCACAATCTATTTTAATAGTTTACAAACAGGAGCAGTCATCAATAACTCTCAGAACATTAAGAAATTAATTAGACCTCCAATATCCATAAACTCAAATGTGGTTGGTTTTAGAGTATCCATAGAGAAAATGGACAAACTCAAGGACAGCCAAAAGACACTAAAAAATAAAAGTCACTCTCATACTCAAAACTGACATCTGGGGACTACGTATATTTACTAATAGACAACTTAAATAATTCATATACTATTACCGAAGTCTATAATCATTTAACTATATCTATCAAATTAAGATGTTAGTTAGATAGTATTTTTTAATATTTAAGAGGTTAATATGAAAAATTATAATTTAATGAAAAGACGGAACATGAGATATTTAATCGTTTTTACTACTATTAGTTTTTTGTTAATGGCGTGTGATGCATTCCTTGGGGATGCATTCAAAGGTGAATCGTCATTTAGTGAAGAAGATACTACGGAGTATGCTTCAATCAGCGGTTGGGTGACGGATACAACCACAGGCGCTGCAATTTCAGGGGCCACAATTATAGCCTTTTATGAGAGAACAGTCAAAACGGCCACCTCCGACTCAAGCGGATTTTGGTACATGAATGATATTCCTTATGGAAGGGATATGGACGCTACTGATAATGCACACACTATTGGTGTGGTCATTTCAGCTCCAGGTTATGCAGGAGGATCGCAAACGGCAGAATTATTTTCAGTTAACTCTTGGGGCTTGACTGCACTCGATTTGAAATGGGGTTCAAGCGTGTTACACCAAGTCGCAATGGGTACAGGCAGCTTTACTCAAACCGATTCAGTTGCCAATGAACGGTATTACCTGGCGGACAACTCATCGAACATCGACATCAATTTCAACATGGCAGTTGACACCCTCTATTCAGACAACAAGTCCACAGCTTTTGTTGAGATGTTCGACTCCACTGGTACTTCCGTGGAGTTCTCAGGGAGCTGGAACAGCGGGTTAACCTCCTATACCATGAATCCGACTAGTGACCTTACATGCGACAGTGTAGGACAAGGCAACACTCCGGGGACCTATCACCGGATCAGGCTCGTTAATGAGGTACGATCCTATAAGGAGGCCAACATCATCAAGCACATCAATGACGGCACATATATTGATTTCCGCGTCATTTGCGGTACATTCGGATCATTATTGGCCTCATCGACACCTTCGCTTGCACCTTCTCAGGAAACAAATGGATCAAGCTACCAGTTCGACAGCATGGGTGTGGACGTCCTCAATGCCGGTGGAGATGTAATTTCAGCAGCTTCCGGAAATACGGACATCTGGTTGTCCTGGAGTGTGGTTAGCGGCGCAGCCAGCTACAAAGTCTATTACATCAATTCCGGGCTTGGAGCCGATAACGGTTCTGTATGGCTGGACAGTGGCGTAAGCCCGACTATAGGTGAAACCGGATCAACAGTATCAGTTCAGATCAACCCGGTTTTTAATGCCAATTATATGGGCGACTCAAAGTTGTTATCCGGAGAGAGTGTAAAATTTGTTGTGACGGCAATTAACAGTGACGGAATGGAGTCCGCCATTGGAAGCACCACTCCTCTGACGATAACGGATGCAAAAGGACCCTCCTTGAGTTCTGTAGCCGTTGCAAATTCATCCACCGCGAACTCCGAGTACAACAGTTCTACGGTTTCGCGTTCACTGACTCTGACATTCAATGAGCCGATGAAAACCTCCCTTGGTGATGACATTGTCACCCTTACCAAATCGGGGAACAACATTTCCAGTATCTCGGAAAGCGGAGCGTGGGGTTTTTCAAATACAGCCACCTGGTCGGATGACGATCTAGGAGTGACCTTTGCCGTGCCGAGCACGATGCTCTCGGAAGCCGTCTACGCTGCGACTACACTCCTCAAGGTTGCCTCGGTAAGCACGTTCCTGGTGGGTGACGAGATTGGGATTTTGGATAACGCCAGCACACCTGTACGGGCTACCGTCACCATTCTAGACGTTAACTCAGGCGACAACATCCTGACCGTAGACACCACAACGCCCTCTGCAAATTACGCGTTTCCAAGTGGAGCCAGTGTCCTGCTGGTCAACCGAGCAGGTCTGACGGCCTACCGGACGACAACAGCGGCTAACGCTCAGCAGGGTTTAACTAGCTTGACCGTAGCCAGCGCCACGAATTTCCATGCGGGCCAGACGCTGTCGATCGTAAACCTGGATGATGACGGTACATTTGACGGTGGCGATACAACCGCTGTGACAATCGATTCCATCTCCGGTACGACCTTCACTTTATCAGCCGCTCTAGTACGGGATATTCCTTCGGGATCCCTGGTGATCGATGGCAGCGCCACTTTTGCAGAGCCGGCTCCGAGAGCAGCTCTCGATTATACTGGCACAAGGACTGAGGAAGTGATCTTCGACACCTCTACAGCATCGACGACGATCCGAAGTACTGGTGAATATGATGATACTCAGGACACGGTAATTCTGGTTACAGATGAGGCAGGTTTTGGAGTAGATGATTTCGTAAAAATCGCCGCTTCCTCTGCGTCAACAGCCCTGAATGGCTCAGATAATGATTCTGATACTAGTTTGACGGTTGCCAGCACTGCAGATTTCCGCGAAGGTGATATTATCATAATCCACGGTGAAATGTTTAGTCTCACAGTGACTGACGATGGTGGATCAGGAGATAATCATACATTGCGCAATGCAACTGTTTGGGCTGCTGCGGGCGATAACTTCTCCTTTTCCAGTGGTCAACAAATCTTTAATGGAGATGCAATTACCCTTACAGACGCTGCGGTTACAACCACACTGGCAGCAGATGTTGACAGATCTTCAGCGACTGCTAGCATTTCATTGGCGAGTACTGCAGGGCTTGCAGAGGGACAATCCCTTATCATCAATGATGGTGCCGAAACTGCTGATACTGTAGTAATCTCCTCAATAGCCAGTGCTTCTGCTGTGACAGTGACTGGCATCAGCACTGATACTACAGAGCCATATCTGTCAGGCGCAAAGGTCACTCGTGCCGTAGTTACAGATACTTGCAACGTTAACGCCGGTGGTGCTAGTACAACGACGGTAACATGTGACGACCAGCCTCTGGCATTTTCAGATGCAATGACTGCAACGGTTAAGAGAGCGTTTGAAAAAGAAACGGTTACTGGTGTGTCCAGCTCTACTGTTCTTACCATCACCGCTCCTTCAGATCCTCATCCAACAGGAACCAACGTGACCTTGCTCAGTTTTCCTGAAACACGCAAGGTCACCGCTGTTGGTACTTATTCATTGACACTTGATTCAGCCCTTGTCTATCCTCACCATGGTGGCGCTGCAGTGACAAAAGCTGCAACCGCTGAAGTGGAGTTTGGCGCAGGCGAAATGGATACAGTACTCGTCGGCGATGTCGTGATTGTGGATAAGGACAGTTCAGCGACTACTGTATTGGATAGGATTGATGCAACGGTGGCATCAATTAACACAGAAAAAGCCACGGTTGTTCTGACTCCTGTCACTTCAACAACGTCAATTGTCACGATTGACGGAGACAATGCAAGCTTCACTTTCATGGGCGATGCTGTCAAGGTCACCGGCGCTCAGGACAGCTCCGGTAACGCACAGCAAACTGGTTATGCCCGCTATGCAAACATGGGCAGTGCATCTAATGGAGTGGACCTCTAATTTTAGTTCTTACTCATAACTCTCCTGTGGTGCGGATCTTTGGTCCGCACCACATTCCCACTACACAAATAATAGGAAAATCGAAAAGGGAAATATCTAGGGTTGTGAAATGATTAATTCAGAAATGAAACTCCTGTACTGATTCCATATTTTCCTCTTCAAAAACTATAAATCCTCGCAAGATTCAGTGCAGACTCTACCGTAATACCAAGGTGCGCACTGGTGCAGTCACTAAGGACTGACCAAGTAATTTCTTGTGAGTAACCCCCACTAATTCTTCACAGTCAGACACCCTCCAAGTAAAATCCCC
>CAZXSC010000178.1:0-4123 GCA_964643045.1 uncultured Rhodospirillaceae bacterium
ATGAAGTCGAGTATATTACACCACGAGCCAGAGTTTATTAAGCCGAAGGGATTAAATGAATTAATGGAGTGCGCCATGGCCAAACCTACTAAAATGAAAGCAATTCAAGTATCTGAATTTGGGGGTCCGGAGGTTTGCAAATTCTTAAATCTCCCAATACCAGATTGCAGCGATGATGAGGTTCTGGTTAAAATTTCACTCGCGGGCATCAACTACCTAGATATTTATACCCGAGAAGGAGTTCGCGGCGGACCGTTGCCTTTCATCCTTGGTTCTGAAGGTGCGGGCGAAGTTGTTGAAGTTGGTAATAACGTGGGAGATCTTAAAAGTGGTGATATTGTAGTCTTTAGAGGAAGTACGACTGGCACCTATGCCGAGTATGCTACTGTGCCCGCTTGGTTAAACTACAAAATACCAAAAGAGATAGCACCGGAAGAGGCCATAACCATGCACCTACAGGGAATGACTGCACATTACCTGGCCAACGATGTTTTCCCATTACAGACAAATCACACCTGCCTTATACATGCCGGTGCCGGCGGGGTGGGCCACCAACTCATTCAGCTAGCAAAGGAAAAAGGTTCACGCGTATTTACAACCACCGGGACACCGGAAAAAGAAAAAATAGCCCTGGATTTTGGAGCTGATGAGGTAATTTTATATCAAGAAACAGAATTTTCCGAGAAAGTTCTCGAATTGACCAACGGCGAAGGTGTTGACGTAGTGTTCGATTCAGTTGGAAAAGCAACCATAGACGGCTCAATTAACTGCACCAAGTTTCTGGGAACCGTGGTACTCTTTGGTGATGCATCAGGAGTTGTACCGCCACTAGAAACACGTAAGTTAGCGGCCAATTGCATAAAACTGACCCGGGTTGGATTGTTTCCTTTTGTCGCCGATCAGGCCGCCATAAAGAAACGTTGTGATGAGTTATTCAACCTATACAAAACAAAAAAATTAAAACCGTTGGTTTCACCCATTCGTCCTTTATCTGAAACTATCCAAGTATTAACGGAGATGGAAAATAGACAGACAACGGGTAAGCTGCTTTTACAACCATGAAAAAATATCAACTTTGATTAAACCAACTACGCTGATGTCATATACTTTTATCGGTCCGGAATTATTATTAAGAGTACAGTCAGCAATGCAGAGTAACCTTTCAAAGAAGTAACTAGGAGAAAAAATGTACAAAGCGACCGCAGATCTAATGTTACCAACAACAATCATCGGATCTCTTCCACGCCCAAGTTGGTTCACGGAAAATATGGGAACTCAAACATTTCTCGAGGCTATGGTTAATTCTCGATATCGGGAGCAGTATACGGATACAATTGCCACCTACCTAAATGAACAAGCTACGGCAGGACTTGATATTTGTACAGATGGTGACGCTCATTATGATGAACAGGTTGGTGGCCAGAGCTGGACCAGCTACCCCCTATTTCACATGGATGGCTTTGATCGGAAAAATCCAAAGCCGGCAATCATGAAAACCGGTGGCGTTGGTTTTCCAATGGGTCACATTCTCCACGATTATCTTGAAGCGCGCGTAATGCCTCAAATTATCGGACCAATTGGTAAGGGTGACCTACAATATACCCAGATGTGGAAAACGGCCCAGCGTATGACAACGAAGCCAGTAAAATTCGGCACGGTTACACCGGAATTACTTGCGGCAGCAGTTGATGATCAATACTACAAAGATCCAGTTGAAAGAATTATGGCCCTTGGCGACGCTATTAATTTAGAATTAAATGAATTAGCGGACGCCGGATGTCCCGTTATTCAATTAGAAGAACCTCAAATTCATATGATCCCTGCGCGCGGACCCGTCTTTGGAAAGCTAGGCATGAAGGAAATGACAGACATCTTTAATAACACTGTTAAAGGTCTAAAAAATAAGACAGAGGTATGGTGCCACACGTGTTGGGGAAATCCCTCCCAACAACGAATGTTCGCAGATATACAGGCTTATGGCCCTGCATTGGAAGCACTAAACCAAGTAGAGGCCGACGTTTTAACTTTTGAATCTTGTAGCTCAAATCGTATGGAACTAGATAAAATAGGTGAAATTATCAAGGACAAAAAAGTGGCTATTGGGGTGATCGATCATCATTCATTACAAATTGAAAAACCAGAGGACATAGCAGATCACATACGCGAAGCATTAAGGTACATTCCTGTTGAACGACTGGTGATCACCTCTGACTGTGGTATGGGTCGCGAAGGCATGAGCCGCAGACATGCCCGCTATAAAACGATTTCATTGGTGTTGGGGACTAATATAATTCGCAACGAACTTGGCATCCCAGAAGCGGATTGCTTAGCCGCAGATAGTAATTATTCGCTAGTCACAACACAACTGTAAAACTGATGATATAAGGCAAAATTAGCGCAAACGTTTGCCTTCAGTCCACAAAACTGGCTATAAAGAGTGGCGCACGAAAACTTCAAAAAATTCCAGGGGGAAAATATGGTAAACCAAACACCTAAATCAGTTAGAAAGACATTCTTAACTATCCTTGCTCTTTCTGTATTAGCATTATTTATCAACAATACCGTTTCCGCTAAAGAATTCAAAATTACTGCAAGTTCCAGCCACCCACCTGTTGTCCCATGGGTTGCGGTACTCAAGAACTACGTGGTGCCCGAAGCCAGCAAACGAGCAAAAGCTCTTGGCCATAGTATTAAATGGACCCAGGCTTATGCAGGTGCCCTGTATAATTTTAAGAATACATTGGAAGGTATCGAAGAGGGCCTCGGTGATATTGGATGGGTTGGCACCTTATGGGAACCAAATAAGCTCCCTTTGCATAATGTGACTTTTTACCTGCCGTTTGTATCAGGTAACGTCGTCGCAGCTGCAGAAATTGGTAACGAAATGCACCAAAAAATACCGGCAATGAAAAAGGCTCTATTAAAACATAACCAAGTATTTTTAGCAGCCCAAGCTATTGATGATTATATATTAATTTCTAAAATGCCCATAAAATCTGTAGCCGATTTAAAAGGTAAAAAGTTCTACGCACCGGGAGCATCAGCCCAATGGCTTAAAGGAACAGGAGCAGTTGCCGTTAACGGTGGCCTTCCGATTTATTATAATGGCATCAAAACGGGCGTTACCGATGGTGCGATTGTGCCTGGCAGCGGTATCTTTCCGTTTAAACTTCATGAACCAGCACCTTACGTTATGAATGTTGGCCTTGGAGGAGGTGTCACTGGCGCCTTGACCATGAATAAGACTAAGTTTGATAGTCTGCCGCCAGAGATGCAAAAGATGTTTAGGGAAGTTGGCAAAGGCTACGAAATGCAGGTTGCTAAAAAGACAGCTGGATTTGCAGCATTGAGCATGAAGAAGCTGATCCCAAGTAAAGGTGGCAAAGTTTCCAAGTTATCACTTTCCGAGCAAAAGAAGTGGGCAAAAGGTTTGCCAGACCTAGCTGGTATCTGGGCTGCCCAACAGGCCAAAAAAGGATTGCCTGGAAAGAGTGTGATTAAGTTTTATATGGAAGCCATTCGTAAGCGTGGTGAGAAACCACTACGTAATTGGGATAAGTAGCACTGCCCCCTCTTTGCAATGACAATAATCCATAAAACCAGCGAAGGACTGAATGTATTTCAGTCCTTCGCTAACTTTTATGCCCGTCTCATATCGATATCCAATAGCATCGGCAGTATCTGGATATTCGGCCTTATGTTTTTAATATGTGCTGACGTTATTGCTCGAGGCGGTTTTGATGCACCTATCCGGGGCGTCCCCGAAATTGCTGGCTACTCACTAGTCGGCGCAATATTTCTTCAACTGGCGCATTCCCTGCACGCGGGTCGTTTTGCCCGAGCAGAGATGTTTATTGAGCCATTTACTGAGAAACGCCCCATTGGCGCCAACTGTTTTCATGCGGTTTTTAATCTTATCGGTGTTTTTGTTTTCGCGCTGATTGTGTATGGAACATGCTTTAAGTTGAAAGAGGCTTGGCCCGACCTAAAATTTGGGGTTGAAGATGAGTTCACAATATTAGTGTGGCCTCTTAGGCTAATTATTCTCTGTGGCTCAGCAATGGTTGCACTCAAGTATTTTATTGAGATGATCGAGAATATCACTCAGTTGATAAATTTAATG
>CAZXSC010000179.1:0-4095 GCA_964643045.1 uncultured Rhodospirillaceae bacterium
GAAACAAAACTGGTGCGGGTGGACTGGTAGCTATGAAACATGTGTTGTCCCAGCCTGCCGATGGATACCTTCTAATGGCAACCACTAAATCTCAAATATATAAAATTGTGACAGCTAAAAGTAACGTAAAAGTTGAAGATTTTGAATGGTTGGCAATGAATCAATCAGACCCTGAAGCGATTATCACAAATTCAGAACTATCAGTAAATACGTGGCAGCAGCTTTTGGCCGATGCCAAGGCAAAAGCGGCGGCTGGAAAGAAACAGATATGGGTTGGACCGGCAGCAGGCGGCCTCGACCACGTTATGGCGATGAAAACTTGGAAGGCTGCGGGTATTACTTCAGCAAAGTATATTCCATTCAAAGGTGGAAAAAAGGCTATCATTGAATTGCTCGGGGGGCGCGGTGTTGCATATGTCGGGAACCCTCGTGATACGATCGGCAGGCCCAAGTTAAGAGTTGCGGCCTTGGCGCGAGTTGAACGTCTCCCCGCATTTCCAAATGCTCCAACCTTCCGCGAATTAGGAATTAAAGGGCTCGACTATGAGATTATGTGGCGGGGTTTCGCCATGAAATCTGGAGCGCCAACTAATGTTCGTAAATTTTGGAATGATTTATTTAAGAAAGTTAGCACGGATTCTGAGTGGGTTGCCCATGTGAAGAAGTCTAGTATTGATCCAGTACTTCATACTCACAATAAATTCTTGAGTATAATTAAAAAGGATATGACTGAAGTCCGGGCGTGGGCTAAGAGTGCCGGCATTCTGAAGTAGAACAATTTTTGTTTAACTAACCGTCTCTTGCTAATTGCGGAGTACTAATTACCCAGTTAGCAAGGGCTTTTAGTTGGGTTGCAACGTAATCAGTATAGGTTAAGGCCTAACTATGGATTCAGGCGTTATCGAAAATAACAAGGAAAGTTATGTTGGTAACCTCGTGTTGCCGATTGCTATTCTAGGACTTTCAGCAGTCTGTTTTATCCAATCGTTGGCTTTTCCGACGAACGAAGATGTTGGTCCTGCGGCGGTTCCGTTTCTGTGGATTGGATTTACGACCGTTTTTTGCATCGTGCTAATAATTCAAGCCGTTTTACGTATGGGGAAACCCGATCCAGTTTCGGGCAAAGTTGGCTTTGTATTTCTATTTGTTTGCTGGTTAATAGTTTATTTAGGGGCAATAGAGCTGATTGGGTATTTCTTGAGTTCATTCATCTTTCTAGTTGGATCAATGTATGTATTAACTTACCGCAAACACGTGATAATTTTCTCTGTTTCAATTGGCTGGCTTATTTTTTCATATATTATATTTGCAAAATTTCTTTATATACCACTCCCAATCGGCCCAATTTTAAAGTCTATATTGGGTTAGAGTGTTGACCTGTTTTTCAGGTTATTTTGCATTTGAGCTTTGGTTAACTTAGCAATCACAGAAGTTTAATATTTGACAGGACCCGATTAGCAACTTATCGTCTGCCCTCTGAGGTTATTACACCTCATGGAACGAATGAAGAAACAGGCACGGTTTTGTCCGTAAAAACTGTCTCAACCCTTTCATTTCTGATTGGGGAATTTGACGATTACTCGATTTTAGCCGTCTAACGGAATTTTATGGATTTTCCCTGTAAAAGCTGTTTCACCAGAATTATTAAAGGAGTGGTGCTGTGTCAAAAACTCTTGCGCTGTTTAGGAAAACACGATTTTTGGAAAATCAGATTGATGAATTTCTGGATTGTGTAACGGAATCCAGCCTGGTTTTTAAAGGCGCCATAAAGATATACCTCGAACACGGTGTTTGTGATGATTTTGACGCCTCAACCCAACAAGCGGGAGAGCTTGAGACCCGCGGCGACGAGCTCCGTCGCACTATTGAAGCACAACTTTATGAGCAAACCTTGATCCCTGATCTCCGAGCCGATGTGCTAAAATTACTTGAAGATCTCGATAATTTGATTAACATTACCCAGGCAAACTGCTACCGATTTACAATTGAAACCCCAGAGATACCAACGAAATTTCATTCGGAATTCATGAATTTAACAGATACAGTTATCTCATGTGTCGATGCCGTGGTGATGTCTTCAAGGGCTTTTTTCAGAAATATAGAAGCTGTCCGCGATCATAATACCAAAGTGATGTTTTATGAAACGGAGGCAGATAAGATAAGTTCTAAATTGAAAGTAATGGCTTTTTCTTCTGATTTACCAAAAGTGGAAAAAATTCACTTACGATATTTTATTGAAAGAATTGATGAGTTAGCCAACGAGTCCGAGGACATCGCGGACGCATTGGCGATCTATACGATAAAACGCAGTATCTAGGGCTCCATAGGTATGGACATCGTCGTAATTTTGTTTTTAACCAGCGGGCTCTTCTTGGGTTGGTCGCTAGGCGCCAACGATGCCGCTAACGTTTTTGGCACCGCAGTTGGAACCCGTATGGTCCGATTTACTACGGCCGCTCTGGTTTGCAGCATTTTCGTGATTTTGGGCGCTGTTCTCAGTGGTGCTGGTGCGGCCCATACCTTGGGCACATTAGGTTCAGTGAATGCGCTGGCCGGCTCTTTTGTTGCGGCATTTTCTGCCGCTATGACCGTTTATTTAATGACCCGGCTTGGGCTCCCGGTTTCGACCAGTCAGTCAATCGTCGGTGCGATCATCGGTTGGAATTTGTTTAGCGGTTCCATTACTGATTCCAACACACTCTTCAAAATTCTTGGTACTTGGGTAGCCTGTCCTTTGCTGGCTGGTGTAATTGCTGCACCACTCTATAAGATCACCCAGCGTGTTTTGGGCTTGGCACAATTTCATTTATTACGACTTGATGCCTATACTCGTGCGGCATTGATTTTTGCCGGTGCCTTCGGGTCCTATAGTCTTGGCGCCAATAATATTGCCAACGTGATGGGGGTTTTCGTCGAGGTTTCACCTTTTACTGATTTCGATATTGGAGGCATGGTAACGTTTACTGGGATCCAGCAACTTTTCTTGATTGGGGCTATAGCAATCGGTATTGGTGTTTTTACCTATTCGAAAAAAGTGATGCTGACAGTTGGCGATAGTCTGGTGCCATTGTCACCAGTGGCGGCTTGGGTGGTAGTGATTGCACACTCAATAGTATTATTTTTATTTGCTTCGGAAGGTTTGGAATATTTATTAGCCAATTCGGGCCTGCCAACTATTCCGCTAGTTCCGGTTTCCAGTTCTCAGGCTGTCGTTGGTGCCGTTGTGGGTATTGGTATACTCAAAGGTGGAAAAAATATTGACTGGAGAATACTAGGTAATATAGGCGCGGGTTGGATTACCACGCCGATCATATCAGCTGTTGTATGTTTTGTTGCTTTATTTTTTCTGCAAAATGTTTTTAACCAAAAAGTATATCGAGAAGCCAACTACTCACTGTCATCGACCGCAATGGAACATTTGGTAGAAAAAGGCTTTCCTGTTGAAGATCTGAAAGAAATTCAAAGTAAAATCTACAAAAACGCGTCTGTTTTTCGCGCGACCATTCTTGAAAAGACGTCTTTGACTGAGTCTCAAGAAGCGATGGCGCTACGATTTGGTGAAATTTTTTATACGAGGGTTACGCCAGATAAACTTACAAAAATTGATCGTGAGTGGCTTGGTGAGCAAAGGGCAGTGGTGTTAGAAAGTTTTGCTGACAGATCATTTATGTACAAATGGCAGCTTGCCGAATCGCTTGCAAGAAAAAGTACTCAGTGGAAGCTTCTCGAACAAACCGCAGTTAATAAGGTTTACAATAAACAAATTAAAAGTCGCCTTGACTACATATACAGAACATTTTCTGAAGTTGAACAACCTAGATGATAATTACCAACATTAGGCCATCTTCTGATTGCTCTGAGGAATAGAAATATGGACCAGATAATAGAAAATCTTATTTTTGGTTTCAGTACATTGTTAGGTTGGCAGCCTATACTAATTATTATTGGAGGGGTTGTGATTGGTATTATGGTTGGTGCGATGCCTGGCCTCTCGCCGTCAACCGGTGTCGCATTGCTGGTTCCGTTCAGTTACACCATGTCGCCAGCTTTGGCGGTGATCCTTTTGGTGTCAATATATATATCGTCCAATTACGG
>CAZXSC010000180.1:0-4069 GCA_964643045.1 uncultured Rhodospirillaceae bacterium
ATCGATACACCGGCTACAGCCGAAACTATATGGCAATCAATGCAAAGAGCAAAGTAAACCATTGGATTAGTTACGGCATTTTCAATTTACGGACGTTCAACTTCCTGATCCATAAATAATTGGTAAATCATGAATCTTGAAAACTACGCGAATTGACACTAAACAAAAATTGTATACAAATACGAGTAAATTCATAATTACTATCGGAAAACTGGGGACTTATATACATGAAATACGATTATGTGCCTTTGCCTCACCGAGGAAGGCTAGTTTTCCCTAATGGAAAGCGATTAGCAGTGATCCCCACAATCAATCTAGAATATTGGGATTTAATAAAGGAATCAAGCGAGCCTTATTATGCCGGTGGCCCCCCCATTCTACCTGATGCATTGCCCGGTAACGTAGCCGACTTCCCTAATTTCAGTTGGCGGGAATATGGTCAAAGAGTAGGCGTTTGGCGCATGTTCAGAGAATTTGAGAATGCCGGTGTCGCGCCAAGCTGTACTGTAAATGCAAAGTTAATTGAAAAACGGTGGCCTATCGTTGAAGCAGCAATAGAGCGTGATTGGGAGTTAGTTGCACATAACTATGAGCAAGGTGACTTACTTACTAATTACGCTCATAGTCCTGCTGAAGAACGAGAGCTAATCGAAAGATCCTTGGATATCTATGAGAAAGCTATTGGGCGAAAGGCTAAAGGCTGGCTGTCTTGCTCATTACGGGGAACAATCAATACATGTGAGATTCTCGCTGATAACGGTCTAATTTTCTTCTGTGACCTTATGAATGACGATCAACCTTACATAATACGGACACCCAGGGGTAACATCGTGGCAACCCCCTATTCAATTGAAGTTAATGATTTTACCTTTTTTAGTCGCCGAGGTTTAGATACCGATGGTGCTATAAAACTCCTATCCGAACAGTTTGACGTCTTGTATGAGGAATCTAGCGAAACGGGGCTCGTTATGAATATTGGGCTTCACCCACATGTTGCCGGGGTCCCACACAGAATACGTGCATTACGAGAATTTTTAGCCTACGCAAAAACTTTTGATGACGTTTGGTGGCCCAGTCGGGAAGAATTAGCAGAATGGTACCTTACATGTCACGAAACCCATATACCTCAAAAAAATAAGTAAAGTATAATGCTAATTTTACAGCAACTCACGAATGGACTAATGCTGGGAAGTGTTTATGTCATGGTCGCAGTGGCATTCACTTTGACCATCGGCATGTTAAATTTTCTAAATTTCACAATCCCAGCTTTATTCATGGTTGCGGCAATGATTACATGGGCTGCCACCGCCGCTGGCTTTCATTGGCTTGTAGGCGCCTCCATTGGAATGGTCGTTGCCATTCTAGCTTCTTTAGTAATTGAACGATTTACCTATCGCTATATGAAAGCCAAGTATGGCGATGCTACCGAACATGCTCTTCCGCTGGTAAGTTCATTAGGATTCCTAATTATATTCGAACATGTGGTGATTATGATTTGGGGGACCGACCCTATGACATTTGACTCCCCGTTTGCTCATGCGAATTTTGAAATCAATGGAATTATTTTTGGAATCCCGCAACTTATTAGTTTGGCATTATCCCTCGTCTTAGTATTCGGATTGAGTCTCCTTTTGAAAAGGACCCGACTTGGACGTGCCTTGCGTAGCATTGCAGAAAAACCCGATACAGCTACACTCATGGGCGTAGATGTCGGGAAAATTGTTCCGGTAGTCTTCGTCATGACAGGTTTCATGTGCGCCTTGGCGGGCATATTGTTCACCATAAACTATAAACACGTCAGCCCCTATATTGGCGATCATGTCGCGACAAATGCAATCGCTGGCATGGTTATAGGTGGCCTTGGCAATATTTGGGGGGCTATTGCAGGCGGATTGCTTATTGGGATGGTAGAAGTTTTATCGATTCACTTTTGGGGTGCAGATATCATAAAAGTACCAGTGTGGGGTCTTATGCTAATTATTCTAGTGTTCCGCCCTGCTGGATTGTTTGGCCACACCCATATCGGAAAAGGAAAATTCTGATCATGAGTGCCTATATGACCGAAATAATTATAATTTTATGCCTCAACGTCGTCATCGCTTATTCTGTTTTTTTACCAGCGGCCGCTGGGCAACTTAATTTAGGGGCCGCAGGATTTATGATTATTGGCGCTTATATAGATGCATATTTGAGCTCGGCCGATGACGGTCTTGGTCTACCCATTCTTCTGACTATACCTGTCGCAGCATTATTGACCGCACTAATAGGCTTTCTAATGTCATTTCCGATCCTGAGAACTAGAGGCGTATATATGATTCTAGCAACTTTCGCATTTGCCGAAATAGTCGCTGGCATTGTGTTAAATATGGAAGTCGTGGGTGGCGCTTCAGGCTTTCCCGTTACAACTCATACGGAATTAGAAGTTCTTTTACCCGTAACTATAATTGTCATATTGTTTGGATTTTATCTAATGTCGACACGATTCGGTCTTGCCATGCGTTCGATTCATGATGATGAAAATGTATCTTTATTGTTTGGTGTAAATACCCATTTAATAAAAGTAGGCGCCTTTACCATCGGAGCATTCTTAGGCGGTTTAGCAGGCGCTCTTTATGGCCACCAATTTGATTATATTGAAGTACAAAATTGGGGTATTTTATTCAGCATTTATGTGCTGTTGTATGTTCTAATCGGCGGGACTCAGACACCTTGGGGGCCTTTGGTAGGCGCTGCGTTTTTTACTTTTGTCCCAGAACTATTGCGAGCTGCGGGTGAAGCGACAGGAATTGAACTTTTAACTGAACTTCGGTTTGCTGCATTCGGTGTAATAATAGTCGGGATGATGGTTCTGCGGCCAGAAGGTATCATGACAAGAACTTTTCTAGAACTCTTATTCAGAAAAGCTCCAGCTAACCCAAAACCCGGATTAGGATAAGACTCATGCCCCAAGTACTTGAATTTACCTCAGTTGATAAAAGCTTTGGCGGTCTTAAGGTAATAGATGATGTTTCATTTAAGATTGAAAGTGGCAGCCGTTCTGCACTAATAGGGCCGAATGGTGCAGGCAAAACTACCATATTTAATTTATTGAGTGGCATATATGAGGTCGATAACGGAAAGATTCTCTTGGATAAAATGGATATAACTACCGTTCCAGCTCGAAAACGTGTTGATTTGGGAATGTCACGCAGCTTCCAAAATATTAGATTAATGCCACACTTAAGCACAGTAGAAAACGTCATGCTCGGGCAACATCACCTTGCTGATACTTTTGCGGAAATGTTTTCCCCATTAGGCCTTTTTTCAAAAAATGCATGGGAAAAAAAAGCTGAGCAAGCCCTAGTCGATGCTGGGCTAGAAACATTCCCGGGTCAAGTGGTGTCAGAACTTCCATATGGTATACAAAAACGCATTGAAGTTATTCGAGCATTGGTGTCTAACCCAAAGTTACTTTTACTAGATGAACCAGCCGCAGGACTAAATGCAGTCGAAACTCGAGAACTTCAGGCATTACTTGAAAAAGTATCAAAATCTGGAACTACGCTACTCGTTGTAGAACATAATATGAATTTTGTTAGAAACCTCTGTCAAAATGTTGTTGTGCTCAATTTTGGCAGAAAAATCTTTGAAGGAACACCCGATGAAGTGGCTAAAGATTCTCAGGTATTAGAAGCTTATTTAGGGGGTGAGGAAATCTAATGCTTCTGGATTTAGACAATGTTAATATTCGCTATGGCCGTAATCACGCGGTCAAAAATGCTTCGTTAAATATCTCAGAGGGCGAGATTGTGACCGTATTGGGAGCTAACGGAGCAGGTAAGAGCTCTCTCCTAAAAGCAATCCAAGGAACAGTCCGTCTATCAGACGGTGATATCAAGTTCAATGACCAAGACATTGACCGCTGGAACGCTCCAAAAAGAGTCCAAAGTGGATTGGTCATGGTCCCAGAAGGACGTCAGATATTCATTAGTATGACGGTAGAAGAGAATTTACTAATGGGAGCATATACACGAAATGATGCGGATATCAGCGATGAAATAGAGACAATTTTTGAACGCTTCCCAAATCT
>CAZXSC010000181.1:0-4057 GCA_964643045.1 uncultured Rhodospirillaceae bacterium
GTGCCATTTATCTGGAATGACCCAGATCTCAATAATAAACACGTAACCTCAAATCTCGGGCAGACAATCGATATTTCCTGCACTATTCTGGAACGTGCGAACATTAAACCTTATTGGGGTATGCAGGGCACCTCACTAAGTGACGATATTTCTGGGAAAGTTAAAAATACGCGCGAAGCACTTTTAATTGAAGATGACCGCCAACGAATTAATCTTGGTTTTACCCGATTTCAGAAAATTCGCACGTTGATTACCAATCAGCACCGTTGCACGATCGGCTATCCAGATGCGAGAGATGAAATATATAATCTTACAAAAGACCCAGGGGAATTAAATAATTTATGGGAAAAGGAGCCTGAACTGCGTGGCCAATTGACAGATCAACTGATGCGCATGGTCCTAGAGTATCAAGACCCCACCCCAATAGCTACAGCAATAGCGTAATGAGATGACTGATTATTAGAGGAGAAAAAAATGGCTGTAACAAAACTTCACCATGCCGCTTATCGATGCAATGATGCGCAGGAAACGGCAGAATTTTATACAAAATATTTAGGACTCGAATACTACGCAGCCGTTTCAGAAGAAAACGTTCCCTCAACAGGCGAAACATGTCCCTACATGCACATATTTTTTGCCATGAAGGACGGTTCATGTGTGGCTTTCTTTGAAGTTCCCACTTCACCGCCCATGCAAAAAGATCCTAATACACCCGAATGGGTACAACATTTAGCTCTCAATGTAGAGAGTAGAGATGAATTATTAGAACGAAAAGAACTCCTTGAAGACGGGGGGTTTGAAGTTGTAGGCCCGACCAATCACGGGTTTTGTGAATCAATTTATTTTTTTGATCCAAATGGTCATCGAACCGAGCTTACCTACCATATTGGTGATACTGCCATGATGAAAAAATTAAAATCAACAGCTCCAACAATGCTGGCGGAATGGAATAAAACAAAAAACGTTCAAACGGATGCAGCTTGGTTATACAACGACTCAAAGACTGATTAATCCTGGGTATGACCCAATTAAATAAAAGCGAACTCTTGATCTTAAGCGTCCGCCAAGGCGGCGTCATGGAAAGCCAAAGCGGCATCCAGATGAACGCACCTAAAATATTTGGTCGCTTCGAGAAAAATAATTGCGACAAAAACACGGTCTTTATCGTAATACACCCAACCAGCAATTTTATGGCACATTATCTTTTCGAACCATTGAATAGAAGAAGGCGGGCCTTGCTTGGTTTAAATACTCGATTTATAGCAAATGACTCAATGTTGTCCATGGAACGGGCTATACAAGATCTCGGCGCAGGGGTTAGGCATCTACGCGAAGAGGGTTATATAAAAATTATTTTAATAGGCAATTCAGGTGGTGGCGCATTAGCCGCAATGTATCAAGAACAAGCTGAGAACCTCACTATAAAAACAACGCCCGATGGCTTACCAATTGACCTCACGCCTGAGGATCTTCCTCCAATTGATGGCATCGCAATGCTATGTGCTCATCCAGGGCGTGCTCATACGTTAACTGACTGGATAGACCCAGCAATCACTGACGAGAATGATTTACTCTCCAATGACCCCGATCTCGACATGTATAATTCCAAAAATGGCCCGCCTTATGATGCTATATGGCTAAAAAACTACCGCGCGGCTCAAATTGATCGAAATGAACGGTTAACTGACTGGGTGTTATACCGCTTATCACTGTTAAGTGACAGTCCAGCTTCTGATCAAGCCTTCATAATCCACAGAACAATGGCCGATCCAAGGTTTCTTGACCTGTCACTTGATCCTAATGACCGGGATATTGGGACAATCTGGGGAGATCCTAAAAAAATCAATTATGCCTCTAACAATATTGGGCGCTTTACAAGCCTCCGGTCATTCCTTAGTCAATGGAGTATGCGCTTAACTAGAGCAAATGGGCCAAAGTGCCTAGCCAACACCAGTATACCTGTGCTGAATGTAGATTATACCGAAGATAAATGTGTTTTCCCAAGCCAGTTGAAAATGTGGTCAAATGCTGCAAAAAACCGCTGTACAGATTATGAACTCAAAGGAGTTGGTCATTATCCCCATGATAAACCAAAAAAAATAGAGGAAGTTTCTGATCTTATTGTTGATTGGGCAAATAGCATTTAATTATTCAATCAACGACTTTCGTAAACCACCCTTGTCTATTTTACCAACCGTTGTCTTTAGCAATTCGCCAACGACGTGAAATACGCTGGGAACTTTGTATTTTGCCATTTGACCCTCACAGTATTCCGTCAACTCCTTGACGGTATTAGTTGTACAGTCTTCAACTACAACAAATGCGTGGATGACCTCGCCTCTATAAAGGTCCGGTATGCCTACAGCTGCCGCTTCTATGACATTAGGATGGGCAAACAAAACCTCATCAATTTCGCGGGGATAAACATTGTAGCCACTTACTATAGCCATATCCTTCTTTCGATCAGTGATGTAGAGAACACCATTCTCGTCCAACCTCCCGATATCGCCAGTATACAACCAACCACCTTTAAGTGCCTCAGCGGTTTCTTTGCGCCGATTGCGATACCCCAGCATAATTTGCGGTCCTTTTGCCCGAATTTCTCCTTCGACACCTGTATCCATAATACTAATACCGGTTTGCACATCAACTATCTCAATTTTTGTCAAGGGGAGGGCTCTGCCAACCGATCCTGGAATAATTGGCTCGTCAAGCGTATTAGTTGTTAAAAGTGGTCCCGCTTCAGATTGTCCATATCCCTCCAGAATTTTTGTTCCTGTATACTTTTCCCATTTTTGAAGTGTCTCTTCCGGTAAAGGAGCAGAGCCTGAGTACCCTATTCGTAAATTTGAGAAATCCGCTTCAGTAAACTGATCAAAGTTTAGCAAACTATGGAATACTGTTGGGCCTACTGGCAAGATTGTAATTTTATGGGATTCAATATCATCAAGTAAATCTTTTGGATTGTAACGTCTTCGGATCACAAGCTTGCCACGACAATAAGCTGCGGTGTGCAAGCACATATAACTTGCAAAAATGTGAAACAACGGCATTACGCAAAGAATGACTTCGTAGTTTGGACGCATTGGCAGGATGGATTCACGTTGCCTGAGATTGATGGCGATCTGTCGGTGGCTAATATTTACCCCTTTAGGAATACCTGAGGTGCCTCCCGTATATTGAAGCGTAGCCAGTTGGTCGCCGGTCGGTAACCTATTCGAGGATAACTCGCGATCTTTATCTTTCCAAGTGTCTAATCGCAACGCAGAAGGTCCCACAGAAATCCCCTTTTCTATGCCCGTCTCATGGATTGTTTGATGCGCAAGATGCTTAATGTCCTCGTCGTATATTGCTACGATGGGCTGAGCATCGGCCAAAATCTGAACCAATTCCCGTTTTGTGTAGGCAGGATTAATTGGCACAACCTGGGCACCTGCGGCGTGCCCTGCAAAGTAAGCTACGGCCATATCCAAGGAATTACTGCAAAGTATTGCAACACGCTCACCGTAGACCCCAAGTTGCACCAACTCTTGGGCAAAATGACTGACGCAGTTCGCGTATTCACGGTACGTCAATTCTCGATCTTCATATGAAATCGCACACATGTTAGGTGACTGCTTGCTAGCGGATTCCAACATATGGACAACCGTTTCCGGGCCCGTGGGTAATTCCATTTTTCTCCTAAGTCTTCTTAGGCTTAGTTACAAAGCTTTGGTTTTTCATTAACTTAGTACATTGGGTTCTTTTGTTCGACTGTTTATCCTCGTTTGCAAAACAAATCCGGCTATTAAGTTTTTCGCGATTGGAAACGGATAGAATCGCCACCTGCTTGAACGGATATTGTACTGAAATGTTCCCTCTTTAGTAACTCACGAACCAAATGAGCGATCGGCGTTTCGCCGGTTGAGTACATTTTTGCTGGGCCGGCACTATGCATCTTTTCAATTTCATTCTCAGGAGCGAGATAGCGCAAAATAAGCTCATCATCCGACAAAGTAGCATCTCCCAATCTTTGTCTTACTTCGGATATCTCCAACTCCTCAACCTCCCAATTTTG
>CAZXSC010000182.1:0-3983 GCA_964643045.1 uncultured Rhodospirillaceae bacterium
AATCCAGCCACGATCATATTTATCCCACAAATTATGCCTAACCCACAAAATCACCATCAAAATAATACCAAGGATAAACGCAAATCCCATAAAGTTATGCAAACTTTTGCCGACACTGGTGACTGCAGAAAAAGCTTCAGGGCCTATAATTGGAAGAATTAAATCCTTGCCATAAATTAAGTTGAGACCCGTTAAAGCTAGGACACAAAATGGGACAGCCGTGAGCCAGTGAGTAAATCGCTCAAGGGTGCTAAAACGTTCTATTTTTCGGCCAGATCTGCCAGCACTAATTTTGATTGTGCCCCGATTAGCATAAAACAGACCAAGAATTATGATGGTACCCAGTATTAACCATCCCCCAAAAGTAACCAGGTCATCTGCCTTAAATTGGCGCCAACTTTGGCCTTGTGATTGAACGAGGATACCAGCATCTTTATTTGGAATTGAAACGCCACCTTTAGTGCCCAAACGAATTCGACCCCAGTCTGTTGACGCACTGGGCCGGGGCAAAATATTTGTTGGAAGGACAGCGGGTTCACCCCATTTTTGTGAAGCAGGTGGCCGCACGTTGGAACCCGGTGAACCTGGTGCGATTGCCGTCGAAGTTGCTGGAGATTCTGCGGAGACCATTTTTCCAAAACCGAATCCAGTTTGAGATACATTTGTTAGTGTCAAAATGGCAACAAAACCCAAGTAGCCAATCCAAGAAAATAACTTCGACATAAAATTCATAAATTTATCCTTCACAAATCTTCCAAGGCAAATCAAACCGGCAAACTCAGTTACTAATTGAGAAAGGCAACCCCGCAGCACCAAATTAAAGGCGCTGCGGCATCAAAATTTTCATCATCTCCCGCTAAAGAAGAAAGGGACCTACAGCCGGGCTGGTTTACCCTTGCTTTGGTAGGCAGTTCCCCACCCCCAAGCACCGGAACCAAATCCACGAGCAACGACACGTTCACGATAAATATCAGACACTTTATCACCATCGCCAGCTAACAAAGCCTTGGTGGCACACATTTCTGCGCAGAGCGGTAACTTACCTTCTGCCAGACGATTACGACCGTATTTCCTGAACTCAGCGGGAGAGTGATCTGTTTCAGGCCCACCATTACAGAACGTGCACTTGTCCATTTTTCCGCGGCTGCCAAAATTACCTGCTTGCGGATATTGTGGAGCACCGAACGGGCATGCATAGAGGCAATAGCCACAGCCAATGCATAGATCTTTAGAATGGAGAACCACTCCTTCCGCCGACTGATAAAAACAATCTACCGGACAGACCGCCATGCACGGCGCATCTGAACAATGCATGCAAGCAACAGAGATTGATCTCTCTCCGGGCTTCCCATCATTCAAGGTGACAACCCGTCGGCGATTAACACCCCACGGCACCTCATTCTCGTTCTTACAAGCCGTAACACACGCATTGCACTCAATGCAGCGCTCGGCGTCACATAGAAATCTCATTCTAGCCATTGTCTACCTCCTTACGCTGCTTCGATCCGGCACAGACTGCACTTAGACTCCTGCATCTGTGTTACCGAATCGTAGCCATATGTAAATGCTGTATTTGCGGCTTCACCTAAAACGTATGGATCTGTTCCTTTGGGATACTTATCCCTCAGATCTTCGCCTTGAAAAACACCAGCAAAATGAAAAGGCATGAAGGCAACGCCTGGAGCAACACGCTCCGTGACCATTGCTTTCAGCTTAAGCTTTGCACCTTCTGCACCATATAACCACACGGTGCTGCCATCCCTAATATTTGAATTGTTGGCATCAACGGGATTAATTTCAACAAACATTTCCTGCTGCAGTTCTGCAAGCCATGGGTTCGAGCGACTTTCGTCACCACCACCTTCATATTCAACCAAACGTCCTGACGTAAGAATAGTCGGGAATTTCTTGGAGAAATCCGTTTTTTGAATACTCTCATACATGGTAGGCAAACGATAGTGACTTTTTACATCCTTATAGGTTGGATAGTCAGCCACCAAATCGCGCCTCGATGTATAAAGTGGTTCCCGGTGGGTTGGAATCGGATCCGGGAAGGTCCAAACTAGTGCTCGCGCCTTAGCATTACCAAAAGGTGCCGTGCCATGTTTAATAGCAACGCGCTGGATACCACCTGAAAGATCGGTCTTCCAGTTTGTCTTATCACCGGCAACCTTAGCAATAGAAGCCTTCTCAGCGGAGGTTAAATCACCATCCCAGCCCAATTTCTTAAGCAACTTCATGCTAAACTGAGGATGACCATCCTTAATTTCCGACCCAACTGGATAGGAACCCTCTGCCAAGAGGTTGGTACCATTTCGCTGAACTCCGAAACGAGCCCGAAAGTTCAACCCTCCTTCTGCAACAGGACGAGAGGTATCGTACAAAATCGGTGTTCCCGGATGTTTCATTTCCGGTGTACCCCAACATGGCCACGGTAACCCATAGAACTCACCATCAACCGGCCCACCCTTAGCTTGCAGCGTACGCTTGTCGAACATGTGCTGATTAGCCATATGTGCTCTGAGCCGCTCAGGCGATTGCCCGGTATAGCCAATTGTCCACATACCTCGATTAAATTCACGAGTGATGTCTTCAATCACCGGTTCATTACCTTTGACCTTAATTTTCTTGAACATTTCCTTAGCCACGCCGAACTTCTTAGCAAAACGATACATAATCTCATGATCAGTTTTGGATTCAAATATCGGCTCAACAACTTTTTCACGCCATTGAAATGTTCGATTAGAAGCGGTGACAGATCCATAAGTTTCAAACTGAGTTGCTGCCGGAAGAAGATAAACGCCATCTTTCCGATCATGCATCACCGCCGTAGCCGTTGGATACGGATCAATCACGACGAGAGTGTCAAGTTTTTCCATCGCGTTTTTCTGATCAACACCACGGGTTTGAGAGTTTGGTGCATGACCCCAGAAAACCATGCCTTTCACATTGTCGGGTTGGGCGATATTCTTTTTGTCTTCAAGAAC
The DNA here is from genome assembly GCA_964643045.1 of uncultured Rhodospirillaceae bacterium. GTDB lineage: Bacteria > Pseudomonadota > Alphaproteobacteria > Rhodospirillales > UBA2165 > TMED23. The sequence continues at coordinate 2,988 of CAZXSC010000182.1, forward strand.
ACCATCGATCCAACGAGATACCGGAATACCCTTACTAGTCATAAGTTTTTTAGAAGCGAAACGACCAAGCATGTAATTGTAATCGACATTCCATACACGCGACCAATGCTTCCAGGCACCCGTAGAGAGGCCATAGTACCCTGGAAGAGAGTGCGACAACACACACATATCCGTTGCGCCCTGAACATTGTCATGACCGCGGAATATATTTGCTCCACCACCAGCAGTACCCATATTACCGAGGGCCAACTGCAACACACAGTATGCGCGGGTGTTATTGTTGCCGTTAGTGTGCTGAGTACCGCCCATACACCAAACCAAAGTACCTGGACGATTATTCGCCAAAGTTCTTGCAACACGTTTTAGTTGCGATCCTGGAATACCGGTTACACGCTCACATTCCTTTGGATTCCAATTTTTTACTTCGGCTCTAATTTCAGCCATACCGTAAACGCGTTGCTGGATGAACTTCTTATCCTCCCACCCATTTTCCAAAATATGCCAGAGAATACCCCACACTAGCGGCACATCCGTACCCGGGCGCATCTGAACAAATTCATCGGCATGCGCCGCTGTTCTCGTGAAACGGGGATCACAGACTATCAACGGCGCATTGTTTTGTTCCTTAGCTTTCAAAACATGCAAAAGCGAAACAGGGTGCGCCTCAGCAGGGTTACTACCAAACAGAATAATTGAACGAGAATTTTGAATATCGTTCATACTATTGGTCATCGCTCCGTAACCCCAGGTGTTAGCGACACCGGCAACCGTAGTAGAGTGACAAATACGCGCCTGGTGGTCTCCATTGTTAGTTCCCCAGAATGCGTAAAACTTACGGAACAAATAAGCCTGTTCGTTGTTGTACTTTGCGGAACCAAGCCAGTAGACAGAATCAGGCCCCGATTCTTTCCTTATTTTTAGGAGGCGATCGCCGATCTCATTAACGGCATCGTCCCATTTCATTCGCTGCCATTTACCCCCAACAAGTTTCATTGG
>CAZXSC010000183.1:0-3959 GCA_964643045.1 uncultured Rhodospirillaceae bacterium
TACAACATTATTAACATATACGGTATTTTTGCAGAGAAAAGCAAATTTTCCTAGCGTTCATTTAACTTGTTACTTAAAACAGGCTGCATTTTTGGAACAATTTATGTGGAAACCGCGCAGGATAAGATTATTTTGGGTGCTGTGAAACTTACCATATGAGCTCCGTAATAGCGCAGAAATCTAACTTTTTTAACATTTTGAGCGATACTCATCGTGGGGTGTTATTCTACGTAGATTGAACGTGCAGTTACTTGTATTTGCGTTCAAAAGACTGTTCATTATAGTAATTAGGCGGCTGTTAAAATTACAGCATGCAAAATGCCGGATATTCGCCAGTTTAAAAGTGATTCGCTGTCGCCTGATTCAAATAATTTTTAGATAAATAAAAATAAACTATCGACGAAAGTAATTCGCCCATCAAAATTGAAATAAACAGGGCTAATTTAATCGTTGGTGAAACATATAATTAAGCAATTTTATCGGCGTTAGGTAATATTAAGTAACCCAGAAAAAACTTGATTGGAGCTTTTGTGGCTCGAGAAAAGTTGAAGGTCGAAGACTTGATTGCAAAAGGGGTTGAAGCACATCAGGCGGGTCAATTTGTGAAAGCAGAAAAGTTCTACAGGCGTGCGCTGAAAATCGATGTGGAAAATACCGATATTTTACATTTATTAGGCGTTCTTTCTCATCAAAAAGGACGCCACGGATATGCAGTTCAATTGACTAGAAAGGCGCTGATCGTTAAACCGGACGACCCAGACTGTAACACTAATTTAGCAATTGTTCTATATGCATTATCATGTTGGCCCAAAGCGGAAAGCACTAGATTTGCCAATCTTAAATGTTAATTATGAAGATGTTTTCGGCGGGAAGGAAGTTAGTAGCTGTAATATTATTGAATTTGTTGAGTTTGAGTGGGATGATAAGGTATTAGATTTTTATGTGTGTGCAGTTAAAATAACAACGGCATTGACGTGGCAGGTGCGTGAACCAACTTATAGGCAATCTCTGGGTCGTTGGCAGAAATTTGAGCGCAATCTCGCTCCTTTATTTGAAACCCTGAGTAGTTTTTAGATTAATTACGCCTTTTAATTTAGACCTAGGTTTAAAGTTTAATAGAATGGTTAAATAATCAAGTCGGATGAAGCTAATATGAATAGCACTCCTTTAATTTGGGTTTTGATAGATGAGCGTTTAGGAACAGGAAATCAGTCTAGGGGGGTTGCTTTATCTCTTGGCATCCCATTTGTTGAAAAACATTTGGTTTGGTCTATTTGTGCAAATTTGCCAAACTTCTTGATTGGAGCTTCTCTAAGGGGATTGAAAAATGGATCCAAATCAGCAATAAAATCGCCTTGGCCAGACCTTGTTATTGCTTCGGGTCGACGATCTGCGCTAGTTGCACGATTTATAAAGAATAAAAATCCAAACAAATGCCGTCTCATTCAAATTATGTATCCTGGATCTACAGCAATTGAAGATTTTGAAATTGTCGCTGTTCCAAACCATGAAAAAGGCATCGCTGAAAAGGATAATTTTTTTAGCATTGTTGGAGCTCCCCATAGTATTGATGAAAATAAATTGGCTTCTGCTAGAAACCACTGGGACAGAAAGTTTTCCGTTCTAAAAAAGCCTATGATTGGCCTGGTTGTTGGAGGTCCGACAAAAAGGAAGCCATTCACCCAGGCGATGGCATCTAAGCTTGCGACCCAATCCGCTAATGCTGTAAATAAATTAGGTGGAAGCCTAGTTATAACAACAAGCCCACGGACGGGAAATCGTTTGCGATATATTCTCGATGTCCTGCTGGAAAAAAAAGTTAAACCAGCTTTGGTATATTCGTGGACCTCTGATGATACCGTTGATGAGAATCCGTATCTCGGTATTTTGGCCCATGCTGATTATCTGATTGTAACTGGTGATTCAACTTCAATGTGTTCTGAGGCCTGTGTGACAGGAAATCCGGTATATATCTTTGCGCCAAACGATTTCTTACATCAAAAGCATAGACGTTTTATCAATGAACTGAATTCAGGCGGCTATGCTTATCTTTTAAGCGACGAGTTTGTTAAACCTTCGGAGCCTGCGGTCCCGAGGAAGTTAGATACAGCAAATCAAATTGCGCGAGAAATTAAGAGCCGCATGCTTTTTGGGGCTAGCCATGCATAAAAGACGATAAAATTTGAATAAAGATGCGGGGATTTTGTTCAAAGATTAAAGTGCTACAAAAAAAATCACATGGCCGATTGATATAGTTATGCATTTACCTTGAAATGTTGGCGGTTTAATTTAACTTTTGGGAATTTATGGAATAATGTAGTTGAATTTGTAGATATCTTTAATAGAAAATCGTATAAACTGAATAATAGAGTGATCTTGGGGGGTCTACCTTATTATGGAAATAGAATTAGATCAGCAGAAACGAATGAGAAATTATGACCTTGCAGATCACTTTCTTGCTTGTGCTAAGTTGGGGCGTTATTTAACGGTGGCGTCGGGTGTCCGATTTTTTATTACAGATGATTTTCAAAATCGTTCTGTAATTCATGCTGCGACAGCAGTAGCCGCGATCTACTCCAAGGATAATTTGGTTGCAGAAGCAGCCTTAATGCCGCTAAGTGGCGCGTTAACCAAACTCAAGGGGGGCGAACGAGAAAAGTACGAGCGATTATTTCATTTGATTGAGCAAGAGGCACTTTCGGAAGACGTTCGACATAATGCGAGGTCTTTAATTGAGGCTCGATTCCGAGAGACGGAGATTCGTGAGATTGAATCACAACTGGGAGGTAAAATAAGCCCAGCAAGAGCGCGGTATCGGAGGTTTCTGGGTTTAGTGAAGCAACTTATCGATCAAAAGGTAACCGCTAAATCTTTTATTGAGGAATTTAGAGAGTTTACGCAAGACGTTGCTGGTAAATTAGATTTTGGGATTTATAGTTTTTGCTTGGATAGTTTGTTCCAAAGCCTGCAAATAACCGCGACCGTGAAAAAATTATTAATCATGGAAATTACTCTATTCCCACCTCTGATCCGTCGAGAATTATTAAGTAATGTACTGATTTACCCTAATATAACTCAAGAATTGCTAGAGTTTGTTGAATCGATAGTGGAACGGCAATTAGAGCCAGAAGTTGTGATTGAAATAGGCTTACTTAAGGACTTGAAATTACATAGGTTTTCTATGGAAGCAATTAGTGATCTTGCTAGCAAACCTGGGCTTGCATTGCTCCATTAATTTTCCTTAATCGGATAGCTTTTGTTGGTTGTAATTTAACCTGGTTTCAACGAGATTTTCTGTCCAAAAATTATAATTTCAATTTTGTTATCAATCGCGAGTTTGGATAAAATAAAATTATTAAAATATGCGGTACGAGTTTTGTATTGGATGATTTGTAGATTTAGGTTATCCCAATTTAATAATTGTTCACATATTACATTTTCTGATTTGGTTTTCCCAATTTTTTTTGGACACATAATCAGCTATATTTATCAAAAAGCGTTCATTTTTCTATAAGAGGTAAGGTTGAAGCAATCGATGCGCGAGCGGGATGGCCAACAATGGGTTTACGATTAGAATTTGAAAACGGCGGGAAGAGCCGTCCATTGGATAAACGGCAGTAAGATTTAGTGTATATGTAATTTAAATAGAGGTAATTCAGTTAACATTTCTGCAATTGAAGCAAGTGATTTGATCTTAAATTCTTCAGTCATTAAGGATAAGGATGATTTTTTTTCTATGTCCCGGATTCCGTGACCTGTCTGTAAATGGACACCACCCGTGCACCCCGCATTTAAACCTGCACGAATATCACTAGACCGATCACCGGCAATCCAAGAATTTTTGATATCAATTCCCATTAGAGATTTTGCTTTGAATAACATTCCGGGATTGGGTTTTCTCCACGGATGGTTTTTGTGAAAATATGGTGTTCGGGCTTCAGGATGGTGCGGGCAGGCGA
>CAZXSC010000184.1:0-3912 GCA_964643045.1 uncultured Rhodospirillaceae bacterium
GCCATACGCATCGCCGTTCGAGCGCGCATCAACCATGGCAAAAGAACCGGTATTGACCATAGAGCCCATGATTTCGGGCCTGCAATTAAAAAGAAAAGTGCTGTAAAAACAGCTATTCCTATTGCCATCCACTTGAATATTCTTAGTAACGTTGACGGCGGTGCGTTTACGTACCAACGCAAAATTAACAGCGAACTAATCAGGAGAGCCACACCAATAATGAAATAAGGCATCGTTGAATTTACCCAGTTCAGGAAGATTTAGAAAGCTGATTTGCTAATTGCAGAACAGAGCCTCCCTCTTTTCTCGCCATTTCCTCAAGCGCTATTTTACCGCCTACTGCATAGCTAGCAACAGCACGCAGCAATTCGCGAAGGGTTTTAGGACTATTAGAATCTAATCGACAATACGCCCCATTTGTCAACTTCGCAATTTGACGAAACGCAAACTCTGCCATCTGGTCTTCACCTTCCTGAAAGATAAATGCTGATACACCACGCAAACCCAACTCTCCTGCAACCGCCCCTAATTCATCAATATCTTCTTCAACACAATCACCTATGAAAATTAAAGCATCTACTGAACGTTTCTCTGTTTCTTTCAAAGTATGGCGAAGTACCTTTTTGATTTGGGTTTCACCAGCACGACACGATACAACTGTCATGAGAGCCAACAATTCAGCTGATGCGCTGGTCCAGGCACTGGCTGAGAATTCTCCGAACCCACGATAGTACGCCAGTTGAATTTTTAAACTACCCTTCGCTGCTGTTTCGGCAAACATTTCGCTCTGTAAATTACATGCTCGATCCCAGCTAGGCTGCCGACTAGCAGTAGCATCCATCGCAAAAATTACCCTCCCTTTTTGGTTCAAGGATTTATTTATTGGAGTATTTGAAACTTTTGATAAAAAATCCTGAACATCACGATCGGAAGATCCTATTGGTAGTTTATTCTTACTCATATCAATATCCGTTTTGAATTAAATAATAAAACTTTGGTGAGATTTTAGACCTCTCCCTATTTTAGAACAGTAATCGATCAAATTTATAATTCTATTGTTGGACAATTCTTGGTTTCTAGTTTACCAAAAAAATTAAGAGTAATACTAGCCGCCCGTTGTTAAAATTAAAAAACCTTTTTTTACCCTTATTTCTGCTCTATCAAACTCAATATGGCAATTATAGATAGTGTTGAATGTGTTGTTATAGGTGCCGGAGTGATTGGTTTAGCCGTCGCTCGTGCGCTTGCATTACAAGGCCGCGAGGTAATCATACTCGAGTCTGAATCTAAAATCGGTATGGGAACTAGCTCCCGTAATAGTGAAGTAATCCACGCGGGCATTTATTACGATGCGGGAAGTTTTAAAGCCTCACTTTGTGTCAAAGGCAAAGCGGCGCTATATCACTATTGTGAAACTCGTGGTATTTCATTCAAACGTTGTGGAAAATTGATTATTGCGACCAATGATCGACAAATCGATGCGCTCAGAATGCTTCATCAAAAAGCCAAGAATAACAATGTGACCGATTTAATTTGGCAAGACCAGCAAACTACACAGGAGATGGAACCTGAACTCAATGCAGTAGCCTCATTGTTATCCCCGTCAACTGGACTAATTGATAGCCACGAATTAATGCTCTCTTATCGAGGAGAAGCCGAAGCGAACGGAGCAATGATAGCGTTCAACTCCCCTGTTATTGATGGTGAAATCTCCGATCAACATATTAGACTTAACGTTGGTGGAAAGACGCCAACTGCCATAAAAAGTAAGAATGTATTTAATTGTGGCGGATTACATGCCCAACAAATTGCTCGTAGTCTTAAAGGACTTCCAACCAACCAAGTACCTGAAACACATTATGCAAAAGGTAATTACTTCTCGCTAATGGGACAAAGCCCCTTTACACATTTGGTATATCCAATACCCGATGAAGCTGGTCTGGGGGTTCATTTGACGTTAGATCTCGAAGGGCAAGCAAGATTCGGACCTGATGTTGAGTGGATTGATGAGATTAATTATGAGGTAAACCCTGCCCGAGGCGAAAAATTTTATGATGCTGTTCGCAGTTATTGGCCGGGGCTTAAAAATGATTCACTAAAACCAGGCTACTCTGGCATACGCCCCAAGCTCAAGGGAAAAGGGAACCCACCGTCAGACTTTGTTTTTCACGGTCCGTCGGCTCACGGTGTGCAAGGTCTGGTTAATCTTTTTGGTATAGAATCACCTGGTCTAACAGCATCACTATCAATTGCTGACCAAACTTTAAAATGCCTATAATTCGTTAACATTAGTTAATTTGATTAAGCTCACAAATGATGAAAAAATTTACATTAATTTTAATTATCGGATTAATCTGCGAAATAAGTGTAACAGTCCGAGCTCAAGCTCCGCAGCAACCGCCAACTAGTGCTGACCCAACATCTAAGGCAAAAGAACAAATCGAGCCTGAGCAAGAGATGCGCAACTTGGTTAAAGATATCAGCAAATATGCAAGACGCTTCAATCGTAACTTTGGTATAATAACCCAAGGGGGCTTAAAAATCCTGGAAAAAGAAGATCCTGTCGATGTAACCCAAAGATCACCAGCTACCACGTATATGAAATCTATTGATGGAATCAACATATTAGGACTTAACTTTCACCCACCCTTAAAAGGCAAGAAAAAATATGTTACCGAGAAAAAAATAAGAAAAGAATTTATCCGTCTCGCTGACTTAGGGAAACAGCGAGGTTTGAAAATATTTGTGACAGACTTTGCATCAAACCTAAAAACGACTCAAGATTCTTATAATGCAAACCTTGCAAAAGGATTTATTCCTTTCACAGCCAAAGGAGTTGGATCTGAATACAATTTCAACAATATTCCCTCTATCCCTTCCCGACCAATTAGTGAGAACCCAAAAAATATAACGGGATTAAAAGGTGTGCAAAATTATCTTTATATAACCGATTCATCTAAATTTGATCGGCAACAGGATTTTGTAATCGCCGTAAGCGATACGAACTATGATATTCTAATTGTTGATGTTTTTCACAAGGGCCGTACCCCTTATAGAAAGGCCGCCATCCAGGGGATGAAATTTAAAAAACTCGGGGCGCGGAGATTGGTTTATGCCTATATGAATATAGGAGTAGCAGAAAACCATCGTTATTATTGGAGAGATAACTGGAAAGAGGGACAACCGTCTTTTATCGCCGATCCAGTACCAGCAAATCCTGATAAAAATTATGTCGAATACTGGCAAGCAGGCTGGCGGAAAATCATCACCGGAAATACGAATTCCTATATTTACGGCATCATCGAACGAGGTTTCGACGGCGTCATTCTTGATGGCTTAGATAGTTACATATTTTTTGAAAGTGGAAGCTAGTTCCTAGGGTTTATTCTCATACTCCAATAATTGTTGAATGACAAAGCCTTCTCGACCCGGATAGCGTGAATCTAAAAGGCACAGCGCCTCGCCCAAATCAGAAGCCATTATATCTTGATTTTGAGGATCTGCCCATCGGTCGCCATAGATCGGATGGCTTTGATTATTTTTTATAGCTGATCTGACGTGCTTATTGTATATTGCGACCCGAAACGCCTTACGCCTATTGGTTGGGTACTGCAACATACCATCGTCCTTTCTTATATTCCGACAAGACGCAAACTCATTTCAACCCGCGAACAATATTTGCTGAGATATATTAAGCCGCAAAAAATTAATAAAGTGTTGAATAAATTAACCCATTTAATCGGCTTAAGCAGCACCGGTTTAGCAAAGGCGTTCTCCAAAGAATATTTCCTGCTATTAGACTAAGAAATAGCGTATCTCGCTTCAGAATAACTAAGATTACCTATATCCCCTTCAGGAAAAATATCACGCTCTCCAACCCAAACACGAGATTCATCGTACATTTTTTCAGAG
>CAZXSC010000185.1:0-3854 GCA_964643045.1 uncultured Rhodospirillaceae bacterium
GATATTATGGAATTTGATCTGGAAGGCAACAGCGCCGACGGCTCTACCTTGAGACCATATGGTGAGAGGTTTATTCATGGATCTATTTTGGAGGCTCGACCAGAGGTGCAGTCGGTCGTGCACAATCATTCTCTATCTATCATTCCGTTTGGAGTTACAGGCACCCCCCTTCAACCCATAATTCATACCGGCGCTGCTATTGGACGCAATATACCTATCTGGGATATTCATGATAACTTCGGCGATACCGACTTACTGGTTAGAAATGTTGACCAAGGCCGAGATCTAGCGAAAAGCATGGGGGAGGCGAATGTTGTTCTGATGCGAGGCCATGGATGTTCGGTCGTTGGCTCTTCCATAAAAGAGGCAACCTTAACAGCTGTATACCTTCAAATCTCTGCGTCTGTTCAACTTCAGTCAATGCCCCTTGGCGAAGTGCGCTACCTTACGCCTGGGGAGACTGAAAAATGTACCGAAATGTTTTACAGTGACCTTTCAGTCGATAGGGTCTGGGAAAATCTGACAAGACGTGTTACTGGAATTTCGTAACTAAAATTCATTTGGTCGAACCGCAGATAACATGGGTAACCTTGATCTGAGAGTAGTACATGTTTACTTTGCCTTTTATGAAAATTTCTCAGAAGATACTGTGTTCCCGTATGTTAGATGTTATCGAGAAAGATATTATCCCGATGACCGCCGCCAGTGTCTCTACCGGAAATAAAATATTTGGTGCAGCAATTATAAAAAAATCAGACTTATCTCTAGTTATTGCGGGCACCAACGCTGAAATCAATAATCCGCTTTACCACGGTGAAATTTCAACATTAAACGCTTTTTTTAATATACCCAAGATTGACCGCCCACCTCCTGAGGATTGTATTTTTGTTTCAAGCCACGAGCCATGTTCACTCTGTCTATCGGCTATAACGTGGGCTAACTTCGATAATTTTTATTATTTTTTTGGTTATCAGGATACGCGGGATAGTTTCAATATTCCGCATGATTTGAATATCCTGAGGGAAGTATTTAAGGTCGATGATGGCCAATACGCTCGGAAAAATATATTCTGGGAATGTAAGAATATTCTCTCTATGGTGGACGAAGCAACTAACAACAATAGTGGCAGTTTAAATCTTCAAGTCGAGCGTATAAAAACACGATACGCTCAACTCTCAGCGGCCTATCAAAACCAGAAAGAAGAATCGGGAATACCGTTAAATTAGAGGATTTTGATACAATATTTTGGCAGTTTGAATTTTCTCAATTATTCGAGATGAATGCCTATTCTTGCGGGATATACCAGTTTGGGGCTGTGGTACAAATGGAAAAGCTCTGCGCGAACAACCAGCGAGCGAATAAAATTAGCCGCTCTAAAACTTTCCAAACAGGATTAATCTATTTTGATAGCGATGACGCTCCGCCGTGGGCCGCCGACCAATCCGTCGGTTGATGTAAGAATTTTTCTACCTCACCGATTGAGTCCTTGTCAAAATAATTAAATTCTTTGGCAACTTTAAGAACATCCCACCATGTTGCCAATGAGTGCATTTGCAGACCAATTTTTTTTAGTGATTCGCGGGTATGGGGAAAAATATCATAATAAAATACAACAAAGGTGTGATCGACAGCTGCGCCTGCTTCACGCAGGGCCTCGCAGAATTTAATTTTGCTCTTTCCGTCAGTGGTAAGGTCTTCAACTAAGAGAATTCGTGCGCCATTTTCAAAGTCCCCTTCAATCTGCGCATTCCTGCCGAAGCCTTTGGCTTTTTTCCGCACATATTGCATGGGAAGCATAAGGCGATCAGATATCCATGCAGCAAATGGAATGCCAGCCGTCTCCCCGCCGGCGACGCAGTCAAGAGATTCAAAACCAATATCCCGGGCGATGACAGAGGCGGCAAAATCCATCAGTGTTTGGCGAACTCTGGGATAAGAAATTAGTTTGCGACAATCAATATAAACGGGGCTAGCCCAGCCCGATGTAAATTTAAACGGTTCATCTGCGCTAAATCTGACAGCCTCGACCTCGATCAACATTTTAGCTGTCAGCTCAGCAATAACTTCTTTGTCTGGGAAATTCGTCGGAAACATTCTAATTCAATCCTTTAGTTTTCGATAATCCTATGCGTTTTTAGTGGTTATAATCTCAATAAACAAAGAAAAAATTTCCCTTTTAAATGGGTTAACTACTCATACCATGTACGAACGACCGACATCAACTTTATTAGCGAGTCAAATTCTGTATTGCTGTTGAGCTTTTGTAAGATCCTTCACATAAAGCACAATAAATCTAATCCAGCCCCAGTTTTTTTGAAAACTCATCGCGCCACTTAAGCATGGGTTTCGAAGTTGGGTCCTCTTTGACCATACTTTCAGTTAGGCTAAGAATGTCCTCGTCACTCAACGTTAAATCTAAATCTGTCTCATAAGGTTGCGCGACGTACCAGGGACTTTCAACAAACGCTTCCGTACGATTACCCTCGGGATCTGAGCAATACACTGACCAAGCGACCCCATGATTTATCGTTTTAATGTTTGTTATACCTTCGTAACGTAATAGGTTGGAATGAATAGATCTTAACCTCGATAAATGGGTCACTCTAAAAGAGACATGATTGTAGTGGACACCCTGTTCCGAGGTGCGGCCTGAATAGAGTACTAATTGATGGTGATCCCGTGGATCTGAACCTAAAAAGGTAATTTCGCCCCTTTCTCCTAATATTCCCCGATCGGTTATTGATAGGTCATAAACGGATTGAAAAAAATCAACCATCCTATTCATATCGAATACATGAAAGCCAGCATGACTAATGGTTAATTCTGGTTTATTTTTCATTTTAGTATGTCCTGTGTTAATATTTTTTCAGGGTTAATTAGAAGAACCCTTGTTTTCAAGTTATTTTTATCTAAAAATTTGATAAAGGAGTATAATTTAGCAAATGGTTGCTTCTGCAGAGTTTGATTTTTTGATTGATGGCAAAGAGACCAGAAAAGTAACTGTTAAGCAACTTGTCATAGCCGGTTGGACGGGTCGAAATATCGGGGCTATGGAAGCCCATATTGCCGAATTGGAAGAACTTGGCATCTCTCGTCCATCAAAGACCCCCACTTTTTATCGCTGCTCAGTGGATCAATTGACTATGGATGAAGAGTTTCAGGTGATTGGGGAGAATTCGAGCGGCGAGATAGAATTCATTATACTATCTTTGGAGGATGGATATTGGGTCGGCCTCGGCTCCGATCATACAGATAGGGTCGTTGAAGCAACGGACGTCACCGTTTCTAAACAGATGTGCGCAAAGCCGATTGCCCGTTCATTGTGGTGCTATAGGGATGTCATCGATCATTGGGATCAATTAAGTCTTAAGGCTACAATCATTATCGATGGTAACGAAGAGGTCTATCAAGAGGGTCCGGTGATGACAATGCGCGATCCGGAAGAACTAATATCGCTTTATACAAGCGGAGGTGAACTTCCTGTCGGAACATTAATGTTTTGTGGTACTTTAGCTGTTTCTGGCGAGGTCCGCCCTGCCGACATTTTTCGAGGAAACTTGATTGATCCAAAATTGAATCGTACGATTAGTTATTCGTATCAGGCTATAAGCCTGCCACCGGAAGAATGATAGGAGTTATTTGATGGGAAAAGGTAAGCCGCATCTGGAATTTATGTCATTGGATATGGATGAAGGCTGGGAAGTGCCCCCCGGTTATCCCGAGGGCATGGAGCAGAAAATTTTGACGTCGGATTTGGATGAGGACGGAAAAACAGGCAGTCGATCTCGTTTCCTTCGGATAAAACCTGGCGTTTATTCGACAGAACCCTTCGTTCATGAGCATTGGGAGGAGGT
>CAZXSC010000186.1:0-3843 GCA_964643045.1 uncultured Rhodospirillaceae bacterium
AAGAAAATTGGACCTCTCGAATAAGACTTTCAACCACCTTCCGACGACGTTCTTCAGCGATTAAAGAACGGTCTGCATTTTGCCGCGCATTATAGTAACTCACGCCAAAGTCTAAGACATTCCAACTAAATGTAAGGTCACCTGTGAATAATGTCTTATCCGTACCATAACTATAGTTGGATGTAGGATCCGGACCCTTAATAGTCTTCGAATTTGTAGCATTCCAACCGGAACGATCAGAGTATCCGGCGTTGGCTACGATCGAAGGTAATAGTTGATAATTATCCAACTCCAACTGATTTAGGGCCAGCGCCTGTTCCATATACCGAGCTCTATTATCCAGGTTATACTTTAAAGCTCTCGCGGTGGCTTCTTCTAATGACAGACTGCCGATCAACTGATTTTCACCGCCAAACATCAATTCACGGTCAATTTTGGCACTTTTTTGCAAATCCGCTGATGTCAGCGGTTGCCTTGCAACTGTGCAAGACCCTAGTATTAAGAGAGCAGATATTATCAAAGTTTTTTTGATCAAACAGCGAGGTGCTGACGAAAAAAAATTGGAAAATCTCTTAGACCGGGATTCCTTAAAAAAGTCAAATAACATCAGCCGGCAACCTTTATTGCACGGATAGCGTTTTTGATCTCTATTTGGCTTAGCGGTTTAGTGCTTAACTTTGATAATTGAAGTTGTTGGCTAAAATCAGAACTGGCAAAGGCTCGTTCTCGTGCCGCCAAAATCTGTGCTTCAGCATCATTAGCTGGGATTAACTCCGAGGTTTCATCATTTGCCGGCCCGGAGTTCGCATCCTTTTCAATTATGAATGTTGTCGTCACTTCATTACCGTTTTGATCCGTTGCTGTAACCAGAACCTTTAACAACCCCTCAAAATCTTCTGGTAATTGACCTTCGAACTTTCCTGCAACGGGATCAAATTTTAGCCACGAAGGAAGTTCTCTTCCACCAGGCTGAGAAGCCTTTAACGTGACCATTGTGTCATTGTTCGATTTAGCAAAGGCATCATTTGGAATTGTGAATGCAACCCGTCCTAAGGAGCCTATGTCTGGATCTTTTATTCCATTTAGAACCGATAATCCACCATCTCTAAGGGTTAAATTATTAAACGTTGGGACAAGGGTCATGGCAAAATTTTGGCCTTGACTGTTGAGCGACGACGCCTGAGCAGGGTTATTTTGTACCGTCGGACCCGAATTATTGGATGGGGAAACTTCCCTAACAGAGGCCTCTACCTCGGAAAAAGTTGCCCCAAGATCACTTTCTCCAAGCAATATGTCCGCGTCAAAAGGGCTCGGCGAAATTGATGACTGACTACCCCCTTCAACAGATGTTTCCCGAACAAAGGTTTGCAGTCCATCGCGATTTATTTGTATGATGCCTGCTTCGACACTTACTTCGCCCACTGTATTAACAGCGGAAACCTGTTGAGGATTAGTCACTTCTGCGGCTACGGGGAAAGTTTCATAAATAGTAGCGGTGTTATTTCCGGCATTGCCATCCGCATCCGTTGCCGTAAAGGTGAGCGTTCTTTCAGCTCGATCTGCCGCGGTCATGGTCGTTTCAGCTGTTTCGTAAGTAACCAACTTCGCGACACTGGAAACAATAGAATCTGTAACCGCATTAAACACTTGTATGTTATCAATATAAAGAGAGGCGCCCGCTGCCTGTCCCCCAGTAAAGTCGTAGGTGCCGGAGATAAAAACAAATCTGTAATTACCGGCAGCTGGAATTGTTACGTTAGCTGTAGCCCACGCTGTAGTGCCCGCAGCCGAAGTGCCTGTTGCATTGAGTATTTCTGTAGTCGCGTTAGTACTTGTGTTAACAATATAGCCAAATACATCATAGGCATCCCCTCCTCCCAAGGCACGCCAATCAAAGCTAATCGTCTGACCGTTCTCACCTGCAAAGACATCGGAGTAGACTGAAGGCCCATGGACCACGTCATATCCATTAGAAGTCGTCATACCTGCACTTTTAAGCTGAAGAGAATACGTCCCATGGGATTTGTCCACGGTATTAACCGGAGCCGTCCAAGTACCTTTAGTGGAAGGAACATCGGAGTCACCACCTGAATTAGCCGGATCCGATCCATCTGCTGGCGTGGGGATACCCGCAATAGACGTGGTTCCTATATCTATTTGCGTACTCGTATCTGCAGTCCACCCTGTTAGATCACCTGTTTCAAAACTTGGATTAGAAAAACTGTTGCTGATAAAATTTATCTGAAGTGCTGTTCCATTCTCTCCATTGAGTGTACCATCAATAGATCCAATAACGTTGGCGGTACTGCCACTCCCAAGATAGAGACTGGACCCAACCACAGACACAACATTTGCGCCCGTTGACGCGCTAGATACCTTTGTAAGACTTAGAGTTTCCGATGCATCTGCAGAGGTAATTGCTACATTTAAACTGCCACCACCTCCATAATCACCGCCGTTAGCAATAGAAATTGACGACGCAGCAGTAACAGCATCTGAATCTTTGATGTAACCTGTTGAACCCCCACTCGACACTGCAGGCGTCGTCAGTGTTCCTGAAAACCCTGAAAATTGACTAAATGTTGTTGTATTTGCTTCTATCGAGCCACTTTCAATTTCAAGCCGCCAATCACCCCCCGCATCAATTCCACCAGTCGTATTGCTCGATGCAGCAACATCGGCTCCCGTAGCATTGGCAAAAGAAGCCACAAAATCGCGGCCGGTCGCCTCACCCACGTTACAGCCATAAAGCAATATATCACCATCTTCAGCTATAACTTCCCCTATTTCCGCCAACTGGTCATAATAAGATGATAAATTATCAATATTGAGGACGGTATTTCCTATATTAATCTGACCTTCAGAGCCGTGAGAAATTATATGAATACTTTCGATACCCTTCTTGCCAGCAAGATGATCTATTATTTGCTGAATCCCATCACTTTTAGACTCCAAAAAAAACAATTCTGTTTCAGCATCAAGATGACTGCTGAAAGAACTCGACACGTTAACATTGCTATCTAAAAAAATTATCTGTGTGGGGTTGGTAAGGATCCTAACGTCATATTCACGCTCAGCTTCCTTATTAATTAGTTCTTCACTTTCCGAAACGTTGACAGCATCGGTAGCAAAAGCCCCATCAAACATTATTCGAGGCTCAAGCACGAGCAGTTCCGGCTTATTAAAGCGAAAACCCAGCATTTCCTCACCTAGTTTGTGTCCTAGGGGACACTTATTAACAGAGTTTATTACTAACTAGTTTATGTGACCAGTTTTAGAGCAAGATTTACGAAAACACAAATAATCTAATGCCATTTTATTAACTATTTATTTATTTATTTTTCGTGTTTTTGTCAGGAATTTACCCTTTCAAAATACCCTAGGTAATGGCAAAACCTAAACCCTTTTTCCCATTTAAGACACAATTAATTAATTTCTCTAACTACACGAAATCCATAAGTATTTGCACGATTGGATGGTGAACTGGCAAAACGAAAAGATGACTTAATACCTAGTGTCATCACATCCCATCCACCACCACGTAGTACTCGACTACATGTATCAAATTCTTGAAATTTTTCTATTCTATAGAACGGTTCTGGATAATCCTTATGAAATTGATATGATTTTTTATCATAACAGTCACTGACCCACTCCCACACATTCCCAGCTGTGTCAAATAAGCCAAATTTATTCATTGAAAAACTGCCAACCGGGGCCGTTCTTTCGCCATCAAATATACTTCCGCAATCTTGGCAAACAGCTTGGTTAATACCTGCCTCTTCTCCCCACCAATATCCTGTCGTTGCTCCAGCCCGCGCGGCATATTCCCATTCAGCTTCC
>CAZXSC010000187.1:0-3814 GCA_964643045.1 uncultured Rhodospirillaceae bacterium
CGGGGATTTGTAACCGATTTTACAACCGTCATAACAACGACTGAACGCGTTTATTCTACAGCAGAAAAAGTATCTGCGGGCGATGGCCGGATAGACGTTACCCCGGTTATTGAAGCGATTGATAAAGCCGCTAAGAATCTAATTCAGTTAGATATAGAAGCCCTTTCCGCTGGAAGTGCAGCGAGGGGCAATGCGATCACTTTTGGTGCTGTTGTTGGAAGTGGCATTCTGCCGTTAAGTCCTGAAGACTGCCGGGAAGCTATAACATCCAAAGGTGTCGCCGTTGACAGTAACCTAGTCGGATTTGATATTGGCCTTAAAGCGGCTCGAGAAAACATCAAGCCAGAAAATGAAGATACCAGCTATAGTTACAATAAAGCACCTGCTCAATTCGACTCAGAAGTTTCTGCACTTCCTGAACAAACCCAAGAAATTGCCTCTCATGGCATAGCTAGGTTGATTGATTATCAAGGATTAGCCTATGCACATCAATACCTTCAGCGCCTAAAAAGCGTCACAGATGTGGACCGCGATGCAACAAACCGACTAACATCTGAAATGGCGCGCCACCTAGCACGTTGGATGAGTTTCGAGGATGTCATACGTGTGGCACAGTTAAAAACGCGGCCGGAGCGCCTTTCCCAAATTCGAGATGACCTGAAAGTAGCATCGACGATCCCATTAAAACTCACAGATTATTTTAAGCCAGGCCGTGAAGAATTCTTAGGCGTAGTTCCAAAAGCTTTGAGTTGGCTTGTACCACCGATAAAAAAAGGGATCGCTCTTCATATTCCCACCGGATCTGCGTTTGGCTTTGCTATGCTGAAGTTCTTGTCTTTTCTCAAGCCATTAAGGCCTCGTTCTAAACAATATATTGATGAACAGTCAGCGATCGAACAGTGGCTAGGTGCTGTAATTAAAGCAGCCTCACATGACTACCGCCTCGCATGTCAAACAGCCAACCTAGCAATTCTCGCAAGAGGGTATGGAAACGTCCGTAATAAAGGCTTAATAGAGCTAGATAATTTATTTCTCGACTGGGACACAAAATTAGAGAATGATCTGTCAGCAATCACCGTCAAAGTGGACCAATTACTCTTGCTAGCCCACTCCAACCCCGATGCAACCTAAGAACTCCTCAAGGAAAATCTAATGAGTAACAAGTCAAATAAAACACATCTCCATTGCACGGTAAATGGCAAAGAGCGCGATGACTTTGTGGGCGATAATGTACTTTTAGTAGACTACCTGCGTGAAAGATTAGGCTTGACCGGCACAAAAATTGGCTGTGATGGAGGGGAATGCGGATGTTGCACAGTCCTTGTGGACGATGTTCCGCAGCACGCTTGCTTACGTCTTGCTGTTACTTGTCAAGATGTTGAAATTGAGACCATCGAATCTCTTTCAGATGCAAATCGATTATCTTCCTTGCAGCGTGGCTTTCATAAAAAGCTTGGTGCCCAGTGTGGTTTCTGTACCCCCGGAATGATCATGGCAGCTGAGGGTTTGCTACGACGAAATTCTAATCCAAATGAAGAACAAATACGCCGGGGCTTAGCATCGAATATCTGTCGCTGTACGGGTTATATAAAAATCATTGAATCAGTTCAATTTGCTGTAGAAGAACTAAAATCCAAGGAAACTCAAATATGAATGAGATAAAGCCAACCCAATCGATTGGTGTGCCAAAACCACTCGTGGATGGCCCTGAAAAAGTTTCCGGTAAGGCACAATATTCGTGCGATTTTATTCCTGACGATTCCCTGGTAGGGCGCATATTCAGAAGCCCTGTTTCTCATGCAGAAATTATTGAAATTGATATTTCAAAAGCTCAGGCATTGCCAGGAGTAAAAGCCGTCATAACTGGTAATGAAACAGATGAGCCTTTTGGCGTGCTTCCGATCGCGAGGTTTGAATATCCTCTTGCACGCGATAAGGTGCGATACAAAGGTGAGCCTGTCGCTTGCGTTGCCGCTATCGATTCTGAAACAGCCCAAAAAGCGATCAACCTTATCAAATTTAAATACAAAGAATTACCAGCGTACTTTACATCCCAGGAAGCAATGGCAGACGGAGCCATAAATCTCCATGACCATAGAGAAGGCAATATAGAACGTGATGTTGAATTTGATCTTGGGGAAACAGATGATGGTCTCGCTGCTGCTGATTTAATTTTCGAAGAAGCATACAACTGTTCAGAAGTTGCCCAAGTTCAAAGTGAACCACATGCCGCAATAGCAGAATATGATGTGATTCGCAATTTCATGACGGTTCATGCCAGCACCCAGGTGCCCTATTATGGACATAAGATGTTGGCTAAAACACTCAAAATGGAAGAAAGCAAAGTTCGGATGATTAAGCCATTTATTGGCGGCGGATTTGGATGCCGAACAGAATGTTTAAACGTTGAGCTTATTTGCGCTCTCGTCGCTCGTGCAGCACAGGGTACGGTACGTATTGTGACAAGCCGTGAAGAAACGTTTATTACTCATCGCGGAAGGCCTGAGACCGATGTAGAAATAAAAATTGGGGTAAAAAAAGATGGCCGTATCACGGCCGTTGACTTTAAAGCAATCCAACGCGGGGGAGCTTATAGCGGCTACGGTGTTGTGACCATCTTATATTCGGGTGGCCTAATGTTCGGTGTATACGAGTTGCCCGCAGTCCGTTACAAAGGGTTGCGTGTTCTCACCAACACCCCTCCTCCCGGCGCAATGCGCGGCCACGGCATAACCGATGTGCGTTATGCGTTTGAAAACTTACTCGACAAAATAGCGAATGAATTAGATATTGACGCCATTGAAATCCGACGAAGAAACCTTCTAAAGGGTCCAAAATATGAAACTCTAAACGAAATGTTTATTAATTCTTATGGACTGCCCGAATGCTTGGATTGGGTGGAAGAAAAAAGTGAATGGAAAAAACGAAAGGGTAATTTGGGTCCAAACAGAGGTCTCGGCATAGCTTGTGCTCATTATCCGAGCGGTGCATCTAAACCAGTCAACTGGACAGGTGAGCCTCACGCGACGGTTCACCTTAAACTGGATTGGGACGGGTCGATTACGCTGCTCACGGGGGCTCCAGAGATTGGCCAGGGTTCAACCACTATGGCAATCCAATGTGCCGCTGAAGTTCTAGGCCTGGACATGTCACGATTCCAAAGTCTTACGAGCGATAGCAAACTAACACCCAAGGATAATGGAGCATACTCATCACGTGTCACATATATGGTTGGAAATGCGAGTATTGATGCAGCCAAGAATTTGAAAAATATTTTGATAGAGGCAGCCGCCCGAAAATTGGATGTAAAACCGGAAGATGTAGAATGCCTCGGAGAGGTATATCGTGCAGGCACGCAAGACGAAGGCCTAAGCTTCAATGAAGTTGTACAGGCAGCTCTTGAAGGTACGGGCACAATCACCGCTAAAGGTAACTTTGATACCCTGCCAGAATCTTGGGGTACAAAAAAATATCGCGGTGGGGCTATTAGTGGTAGTATGGCCTATGCCTATGCTGCACAGGTAGTCGAAGTAAGTATCGATCCAGACACTGCTGAAATCACCGTCGAGAAGGTCTGGGCAGCACAGGATGTTGGAAAGGCGCTCAATCCGCTCTCTGTGGAAGGACAGATTGAGGGCTCTGTGTGGATGGGAATGGGACAAGCTATCTGTGAAGGTACTCAATACGTTAACGGCCTCGGCATTACCAATAGCATGCTCGACTATAAGGTGCCCACAATAGTTGAATCACCTCCCATCGAAGTTGGTATTATAGAAAGTATCGACCCACATGGGCCTTTTGGAGCCAAAGAAGC
>CAZXSC010000188.1:0-3795 GCA_964643045.1 uncultured Rhodospirillaceae bacterium
TTAATGAGTATGAGGGTGGATTGTGGCGAGCGCATTGTTACCAATATATGCCCGGGAACTCGACCTTCATTATTGAGACAACAGAACAGACCTGGCGCACCGCTGGCCTCGAAAACGCCACAGAGGAAGATACCGTCAATTATTGCTCAAAGGTTTTTGCGGAAGAGCTTGGAAACGACACATTAATTACAAATAATTCGGTCTGGCGAAGTTTCCCGCGTGTTAAAAATGAAAAATATTTTCATGGCAATATAGTTTTACTGGGTGACGCTTTGCATACAGCCCATTTCTCAATTGGCTCAGGGACTAAATTGGCCATGGAAGATGCTGTTTATTTGTACGAAGCGATTGAAGAAAATTCAGCTGATTTAAAAAGTGCATTACCAGGTTTCCAGAAAAAGCGCGAGCCGGGCGTTGACTCATTGCAGCGTTCTGCCCAGGTCAGTATGGAATGGTTTGAGAATGTTGAGCGTTATCATGATTTGATGGAACCTCTGCAGTTCTCATATCAATTATTGACCCGGAGCTTACGGATAAATCATGAAAATTTGCGTCTTCGTGATAGTAATTTGGTATCAACGGTTGATCAATGGGTTGCGGATAAAGCGGCGGAACAGTCCGGTGTTAAACGAGGCAAAGAGGTACCACCACCTATTTTCACTCCATATAAGCTTCGCGGTATGGTGTTAGAAAACCGAATAGCCGTGTCACCAATGTGTATGTACTCCGCTGAAGATGGCTTGATTGGCGATTGGCATATGGTGCATCTCGGCAGTCGTGCTATGGGCGGCGCAGGCCTGATTATGTCCGAAAGTACGGCGATTTCTGCAGAAGGACGCATCACTCTTGGTTGTGCTGGAATGTATAACGATGATCACGTTGAAGCCTGGAAAAGGGTTGTTGATTTCGTGCATGAAAATTCAAATACAAAAATGGGCATACAACTCGGCCATGCAGGGCGAAAAGCTTCAACTCATCTGCAGTGGGAAGGTGGTGAGCAAGCTCCCCTAATCTCGGGAAAGTGGGATATAATATCAGCTTCAGCGATACCATATTCTTCCACCAATCCTGTGCCTAGAGAAATGACTGAGGGAGATATGGAGGAAGTGATAAACAAATTTATAGCAGCCGCAAAGAGAGCCGAACAAGCTGGTTTTGATATGCTCGAGTTACACTGTGCACACGGTTATCTTTTAAATACGTTTATTTCACCAAAAACCAACATTCGATCCGATTCATACGGGGGTTCTTTAGACAACCGGCTCAAGTATCCTCTAAAAGTGTTTAAAGTAATTCGTGAAACTTGGCCTGAAGAAAAACCAATGTCTGTTCGGATTTCTGCAAACGATTGGATAGAAGAAGGGATAACGCCTCAAGATGCAGTGGAGATAGCTAAATCTTTTAAAGGTGTCGGTTGTGATATCTTGGATGTATCTTCTGGTCAGGTCGTCTCGGAAGAAAAGCCGGTATATGGCCGATTGTTTCAGCTTCCCTTCTCAGATAGGGTGCGCCTAGAGGCTGAAATACCAACAATGACAGTCGGAAATATTCAATCCTACGCCGATGCTAATTCTATAATAGCGAGCGGTCGAGGAGATATTTGTGTTATTGCTCGTATGCATCTGTTCGATCCTTACTGGACAAGACATGCAGCCAATGAATTGGGCTATGATTTAGATATGCCTAATCAGTATAAATCTGTTCAGGATTATACGCCACGCTGGACTTGATAAAGAATAAAAATATTTTGGGTATCTGATTGAAGTCGTGACTAAATCGTCGATACTAAAACTCGTTTAAGAGAATTTATTAAGCAAGAACTTCCAGAAGTAAGCATCGATGAGTTGGTATTACTTTAAGTTTCAATTGCTTTCCTAAGACGTTGCAAACTACAACAATCAAGAACAGCAAATTTTTCATTCGCGTTAAAATGGTGTGTTGATATTATACCGCGTTTAAAATCGCTATCAACAATATTTAGACGTTCTTCAATGTATGATCGCGTGCTAAGCTCAATTACTTTATTAACACCGAAGGATTTTCCATAATGCTCCTTCCCTTGTATTTGATTTATGCGGTAAATAGCATCACCTTCTTTGAAGAAACCGCCATTTCTAGCAGCCAAAGAGTCAAAAATAACTGGATTACCCTGTTCTATAGAGTGCCACTCGCTTGTAACAAGACTGTCAGCATAAAATATATGTAACTCAGACTGAAAATCGCCGCAACCAGCGCTGCATATGTTAGTTAACATAAACCACTTTTCGTCTCTATATATGAGCATTGTATCTGCTGCAGAAACATCTTTCATAAGAACCTTTTCCAACGCCCACTTCATAGGAAAATCAACACATTTATAAAGTCGCACATCCTTAGCTTCGTGTGTCTCTGGAACCATAAATATTTCCCCATCACTCTCAAAAATATATGGGAATGAAAGGTGAAAATCCTCTTCTAGCACAACCCCCAAAAAATCGTACTCTTCCTCAGCTATTCTAATTGCGGAAATACGCCCTTTGTTGTCTGAATAAAAGAAGTCTTCAACAAAAATATAAGTTGATCCATCTTTTTCAAAAATGAAAGGATCAGCTAAATATCTACCTTTTGGGTTTTCAATTTCTTTATAGCGCCACAATGATTTACTAAAATTGTTGTGCGTAGAATAAGCGATACTCCATCGCATGACGTTAGGACCTAAAATCTTTGCACTAATTCTTCTAAGGATCTTTGGTCCTAATATTTTTATCAAATAGCAAACCAATGTAAGTGACGACTCTATACGAAACAACTTTTTATCGTGCAGCCGTGGCCCCTCTCTCAAAGGCAAAGAATTATTTTTAGCTATGTAGTCCAGCAACTTTTTAAAAAAGACATTAGATTTTTGAAGTAACTGAGCATTGTTTTGCAACCACGTGCCCATTGTCATAATGTTACCTCTGACTAATACCTCACCTCCGTCAAGTTCATTATTCAGCTTCTGAATTATGAAACCAGAGCTTGGCTCGTTGTTGAACACTTCCCAAAATCCGCTTGGCCCACCCCTATTTTTTCTATTATCACCGTGATGAAAAGACAGAACTCCGTATCTTGGCAAGTTAAGAATTTCCCCTCTTAATATTCCGCTTCCGCAGCGAATGATGCAATCAAAATCTGTCTCGTTGATTTTTTGTAAATCAGCCGCAGTAAAATCAAGAAAAAGCTTCGATTTTGACCACAATCCTTCAACCAAAACCAATTCACATTCTTTTTCTTCTTGCAAATTTACGGTTTTACCGTAGCTAGGAAAGGCTCCTACTGCCAGTCTATATTCAACTTTCCTAATCAATCTTGAAAGCAAAGCTAACAACAGTCTATCTAAAATTTTAATCGGGTTGTTTCGTAACAACTTCTTAAGTTTTTGAGGACGATTCTTTGAGGCTCTTTTAAAACCAGTTATCAAAACGGGGCTATCGAAGAAATCACTATCGTTGACGTGATCAATTAAGTCGGCCACATATGAATTGACATCCATATCATCTATTAAAAAGCCGACTTTTAATTTTTTCATCTCTTCTTCCTACCCTCAGCCAGTGCTTCCTTCAGCATCCCAGCCATAATACATTCTTTTATGAGTTCACGTAAAAAACGAACGGTAAACAAAATATGACAAGCGCCACAATACCCACGAACCTGTAAGCTGTCGATAATTTGTACCTTTCAGTTCTGCTAGTGCAAAGGTTTTTTAATAACCCTTCTAGTTTTTTTTTGACATAACAACATTGTCTAGAGTAGCACTATTCAGTGCGCTTATAATTA
>CAZXSC010000189.1:0-3794 GCA_964643045.1 uncultured Rhodospirillaceae bacterium
GCTGCAAAACACGGAAAACAAAGCGGTCGATTAATGTGTAGTTATTTTATTCACTTCGCCGACGATGAAACTAGTCAAGCAGCGGCACGGAATCGAATGATACGTTACTATAAAGAATGCGTCATACCGGCGCTTCCTCATGATCCAACAAATATACCACCTAGCTATAAATATTTTATTGATATGGTTAATAAATTGGAAAAGGTAAAACCGGAAGATCTCCAAGAGAATTCTGTCTTGATTGGAACACCGCAACATATAATTGATACGTTAAAGAACGTTGAAGCCGCGGGTGTCAAAGAAGTTATTCTCTATTTTAACGTCGGACAGAAACCACACCAACAGGTAAAAGATGAAATGGCTCGGTTCATGGAAGAAGTTGCTCCAGCATTCGAAGGTAAACATTTAGAACGTCACGCTGCTGCTTAACTCCAACAAACGATTGTTTATAAAAAATGGCGCCCGGGGTCCGATTTGAACCACCAACACGCAAATTTTCAGTCTTCGTTATGCATGATAACAATCTAAGCTATCTATTTCACTATAACCAACATTGGGATCCGAGCCAGAACTCTTTTCGCCTCTGTAATTGATTCCTCACCAGTGTAATAAATTACTGTCACCTTACCAGTTACACTTCGCGGCAATTTCGCATCTTCCCATAACGCAAACACTGTTCGGCCATCCGGCACGTCGAATTGGATTACATTCTCAGCCACCTTATTTACAGCTATAAAATTGCCAAAAGTCTTCGCCATCAGTAAGTAGGTCTCCAACACTTGTCCCGAGGAGTGACCACGCCGGAGCTTGAAAACAACTCTCGCTCCATTAGCAAATGCAGATGCGTAATTGGGGATTAATAACTCGGCAAGTTTTTCTTGTTTGAGGGGTTTGCCTCTCATAAAAACCCCTGCTTCCGTAATCCAAAACGGTTTATTTTTTAGGCTCGTTTGTATTTATGACGACGGTTTAAACTGTATATCAATCTCGGGCGGATAAAAACTCGCTACACGCAATCCACCAAAGGCTTGCCAATTGATAATTTCATTTTTGTCCAGAAGATTGAGTTCAAATACAACTTCGTTGTTGCTTTTGCCACCATATTCGCGAACACGCACCCATTGGGGGAAATCTGTCGGATGCCAACTATCTCGGGGCGCTAGGCGCCATTCGACATCATCCCAGGTGAGGTTGCCCGAATTGTTGAGTATTTTTTGTCGTGGTCCACACGTGGAATCAATTACCATTACGTTTCCGGTATTTGATAATCTATGCGCATCACCCATTGCGAAGGAAATAACAGGTGCTTCAGTATCATATTCGGCAGAGCTCCAAATTTGACGCACTTCCATATTTTCGACGTTAACTTCAAATTCAACAGCTCGGGCAAGACACTCGGCAGGTTTCTTGCGAGGGTGCGGCGGTAAGGTTCCGATGATGCCATTATCGTACATAATAAATTTGTTGGGGCCGGTCACTCTTGGATTATGTCCATGATAAGGCCAAGTCAAATTATCGATCGGAGTGAGAAGCTTACTTTTATATTCACTATTCCAGTCCTGATGATCCCCTAATATCCATATAATTTCGCCGGATTCTGTGTCAACTTTGAGAATGGCATCCTGATGCCGCAGCGAAATCAGGATATTACCATCATGCGGATCACTTGTTACGCCATTGCCGTGTGTCCAATCAAGAGCGCCCGGAAAACCCCGAACCCACCAATAAGGGTCCAGTAGGCCGTAACCCACTCGCTCGGTATCTAAGTGATCAAAAGTATTCCAATTCCAAACGATTTTACCTTCGGGTGTAAATTCAACAATATTGTCACCAACGACAGTCTGGGTTTTTCGCGGTGCAGTTTTATCTATAATATCAGTATAATAATTTTCAATTTCTCGAGTATTTGCAGTAAGAGCGAGAAAATTCCCATTTCCCAATTCATGGGGTTGATGATGAAGACTTTGAGCTTTAATTGGAATAGAGTTTTCGACTGAACCAAAAGGACGGTCACTAGCATGAAATTGCCGAACAATATTACCGCAGACATCCATTTCTACCGTTCGAAAATCAACATAATGAAAAAATAAGTTACCATTTTTTAGTTGATGGATGCCCGCTATGCGAGCGTCCGAATGATAGGTCCAAACAACCTCACCTTCCTCATCAAAGGCAGCGATTAGACCCCATTCTTTTTCAAACTCTGCCTGTTTTGGTGTTGCCCAATGCGCGCGCATAAGGGAGGAACGCCGAATACTCAACATTGTAAATCCGTTTTCCATGGCCGAGGAATTAGAGGTGATGAGCTTAACTTCTGGCATATTTATAGTATCATTGGGTAGTTGGGGTGTTCTGTAAGTTAGTTCGAATGGACCGGCGGTTTCACCTTTTTGATTGCTAACCGAGAGCTTTATTTGGTGTTCTGTATCAACCCGCATTCCAACAATAGGTAAACCTTTTATTGGGTTATAATTTTCATTAAATTTGACTTGCCAGGTTTTATGGCCATCGCTTACGTCAAGTGTGGTTGAGACGGGAACTTTTACTTCGAAATAGATTAATGCAACTAATGGCACTCGATCATTTGGATTTTTTTTAATGTGTGGTGCGGTTATTAAATCGATGCTGGACATGTCGACTCGCTTGGCTATTGAGGAAAATTAATCGATAAACCTCAAATTAGACCCTAAAACAAATAGAAAAAAGCGATTTCCTCTAACCTAATTTATTAGTAAAACTAACCTATGTTTGAAGCTCTTTCGATCATTCCTGTTAATAGCTTACGGGTTTTTGAGGCTGCTGCGCGCCTTGGTAGTTTCTCGCGCGCGGCGTTGGAGCTGAACATTACGCCAGGTGCGGTAAGTCAGCAAATCAAGAAGATCGAAGCGCGGTGCGGCGTAGAACTTTTCGAGCGTGTCGGGAGAGAGGTGCAACTGACCGAACGCGGCAGGCAGTTAAGGAAAGGTGCCGCTAACGGCCTCAAGGCACTCGACGCTGCTGCCGGTGAGGCCATGAGTAAATCGGCATCTACCTATATCTCGATGAGTGCTGTCAGTTCTGTTGCCACCCGTTGGCTAGTGCCACGGCTGGACCGATGGCGCGCGTTAAAACCCGAGGTTGATATCAGGATATCGACCAGTGATGAACTTATCGATCTAAGCCGCGATCAGATTGATCTTGCCATTCGCATTGGAGGTGGACGTTATACCGGACTAAATAGCTGGCACCTGCTGCAAGACCAAATACTTCCGGTCTGCTCGCCGGAATTGCAATCGGGCGAGACACCAATTTCGGAACTTGAGGAGTTAGCTCGCCATACGCTGATCCATTTTACTCCCGACCATGGCACCGTCCGAACAGACTGGAAGGGATGGTTGGAAGTAAACGGGCTCCAGAACATCGATTCTGATCGTGGACTGTTCTTCAATGATTTGGTTGCCGCAATCAGTTCGACGCTCGGCGGCCAAGGCGTATTGTTGGCACCCCGTAGTCACGTTGAAGACGATCTCCAAAGTGGCTTGCTCATCGCACCATTCGGTGAAACGGGACACCGAAGCGTAGACTGGCACATTGTCACCCCCAAGACGAGACCTGTAAGTCCGCACGTAGCCGATTTCATTGACTGGCTGATATCGGACGCCAAGGGTAAATAGTGAAAATTCTGATTTAATGGTAAAAAATATCGGAAACAATAAATACTATTTGTCGCGAATGGGGAAAAGAAACTTTCTATTTTCAATCATGTGTTGTTTGAATGCCCGCGGATTAAATTGATAGCAAATTTTTCCTACACC
>CAZXSC010000190.1:0-3767 GCA_964643045.1 uncultured Rhodospirillaceae bacterium
AATATTGCCTCATCAATCTCTGAAGTAACGAATATATTTGTCCGCCGATTTTCTTCGAATAAACGAACAAAGAATTCTTGCATAAGTTCCCTGGACATTGCATCCAGTCCACGGAAAGGTTCATCCATGATCATTACCAATGGATCATTAATCATAGCACGGGCGAGCTCAGCGCGCCTCTGCATGCCACCTGATAATTGAAGAGGATATTTGTCCTTGAATTCTACCAACCCAACCTTTTCAAATAAATAGTCAGCTTTCTCATTTAGTTCACGAGCTGGGATATCTTTACGAACTTTTGGACCAAAAACAACGTTTTGATAAGCCGTCAACCAGGGCATGAGTGCTGTTTCCTGGAAAACAACCATTCTATCGTTTCCAGGTCCAGTAACAGGTTTCTCGTTAAGCAGTATTTGTCCTGTATCCGGAATGTCATAACCAGCGAGCAAATTTACTAGCGTTGACTTTCCACACCCAGATGGGCCGACTAAGACTGTAAGCTCACCCGGGGCTATGGATAGGCTAAAGTCTTTAATAATCTCTTCTCGTTCCCACTCGTCACCAAATCCACGGCAAACACCCCTCAGCTCAAGCGAAGCACTGTTCCTAGTTAACATTTCTTCGGATGACACATTGCCAGAGTTGTTCATATTATTTGTATCAGATTGTTGCATGTTTCCTCACAACTAAAAAAGACGACGCCAAGGCATGGAAATTACACCGAGAAAGCGAATAAGCGAACTGGATAGATAACCGGCTATGCCGATTGAAATCATCCCAACTATAACCTGAGCAACAGTTCCGCCCATATAAGAACTCCAGATGAAAAATCCAAGTCCTCCACCGCCTTGCTGCCCCCCGCCGGAAATCATCTCTGAAGCCAGAACGACCTCCCAGGTGATACCCATACCAACAGCGGCACCCGTCCAAATTGATGGTAAGGTTCCAGGAAGAATAACCTTCCAGAAGAGATCCCACTGGCTAGCACCCATTGATTGGGCTGCACGAAGGTATTGAATGTCAATGCTTCGGGCACCACCAAGAACGTTAATAACGATAGTGAAGAAAGCGCCAAGAAACGTAACAAAGGCGATTGACATTTCCGTTGTCGGCCAGAAGACAATAGAGGCTGGAACCCACGCAAGTGGTGGAATTGGCCGCAAGATCTCAAAAGGTGGAAAAAATATTTCTCGAAAGTAACGATTGACGGCCAGCATCAAGCCAAAAGGTATTCCAATAATCATGGCTATAATAAAACCAGCGAACACCCGTCCCGTACTCAGATACCAACTTTCCCAGTATCCTGTATAGTAAATAATTTTCTGCCACGCCGCTATTACTTCTGAGGGTGGTGGTACTTTACCAATCCAAGGAACTTGAACACCAAACCAAACCTTTGACTGTGAGCAAACTTCCCAAAAAATGACAAATCCAATTAGTGCCATAACGCCACGCCAGAATGATTTGTTAGTCAACATCTTTTCAAGTTTTGATTTTTTTTTCGGAACTGAACTGATGCGTTCGTTTTGAACAGCGTCTGACATATTAGGCCAACTCCCTTTCACCCGCATCAAAAGCTTTTTTAGCCTCTTCGTGAACGGCTTCTTTTGTTTCTTCGACCAATACACGGAATTCTTCAGTAGTCAAAGTTTGGTAATCTCTAGGACGAGGGATTGTTACACCAACTGTTTTTTTCAATGTTGCGGGCCGTGTTGTCAGAACGACGACCTTGTCGCCTAAAAATATGGCTTCTTCCAGGTCATGCGTAATGAAAAAAATCGTCACCTTTGTTTTATCATATACCTCAAGAAGGGATTCATGCATGATAGATTTTGTTAGGGCGTCCATTGCACGGTATGGTTCATCTAAAAGCAATACTTTAGGATCATTGATCAATGCTCTTACTATTTCAGAGCGCCGTGCCATTCCAGAAGAAACTTCGCCTGGATATTTATGCGAAACATCCCCGATGCCTGCCTCAGCCAACATATGCTCAGCTTTCTCATGTGCCTCAGCTTTATTCATTACTCCTTGAACGATTGGACCATAGGCAACGTTTTCTCCCAATGTTTTCCAGGGGAATAAAGCCCCGTGCTGAAACACGACCATTCTGTCTGCGCCTTGATCAGCCTTTGGTTTTGACGGGCCACAGAGCAACTGGTCATCAAGGTAAATCTCTCCTTCAGTGATTGAGTGAAATCCAGCTATCGCATTTAACAATGTGGTTTTGCCACACCCTGACGGGCCGACTATCATGCAAACTTCACCCGCTTCTATTTCAAGTGAGCAGTCATCAACTGCCATAACGTTCACGCCATCTGGATCATAGATCTTAGTGACGTTACGGATGCTAATCGCGCCACGCGAATTATGTTGATCCGCCACTTTATCTACCCTCTAACGCTAGCGCACGGACGCGCCACTGCATCATCCTGTTACCCGCAAATCGCACTATAGCAGAAGAGACCCAGCCGACGAACCCAAGCGTCAACATACCAATAACCATGGTAACATAAGTGATATTCATGTAGCTATCCATGATCATATACCCAAGGCCAAACTCACCTGAGACCATCTCTGCTGCCACCAAAGAAAACCAAGCCACCCCAACACTTATTTGTAACCCTGTGAAAATGAATGGTAAAGAGCCTGGCACAACAACATGCCAGAATACGTGGTGGGGTTTTGAGCCTAAGCATTTAGCCGCTCGAAAATACTCTTCATCGATTGATTCAACTCCTAATAGAGTATTCAATGTAGTTACAAACAAAGATGCTAATGTGGCCAAGTAAATTACCGGGGTTTCAAATCCAGTAAACATTAAAATCGCTAAGGGAACCCATGCGAGGATCGGTATAGGTCGTAAGACCTCAAGAATTGGAAAAGTATAATCACGAAAAGTTTTTGACCAGCCCATGAACAAACCTAAGGGAACACCTAGACAAGTGGCTATGGTAAATGCAATCATAATACGCCTGCAACTGGCAAGAATATGTTCGTAATATATAGGACTGAACAGTGAAATACCCCAGTCTGGATCTGGGTTTATCCACTCTGTTATAACCTCAACAGGCCCAGGCAATTTGTTGAAACGTGGCAGTTCCCAGCCTTCAACAAATAAGTAATATGTGGCGATCCAAAGGAAAACACCAAAAAACATTAGATAAGGTGTCAGTGTCCTGAGGCTTTTTCTCCAATGATAGAGTTTTAGTGCCAAACCAATAGGGGCTTCTTTAATACCCATTTTAGAATTTTCTTGATTCATAACAATCCCAAATATCTACACAACATTTTAATATTGACCAACTACAATCCATTTTAAATGTGGTATACTATAACTTTCAGAAATTTTGAACTATATATTGCAATTTAATACAAACTGGAAGTGATAGAAAATACATAGGACATTTCTGAGAATATAGGTTGCAAAAAGGGCCCCGGTCATAAGACCGGAACCCGATTTTGCTAAAATCGTTCACCTATTAGTTTTTATATTGAGAAAGTGGCACACCATCAATCTTTCCAAGAGGACTTTTCAATCCACGCTCTTTAAGGATTTTGCGAGCCATACCATCCCAAACTGATTCAGGGCGCAATTGTTTACGCTTTCCGAACTTTTTCTTCTTTGCCAAGAACGCGGTGGATGCTTTCAACATGTTCTTGACCTTTGGGTTAAAAATAAAATCCAAGGTCAGCTTGTTAACCTTGCCTTCATCTCTGTAAAGAGATGCCCAGAGAACTTTACGATCGATACCTTCTGTTTGATC
>CAZXSC010000191.1:0-3622 GCA_964643045.1 uncultured Rhodospirillaceae bacterium
CATATATTTTGAGGGAGACTTTCCGCGAAAAATTGTTCCAAAACAAATAAAAAAAAGGGTAAGCCAATGGTATAGAAAACGTATTAAAAAGACGAATCAAACTATAACGACTATTCAGAGTCAAACTAGGCCCTTATTTCTTGTCTTTCTTGGGATTTACTTTGTAATACAGTTGTTGGTTCCTTTCCGTCATCTAACCTACCCAGGATGGACTACATGGCATGAAGAGGGGCATGATTTCGCTTGGCGCATGATGCTTCGTCAAAAGACGAGTAGAATGACATTCAATGTAACACATCCAGAGACTGGAGAACAGCGCTATGCAGATCCCGAAGACTACCTCAATTTTCTTCAACTAAAACTAATGGGGAATCCTACATTATTACTCCAGTTTGCACACCATCTTGATGACCTCGTGCAAAAAAATGCGGGGTTTGATCCAATTATTACAGCAAAATATGAAGTGAGTTTAAATGGAAGGAAATTCAGGGAACTGGTTGATCCAAATGTTGACCTCTCTGAAATACCGGAATTCACACCTAATTACATATGGGTCAAGCCCTTTGGGGAACATGGATTAACTCAAATGAAATAAACTGTAATTTGAAATGATTCAGTCTCAAATTTTTCATGACAAACTCCGAACAGTTATAGCCAGGTTCGTTTATTTAAGTGATTTAATTCTGAACAAAAATACTTAGATTTGAGTCACATCAGAAATTTTAATTATTTTTTGCAAATTTTACCTTGGCAAATTTCTTACTTTCATATAGCATTCATCAAAGGTTGTGCATTTCGCATTTAATCAGGATTTGAGGAATTTAAATATTTTAGTTTTATTTTTCTCATTCTTAATTGTTTTTCACATATCTAGGAGTAAATATGAAAAAGTCAGCAAAACTGCTATCAATATTAATTATTGCAATCTTTTTAATGCCAATAGTGTCATATGCAGATGGCAGCAGAGTCCGCTTTAATTACCGTGTGGCAGGCTCGACTAGTGATCCTGCGTTGGGAACTAAGACTGTTTCAAGTTATACACAGTTAGATGGATCGGCATCTACTGGCCAAGATAAACTTGATACGAGTAGTTACAGTTCTTTCTCACTTCATTATGTTAGTGACTACGATTTGGATTTTCTTGCAGGTGGAGAAATACTTTTAGGACTATTTCAATATAACACTAGCTATAAAACAAATATTACTTGTACATCAATATGGGTTATTGGTGGACAAGGAGTCTGTCAAGATGGAGTAGCACTGGCTACAAGAGAAGCTTCTGGTTACAGTCGTTCACTTGATATAGGATATGTTTATCCAATAGGAGAAATGAGTGTCGGTGGTGGGATAGCTTTACCTGTTTTAGGAAGTGGTGGTGATCTTAAAGTTAATTGGACTACATTAGGTGGATATCTTTCGGCAATGCAAACAGCTCAAGAGTATGCCGCAGGTGGGACTCCAGTAGAAACACTTTCGCCAGAAGGGAAAAAATTTCAAAGTTTTTTCCTCAATTTTGGTTACTCATTTGGGGCCTATGAGGCACTTTTGAATTATAGGACCATATCTACAACTGTTGATGCTCCTCTAGACAAAACTAAGGGAGTTGGCGCAATGCTTGGTACAAGTGTACTTTCAAGTGATAGTAATGTAAGTAGTATTTCACTTGGCTTTGGGTATCGTTTCTAAGTAGTCAAATTTCAGGGGCTTCAGGGGTGGTGTTAACGCCTGAGGCCCTTCCTCTACTCTTTGATCTTCATTCCAGATATTTCGTTATTCTTCACAGGAGACAATCGCTCCTTTTATTTTGAACTATCCTTTTTGAAGGTTGATAAACACGCACTCTTTTTCACGTTTCCGTGAACATGAGCCTCCCTAAACTTTCGCCGTGTTGTGTTTATTCTTCCTATTTCAGATACTTTTCTTAACGGGAACTACTTCTAACTACTTGTTTAGCACGATGTTTCCCTGCAAACAGTTTCCTTATTCCTGAAAACTTACACGTCAATTCCGGAATTTATCTCGGCACGTTCAGAATCTATATCCTCGATTTAGTTTAGATTATTAGTGCTCATACGTATCTCCTGCTAATCCAGCATTACATATAAATCTTCAGATTCTGTGAGAAACATTAGCAGTGTGTTCTGGACGTAGAACGACAAGGCTCATTCTGTCTCCTGAGCAATGACACCGATATCTATGGTTAGGATCCTGTACGTAGCATAAATAATTACCGCGCTAGCAAAAGAAACAGGGGGCTTATCTCTTCTTGGAGGGTAGTGCTTGTACTTTGCTGAAATTGAGATTCTTTGTCAGTCTACTAGGTTGTTGGAGAAAGTACTTCTTGGTATTTGACGGGTGATAAGCTATTTACAATAACTTAAATCAGGTCTGGAGAGATTAAAATGACGGGAATAAAAACAAAAAAAACGGGACCGCCTGCCGAAGCAAACAATCCCGTTTTTTAATTATTTTAACTTGACTGAATAAGACTTACGTCCTAAATCAAATCAAATTAGAAACTCATGGACATTTCTGCACCAATCTCTGTTGTGGTACTAGCATCAGCAGTAGCTGCGCTACCATAACCAACACTCAGGCTGGCTGCACCAATAGGTACTGTGTACCAGAGTTCCGTTCCAGCTGTAACAACTGCATCACCAGCAGTACCGGCTGTTGTGACTGTTGAAGAAGTGGAACTAACGTTAACACCGGCTGTAGCGTCGCCAACAGGCATTACCACACTTATTTCAAAGCCACTCTTTGCTGTGGAATTTTCAACTGTAGCTGCTGTATAAGCATATGTGGTTCCCTCATAGTCAAGGGCAATTGTCATACCGCCAACAGGAACACCAACACCAAGTCCCATTGTACTCATGGACGAGACATTACTGGAATTGTCACCAGTACAAGAATCTGCTTGAGCAGAGGAGCTACCAGACGCATAAGTAAAGGTCAGGTCAGCACCAACGTCTCCTGCGAAGTTGAGTCCGAAGTTTGTGGAATCAGAACCACAAGCAGTAGCTGTGTCAGCACCTGCGCCTGTAGCATCCTGGTCTTCACCAAAGAAAACACTTGTTGCTGCTGAACGCATTTCCAATGCAACTGTAAGAGTTCCTGGGCCAACACCCAAACCAACAGAAAAACCGTCGAACGCATCTAAACGAGCTTCTGCATCCTGAGCACCACCCATTGGACCACCTGAGGTTTTCTCAGCAGTACTCAAATGAGCAGCATTACCTAACTTATAGGTAATTGATCCATCAGTTAAAGTAATAACTGCTGAATTTCCTGCTGTCATAGGCTGTGCACCTCCAGTTACGTCCTTCTGAATGTGCTGAGTTGTAGCTGAGGAAGCTGTCCAGTTACCTACTTTCTTTGATCCACTAACTGAGACATATTCGTCAAAGTTGCCGGCATCACCATTCCAATCAGCTGTGTAGGAAAATGTTGCTGAATTAGCACCATCTGAATTGCTACTTGATACAGTAACACCACCTGCGCTTGAGCTGAAATTAGTATCAACTGCAGCATCTCCTGTAGCAGGCGTAACAGTAACCTGCTTAAATGTAGCAGAAGATGAACCACTTGCACTAAAGTCCCATGCATAAGCGGAAGTCGCTAA
>CAZXSC010000192.1:0-3498 GCA_964643045.1 uncultured Rhodospirillaceae bacterium
CAAATTCACTTTACCGCTTGGAAACTTGGCATGAAAAGCCTTTACTATTGTCGATCAAAATCGATCCAACGAGCCGAAGATGTCTCAACAAAAACGTCAGGACTGAATGATAAAATTGATTTTGAACAAGTTCAGAACATCGTAACGCCTGATAATAACACAGCAGACTACGACGAGTGTCTTGCCTGCCAATAAGTGTAGGGAGTTTAGCTCGCAGGGAAAGTCAGAATGTCGCTACTCGAAGCCAATCCGGTATATAAACCATTTTCCTATCCCTGGTGCTACGATGCATGGCTGATTCAACAGCAGATTCATTGGCTACCCGAGGAAGTTCCATTAGCAGATGATGTTACGGATTGGCACAATAAATTATCTAAAACAGAACAACACTTAATGACACAAATTTTTCGTTTCTTTACGCAATCGGATATTGAAGTCAATAACTGCTATATGAAGCATTACGCTCAAGTATTTCAACCGACCGAGGTACAAAT
The DNA here is from genome assembly GCA_964643045.1 of uncultured Rhodospirillaceae bacterium. Lineage (GTDB taxonomy): Bacteria > Pseudomonadota > Alphaproteobacteria > Rhodospirillales > UBA2165 > TMED23. The sequence goes on from CAZXSC010000192.1 coordinate 495, forward strand.
GATGCTAGCTGCTTTTTCCAATATGGAAACCATCCATATAGCAGCATATTCCCATTTACTGGACACTATTGGTATGCCAGAAACTGAGTATTCTGCGTTTCTTCAATATAAAGAAATGAAAGATAAATTCGACTACATGCAAGATTTCAATGTTGATTCTAAAACAAATATAGCACGGACCCTTGCCGTGTTTGGTGGCTTCACAGAAGGTCTGCAGCTCTTTGCGAGCTTCGCCATGTTATTGAATTTTCCCCGTTTTAACAAAATGAAGGGTATGGGACAGATTGTTACCTGGTCAGTTCGCGATGAAAGTTTGCACTGTCAATCAGCAATTAAATTGTTTCGAACTTTCCTTTCTGAAAACCCGGAAGTAGATACACCTAAACTAAAAAATGATTTATACCAGGCCTGCGAAAGAATCGTTGCCCATGAGGATGCCTTTATTGACCTCGCGTTTGGTCTTGGTCCGGTTGAAGGCCTTACATCTGATAATATTAAATCTTATATTAGATATATTGCAGACCGACGACTAGTACAATTAGACCTCAAGCCAATTTATGAAATTAACAAACACCCATTACCTTGGCTAGATGCCATGCTAAGTGCTGTTGAGCATGTTAATTTTTTTGAAAACAAAGCGACAGAGTATTCTAAAGCAGCCACCCGAGGAACATGGGAAGAGGCTTTTAACTAAATTTTTGGTGCCTACAATAAACGGCTGGCGCTATCGCAATTTTTACAAATTATTGGGCATAATTATCAGAGAGAAACCCTTCCTGCTATTTCTGGTGAATCCTCAGAATAACGAAAAGCTCTAAAAATCCAATTTGCGGTTTCACCCATAAACATAGGATCAAATTTTGGGTTAACAAACTCCCAAACGATCTCTTTATCAGGTGTCACCTCAAATATTCGTCCGAAAGAACCCTCACAAATTAGGGTGTTTCCCGAGTCTAATCTCTCCGCACCACTAATATGATGAGAGTAGAAGAAAGTACATGGGTCATCCCGATATTCCCATATTACCTCGTTTGTCTTGGGATCAAATTCCGTAATGTAGGAATGTGAATGAGGAAATGTGACATTCATACCATTGGCGAATAGCATAATGTTGCCGTTTGCCAACATCTGGCAATCGTGCTGATGGCCCCATCTATCGTCTCTGCGCTCCCATTTGAATTTCTTGGTTTTTCTATCAACAATCGCTACTGTGTTAATCTGGCGCAAACTAATCATTACGTCACCGTTCTCAAGTGGAAAGGTGGTATTACACCACGCAAATACGCGTCTGCTAGCCAGTGGCTGTAATTCGTATTTCTCAATGTCCATATCGGAAGCATGCCATTCCCAGACTAGCTCTCCCTCTGGGGTCACTTCTTTAACAAAATCACTGACTATTCCTTCCTTTGTTTCCGAACCCGGCGCCCCTCCCTTTACGAGCTTTGCCTTCTCTTCCGGCATCATTTCCCATCCTGCATAAAGAATATTTCCATTTGAGAGCTTACGTAAATCATGGTGTTGCCAATCGTCGCGATACTCCATAACTACATTATTATCCCAATCAACTTCGCGTATTAATCCACCTTTAGCCCCACCTTTAAATGGTGGACCCCCTTCTGTAGCAACAGAGTAAAACAAATTGCCATTAGGTAATAATCGTGCATATCCACCTGGATTTCCCGGCAACTCCCACTGATGAACGACATCACCATCCATATTGATCAGAGATGTTTTTTTATCCCAACTAGGGGAATATAGCGTAAAACCTTGGGTTGCTTTCTCTTGATTATTAACTCGAACACCGAATTGTCGCGGACGCATAATCTTCTCCCTGATAAAAATCTATTACTATTTTCTACTAATTAGTTTAAACATTTTACATGGTATTGCACTAGGCAAATATAAAATTCTCACCAACTGAAATTGGGTGCAACAAATCTAAAAAGTTCAACCCCTAACGAATTGCGGCTATTTGACCATATGACTAATAACCTCACCTACAAAACTATCTCTGATCTAATCAAGGCCCTGCCGAAAGATATGCGGCTCTTAGGTCTCGACGTGGGAGCCAAGAGTATTGGTCTCGCTATTTCCGATAGTAATTTTAAGGTTGCAACCGCAATTGATACCATTCGTCGCACCAAGTTCAGCAAAGATATACAGCAACTAGAAAAAATTATTAACGAACGTTCTATTGGTGGCTTGGTCATTGGACTGCCCGTAAGTATGGACGGAACGGAGGGGCCTGCTTGTCAATCAATTCGACAATTTGGCACAAATTTAATTGCCCAAGTTATGATAGGCATCACATTCTGGGACGAACGTTTATCGACATCAGCTGTCCAACGATTTCTCACTAAGGAGGCCGACATATCGCGAAGACGAAGAAGTCAAATTGTCGATAAATTAGCCGCGACTTACATATTGCAAGGAGCGGTAGATTCCTTATGACCAAACTACTATTGGCCAATAGCAAGAGGACTTTCTTCCAATCAGAGCCTTGCCCAAAACGAAAGTCGCCCCTATAGTGCACTTTTAATGGCAAAGAGCCCCAAAATACCAAAATACCCTTATCGCCATTTGCTTGGCATAGAGGGCCTGTCCGTCGAAGAAATTTCCTATATTCTTGATAAGTCCGATGAATACGTTAAGCAAAATAGGCGCGCTGATAAGAAAGTTGACCTGCTTCGTGGGAGAACTATCATAAACCTCTTTTTCGAGGACTCTACCCGAACGCGAACTTCGTTTGAACTAGCCGGAAAACGGCTGAGTGCTGATGTTATAAATATGTCAACAAAGACATCCTCGGTCAATAAGGGGGAAACCCTGATTGACACCGCATCAGCGCTTAACGCAATGCATCCTGAAGTGTTAGTTGTACGTGCCGGTCTTCCTGGCGCTGTTCAATTGTTAGCAGAGAAAGTAAATTGCGCTGTCATAAATGCCGGGGATGGCAGCCATGAACATCCTACACAAGCTCTACTGGATGCCTTAACCATAAAAC
>CAZXSC010000193.1:0-3458 GCA_964643045.1 uncultured Rhodospirillaceae bacterium
AAGAAAATCGGCGGACAAATATATTCGTTACTTCAGAGATTGATGAGGCAATATTTTTGGCTGATAAGCTTATTATATTGACAAATCGACCAACCGCTGTTCGTAAGATTATCGATATTAAATTAACACGGCCTCGCAACTTGGATGTACTCAGTTCTACTGAAGCTTATGGATACAAACGCGAAGCCATGGAACTTTTGCACGAGGAAGCGTTAAAGGTTTTCAAACGAAGTGCTGCTGTAGCCAATTCTCAAGAGGTACAATAAATAAGTAATTATACAAATCTTGCCCATTAAAGGAAGACCTTCGGAGTAGCAATGGAAATATTAATGTTCATAATGCAGCGAGAAGTGATCATTGCTTTGGCGGTAGGTGGAGCACTTTTAGCAACGATTGGTAATTTTTTGGACGCTAAGGGTTTGGTAATAGGACATAATTCCGCACGGGTTATACGAAAATCTGGATATGCTGTGTCATGGCTGAGTGTCGCTTGTTTCATCGCTGTCGGCTTCTTTCAGTAAGAATTCCAAAAGATCTTTTGATGTCTATAAGCCGTAAATAGTGGTGCTATCATTTCATGATTGAGGTCAGAAACCTAACCAAACGTTTTGATGACATCGTTGCAGTTAATGATGTTTCGTTTAAGATTGAAAACTGTTCAGTTGTTGGGTTTCTGGGTCCAAACGGTGCTGGTAAGTCAACAACCATCCGCCTCATGAGCGGGGTTTTTCGACCAGATATTGGAACGGCAAAAATTTGTGGCCATGATATCACCACGGACAGACTTCAAGCACAAAGTTGTTTTGGTTACCTTCCAGAAGCGGCAGCTGGATTTGGCAATCTAACTGTTCGCGAATTTCTAACCTATTGTGGTGAATGTCGCGCCATGTGGGGTGAGCCTCTCACTTGGGCGATTGAGGGAACCAGCGAACTGATAGAATTACGTCCTGCCCTCGATGTAGAGATTAGAAAATTATCCAAAGGCTGGCGACAGCGTGCCTGGTTGGCGCAAGCTATTTTGCATGATCCACCTGTATTGATTCTGGATGAACCCACCGATGGCCTAGATCCAAATCAAAAAGATAAGATCAATGATCTGATCCGGCAGAAGAGAGTGGATAAAACGATCATTCTGTCTACTCATATCCTCGAAGAGGTTGAAGAAGTTTGTGACCGGATACTTTTACTCACAAATGGAAGTATTGTAGCAGACGACACGCCAGAAAATCTGGTTCTGGAGTTCGGAAGCCTTTCAAAAGCTTTTAAAACCTTGACTAAAAAAGAGTCAATTCCGCAGAGGCTCAAAGCATGAAGGGTTTAGCAAATTCATTTTTGAAAATCGCTGTACCAGACTTTTTTAACGGGACATTAGCAATATTTCGCCATGAACTTCGGTTGTTATTTTTTTCACCATTAAGTTATCTTTTTCAACTGGGCTTCCTTGCTGCCTTGTCAGCTTTTATCTTTTTGGTAGCAGATTTCTATGCCACTGATGAAGCCTCAATCAGACCAATGCTGACATTCCTCCCGTGGGTTTCACTTATACTGGTCCCAGCTTTAGCCATGCGTACATGGGTCGATGATAACAGTGACCGCAGTATGGAATTGACAATAACGTTACCTGTCCAGACTTGCGCAGTAGTACTTGGAAAATTTTTTGCGGGTTATATGATTTTATTGATTACGCTGCTGTTTACCTTACCTATTGTAGGTACAGTTTATTACCTTGGAGACCCAGATCCTGGTGTCCTTTTTTCAGGGTATTTTGCCTCTGCCCTTTTATTGGCCTCCTATTATTCGATATCTCTATTCGCAGCATCAGTAGCTCGTGAACCAGTCGGTGCGTTTATTATTGGTATAATGTTTTTATTTTTTCTCCTTCTTTTAGGATGGGACGTATTCGGTCGATTTCTGAATGGTTATATTGATAATTCTATCGTCGAGATGCTTTCTAACTTTAGCCCCAAGACATGGCTTGTCCACCTCAGTCGAGGAACAATTGATTTTACTGGTGTATTCTATTTTATTTTGGTCAGTGCAACTGCTCTAACTGGAACAACATGGATCTGCAATAATCGTAGTCAGGGAGCATTTTCAAAAAAGCGCTTCCTGAGAGGAAGTTTAGTAACGATGGCATTTTTTCTGTTTCCAGCACTTCTGATTATTCTCTCAAAAGAACTCCCTGGTGAATGGGACTTAACTGCAGAAAATGAATTTACACTTCACGCAGGTTCTTATCAAATTTTAGAAAAGCTGAATTCAAACACCCGAGCCACTCTCTATTGGAGTAGCAGTGAACCGAGTGTGCCGACATCCATAAAATCACATGCTGAGCGTGCTCAACAAATGCTCAAACGTTTAGCGCACAAATCAAAAGGTAAGCTAATACTTCAAATTATCGATCCCAAACCAGATTCTGATTCAGAATTGGAAGCCATTTCGAGTGGAGCTAAAAAAATTCCCATGTCATCAGGAGACAATTTCTACCTTGGCCTCAGTGTCGAGCATGGCTCAAAAAAAGGAAGTATACCCTATCTTGATATTCGTCGGGGCCAACATCTTGAATATGATATTGCCGTGGCTCTAAACGGTTTAAGCCGCACTATTACGCCAAAAATTGGGATCATTAGCCCCCTCATTCCGTCAGCTGCGGTAAATGCCGAACGTCAAGGGATGTCTTTTCTGTCTGAACTGAAAAATGCCTACGATATTGCAATTATCCCTTATTTTAAAACCACTCTTCCCTCTAATCTAAATGCTTTAGTCCTGATAGATGTGTCTATTCTACGAAAAGAAATGCTCTATGCTATAGATCAGTTTGTGATGAGGGGTGGAAGTTTGGTTGTTATGATAGACCCTTACCTTCGTTCTAATCGAAATAGCAATAAGGTAAATCCCGATCCATCAAAAGAGATCAATGACATTTCTGATCTTTTGATGAAATATGGTGCTCGTTATCTGGGAAAAGACGTGGTTGGCGATGTAGCTTTTTCATCTGTCGTTACTGATAAACAACAGGTTAGATTAAGCTACCCTTTTTGGATGCGAATCAGGGGAGATGGTTTATCCCATTCACATCCGACGACCGCTGATTTAAATGAACTTTTCCTTGTTGAAGCTGGAAGTCTGGAAATTAAAGATCCTGGAAAATCGCTAGCTTTAATAACCACATCAAAAAGTAGCGGCACTCTTTTCCGTAAGCATTTTTTTGCAAAAACACCGCGTGAGCTAGCCCGTTCTTTCTCGTCAGATAACAAGGAGCGCATTATAGCAACGTTTCTTCGCGGCCCATTCAAAAGCGCTTTTCAAAGAATAGATCCTGAAAGCAGTGGCACTCATATGACTAGTTCACAGGACGATCCGACGATATTTGTCGTTGCTGATATTGATTGGTTGTTTGATCCTTTTTCTCTTCAAAAAATGAATATTGGCGGGCGCTTGATAGTCCGTCCACTGAA
>CAZXSC010000194.1:0-3431 GCA_964643045.1 uncultured Rhodospirillaceae bacterium
CCATCCAGACAACGGGGCTGACCCGCATGGCCGATCCATTACCGTAACTATTATAAGGCTTATACTTTCCCTCATGTTCTCTTCCGCTCAGCCACTGATAAAACATCCCCCCATAAGACTTGTGGGGATACTTCTTACTCCAGTGGACAAGACGATCGGCGAGACCAGGGCCACCCGCGTTTCTATTGAGCATCCAATCGGCAACGGCAATAGTATGAACCGTGTCATCGGTAAAACTGCAGCCTTTGCCGAAAAATTCAAACTCCTTTGATTTATGATTATTAAACTCATAAATAGAGCCGACGATATCTCCAATGATTGCTCCTAACATCATTTTTCTCCTAATATTAATCTGTTACTATTGTTCAGGTTTTGGTGAAGGCTTCACCTTAATCCCTCGCCTTCTCAGGTAGTTGAGTAGGCCTTGTATTTTTTCATCCCGTGACATCGCTGGCTTCAGACAAATAAGTTCTAGCTTTTCGACATTTCCCAAAGTTTTGTCAGATATTGGTTTCATGAGAAGTTCTCCATTAGGGTAGATTGTTTAGTTCCTTGCGTAACTGTAAATTCATGCATTACAGCCTAGTTAAAAAATAAGCTTTAAAAGATATAGAATTAACTCAAGCATGATGTTTCACCCCTTTAATTTTGTTGTGCACTATAAATTCGGTCACGATCGCTGGTCGGGCCATCAGTAATCCGATGGCCCGAAATCCTAATGCTGTGTTAAGTCAGTGAACTGTTTCTGCTTCACTTGCGGGAACGGGCATTAAAATAGTACGGCGGTTGTCATCGCTGTCTGTTCCAAAATCGCCTACCTTATCCTGGTAAGCGACAAGGTCGGCATCAGCAAATAACATGTCGAGCTCATGATCCCATGAGGTCACAATCATCACCTCCTCATTTTCAAAGGGGAACCGATGCAAATAAATCCGTGTCGATCCTATAGCGGTAACCTCTTCAAGTATTTTTTCTGCAATTTCTTCAAGTTGATCGGGGAACTTTGTCACCAATGCAGGAAACCACTGTACTTTAATCCCGCAGTCGTAGATTTCCATGTACGGTTGTTTTTCTGGATCGGTATAGAGATCAGTCGTTTTTGCTGTTTCCAAGTGAGGACTGCGCTCAGTAAAATACTTGCGATACTTAGCAGAAGACTGCTCACGAGAAAGACAGGGTTTTTTCTCAAGACCTAATATAAAGTCCAGTATGTCCAAAGTTTCAATCCAGCCCCATTCAACTTCATAACTGACAAATTGTGACGCCGCCGACACCGCCAGCAAATCCTGCTCCACAGCGTCTCCGGTTCTGAGAGCCACAGAAATAATGGTACAACCGATCGCAAAAATTCCCATCTTATCCGGGCCTAAAAAGTGCTTACTTAGAGAGGCATATAAACCGGATAATTTGCTCCTATCTTTGCACTCCAGAATTAAGTTAGCTTCTTTTTTAAAACCACAGGTCTCCATAAGAACTGGAGCCAACACCTTCGCGATCAGCATACAAATATCAGTTCGCCCTGTATTAGGAACATATTTGAGCCGATGAGTCAGAAGTTGCCGCGCTTTGTCATTAGCGCGGTCATTCAGAAGATTAATTAAGGCAGCGAGAGCAGGATCAACCTCTTTTGGCATATCCGTCAGCACTGTATAACCAAGTTTCTTGGACAAAGCTGACATTGCACAGAGTTGCCCCATATCCGGGATTGCCCAACGATGGAGGACTGTATTGGAAAGAGTACAACTTTCTTCCATTTCAATTATTTGTTCAAGTTCTGTAAATGCAAGTCTGGAAGCCGAAACGACAACATCCAATATCTGCTGGTGTGTGCGCGCTGGTTCAGCGTTCCACTCAAATATTAAACCTTTAAATCCCGGACTTATATTCCTGATGGCTTCTCGAATGAACCAGCCCACCTCAGGAATTTTTCCACGTTCCAGAGTACCCGGATAAAAACCATCCTCGTTCAAATTCTGCCAGTAGTCGGTTTCATCTCCACCAACCATTTCAATTGCTTGATTGAGCGTGATTTCGGTTGGATACCGTCTCTCAATATCTTGATAGTTATTAGGGTCAGAAAGAATGTTTTCAATGCGTCGTAGTAAAAAAATAGTCGTTTGTATGTTTGCGTAATCCATGTTTACTGCTCCTTTAAAGTTAAACTTAATGAGAAGACAACCTGACGCTGAAAACGATGACTATAATATAATTTTGATTACTGCCTGAATGAATACAGGTCTAGGGCGCGGGCCTTTCACCACCGCCGGGCACTAGAGCGTTAACGTCGCTCATCTTTATTGGTCACACTAACGTAATCAAAGAATTAACAGCCATCACTTTCAACGCCGGGATTTAGACGCAGCTATGGCGTCAATTGCCCATACACATGATCAAAGCGTTTGTTAGTTTGGACTGTCTTTGGTTTTTGTAGTCATTGTTGAATTCCCTTTATTTTCCAGTGTGGCGCATCTTTTTAAAACCACCGCTGGCCGGGATTGGCTCGGTTGGTATGGCAAAAGCCATTCTTGATGCGTGAGCTGAGTATACACGAAAGTGGGCTTGAAGTCAAAATTCCGTCTATTTCTTCTATCCCCGCTCATAGTGAACAATTATTTTTTTTATAATTTGATGTTACTTTTATTTTCTTGGAACGGGTGCCACAAAATAAATACGACGAGTGTGACTACCATAATAACCCATACAAACAATTCGGACTCTCTTATTTTGATATTTAGATAGAAAACCTCTCTGATTATATGGTACATCATAAATGCCCGCTTGACCTTTACGCGAAACATAATAGTAGCGGCAGTCGCCAATAAACTCTTTATAACGTGAAGACTTTAATAGCTTTTGGAGTTTTGCAGCAAGCTCGTATTTTTCCTTAGTCCAAGTCGGCATTTTATCTAGTTGTACCAGAATTGGCGAGAATTTATCGTCTAAATTATCTTCTATTTCCTCCTCATTATCTTCACACTGCCCTTTCTGTGTGCAGATAATGAGGAGGAGGGTGGTTTTGAAGGTGGTCATGGATTAAACCCATTCTTAAGTTATTTTGAGCACTCAAAGACTATTGTTTAATATACTAACCAATCCGCTAGGCGCTAAAAGTGTAGCCCTGATATATGGCAGAGTATTTGTTATTGATCGCATCTCCCTGGGGCTTCCGGGCCTACAAGCCTGACATCCTTCACTTTAATTTCATAGGAATGATACTTTGAGTGGGATCGATACGACCATTTGTCTTCCTTAGCAATTAATTTGATCTTCTTTTTGGCCTTCTCAGCCGTCTTTAAGTACTGGCAGATTGATCCTGGATCTTTCAAAGACTTTCCATCAATAGAAATCAGGAGATCATACGCTTCAACACCCGCTGACCCTCCTATGGAAGAACGCGCTACATCCTGAATTAAGGCTAGTCCCTTCGGGTT
>CAZXSC010000195.1:0-3405 GCA_964643045.1 uncultured Rhodospirillaceae bacterium
AATAATGATTATTGATTGCCATGCTCACGTAAGTGCTCCGGTGGAATTATGGGCCTATAAAGCTTCTTTGCTGTCTCACCGTGGCGCACATGGTCGCGGAAAGGTAAATGTAACTGATGATCAGATCAGGCATGCGGTTGAAGAACACAAAGAGGCGTTTCCCCATCCTCACATGCATTATATCGATAAAGTTGGCACTAACATGCAGCTAATTTCGCCTCGACCATTCCAATTGATGCATAGTGAACAGCAAGCAATCTTGGTGCAGTGGTTTCATGAAGAGGTAAATAACATAATTCACAGAGAGACCCAGATTTATCCAGATCGTTTCATTGGTATTGCTGGCATTCCGACCGTAGCCGGAGAGCCACTAGAAATGGCAATTAAAGAGCTAGAGCGTTGTGTAAATGAATTGGGTTTTAAAGGGACACTCCTTAATCCAGACCCCTATGAAAATAGCGGTACACACCCCCCGGCGCTTGGTGATAAATATTGGTACCCTCTTTATGAAAAATTATGTGAGTTGGACGTACCTGCGCATATTCACGGTACAGGTTCCAGGTCCTTGCGTGAGCCATATTCCCTACGTTTTATCAATGAAGAAACGACAGCTGTTTTTGGTTTGATAAACTCTAACGTTCTAAAGGATTTCCCCGATCTTAAGATTGTTGTTTCCCATGGGGGTGGTGCTATGCCCTACCAACTGGGACGTTTTCAGGCTGGCTCTATGCGGCGTCCTGAAGGTGACCGTTTTATTGATGGTATGAATAAACTGTATTTTGATACGGTTCTATATACAAGAGAGGCAATAGAATTATTGCTAAAAGTTGTAGGGCCTGAACGCGCATTATTCGGAGCGGAATGCCCTGGAGTCGGATCAAAAGTAAACCCTGAGACTGGCAGAGAAATGGACGATATTCAGCCTTATTTCCATGAAATGGATTTCTTAAGTGACGCTGATCGTGAAATGATTTTTTCAGGTAATGCAAAAAAGGTATTTAAACTCGATGTCTGATGTTGCTGTTGATCGGCTTAGAAAAATTGACACGTGTGCAATCTCGGATGCTTTAGATGCTTTAGGCCTAAAAGGGACAGTCGTAGGACTTGGTTCCATTTCGGTTTTAAGACGTATTGCCGGTCGTGTACAGACAGTCAAACTTGGTCGAGCGTCACCGGATATTCCAAAGAAACACTTATGTTCTTCAGCCGTTGATGCCGCGATGCCTGGTGACGTAATCGTTGTTGAAAATAAAGAAACTGATGTTGCAGCTGGTTGGGGGGGTATTTTATCCACCGCAGCTGCGGTAAAAGGTTTATCGGGTGTAATTGTTGACGGGCCGGCTCGCGATGCTGATGAGAGTAGAGATGTCGATTTTCCCGTGTTTGCTCGAACAGCCACACCATTCACTGCGCGTGGCCGAGTTTCTGAGCATGATTGGAATGTTCAGATTGATATTGCCGGTGTAGAGGTGAACCCAGGAGATCTTGTGTTAGCGGATGGAAGCGGTGTCGTGTTTGTGAAAAAAGATGAAGAGAAGGATGTTCTGGATAAAGCTGAAGAAATCCAAAGTAAAGAAGCTGGTATGGCTGCTGCGGTTAAAGCTGGAAAACCGGTCAGCGATGTAATGGGCGGTGATTACGAATCCATGCTCGCAAATGAATAAAATTCGGTCGGGTAAAGGTGCCTAATGTTAGAACGCGAACGCAATGAAATTCTTATGAATGTTGGCGCAGAGACGCCAATGGGAAAACTTTTGCGGCGATACTGGATGCCCATCGGGGCTGTATCGGAATTTGAGGAAATGGCAACGAAACCGGTTCGATTAATGGGTGAGGATTTGGTTTTATACAAAGATAAGAGTGGCACTTTTGGATTGATTGATCGTCATTGCCCTCACCGAAGATCAGATTTGTCCTACGGATATGTTGAGGAATGCGGTTTGCGCTGTAATTATCATGGCTGGCTTTTTAATGAAAAAGGAAATTGCATAGAGCAGCCTTTTGAAGATACGACTGATCCCGATCAGAAATTACGCAAATCCGGGAGTATTATCAGTTATCCAGTCGAAGCGAAAGGTGGTCTACTCTGGGCCTATCTCGGCCCGGAACCAGTGCCTTTAGTGCCAACTTACGAACCCTTCACATGGAAGAATGGCTTTGTTCAGATTGTTATGACGGAAATTCCGTGCAATTGGTTTCAATGTCAGGAAAATTCGTGCGACCCCGTTCATTTTGAATGGATGCACTCAAATTGGACCCTCAGGCTTGCGGGAGAAGACAAGGTTTATTCGCCAAAACACCTAGAGGTGGAATTTGAAGAGTTTGAATGGGGAGTTAGTTATAAGCGGGTCCGCGAAGATACAGACAAAACTCATCCATTATGGACAATTGGACGTCATTGTTTGTGGCCAAATGCACTTTATACAGGCGATCATTTTGAATGGCGAGTTCCTATCGATGATGAAAATACTCTCAGTGTCGGCTGGTTTTTTAACCGTGTTCCGAATGATCGTGAACCCTTTGTTCAGAATAGTATTCCCCATTGGTATGGGCCGCTGGTTGATGAAGAGACGGGGCGCTGGATAACGTCACACGTTATGAATCAAGATTTTGTCGCTTGGGTGGGCCAAGGAACGAAGGCAGATAGGACAAAGGAAAATCTTGGGCGCAGCGATCGTGGTGTTGCGATGATTCGAAAGCGTTTTTTTGATGATCTAAAGCGGATTGAGAAAGGGGAAGATCCCAAAGCCATAGTGCGCGATGAAAAACAGAATGAATGCATCAAATTTCCCCTGATAGGCCAAGATCGTATGATCAATGGGTATTCAAGGGAATTGCTTGAAGATAAAGAAAACATTTTAATGAGAGCGACGCGGAAATTTGTTTTCCAGGCTGGTCAGCCAGCTCATATAAGAGCAGCTTATGAAGAAGCTCTTGGTATTAAAATGGACGATGGTAGCTAATGTTGTTTTCAGCGACAGACATTAATTCAGATTTTATTGGATGAAGACATGATAATCGATTGTCACGGTCATTATACCACCGAACCAAATCAATTTGTTGAGTGGCGCCAAAAGCAACTCAAACTAGTTGAAGAAAGCGATTTCCGGCCAACTCGAAATGAATTGGAAATATCTGATGAGGAAATCAAAGAGAGTATTGCTCAAAACCAGCGCCGTTTGCAAGTGGAGCGAGGTACCGATGTTACTATTTTATCGCCGCGTGCCGTTGGAATGGGCCATCATCTTGGTACTTCAGATACATCAATGGAGTGGACGCAGGTATCAAATGACATGATCTCGCGTGTTGTTGGTTTATTCCCTGAAAATTTTTTTGGCGTATGTGCACTGCCACAATATCCCGGGGTTGAACCAAAGAATTGTATCCCTGAGTTGGAACGCGCTG
>CAZXSC010000196.1:0-3342 GCA_964643045.1 uncultured Rhodospirillaceae bacterium
GATTGCTGGATAACCAATCCATTACTGCCTTGACCATGGTTGAGTTTGGGACTCCAAGGACCTCTTCTTCGCTAGAAACGGCGAAAATCATGTCGTCGATTATGTGCCCCTCATGATCGAGGAAGTGAGTGTACCCACAACGCCCGGGTCGGAACTTCATATACTCCTGAGTAGATACAGAACTCAACCATGTTCGAACACCATCCCCAAGGAAACGAAAAAGGCCCATGTGAGAAACGTCAAATAGGCCTGCAGAATTACGAGTCGACAAGTGCTCTTCCTGAATGGAAGAGTACCAAATTGGCAATTCGTAACCATGGAAATCGACCATCTTCGCTCCTGCTGATATGTGCGATTCATACAAGGCAGTCCTCACTGGAGTCTGGCTCATGCAACTCGCCGGAGTCAGGCGGTGGAAAAACAACTCGGGTAATGAGAAGTCTGTGGTCAAAGCAAATATTACAAGAGTTTAAATATGGTTATGTTGACTATACAACTGGAGGTTGATATGATGAAAAGGAGCACTACGGGAAAATCTGAAGCTACCAGTAAGAGATTCAGGAGTAAGCAAAGTAGAGGGTTTTCGACGGGTGTGAGGCCATCCAGAGCAAGAAGCACAGAGAGTATGACGGGTTCATGCGAGGTTTGCGGTGGGACTTCATGGGATGCCGACAACATCAGGGGCGAGACCGTGTGCTCCGATTGTGGCTACGTAGCATCTGAGAACATGATTGATCCAGGAGCGGAGTGGGTCAATCACTCGAATGGCGATGATAGGAGCCGTGTGGGAGCCCCATCCACCCTTACTCTTTCTGATAAGGGCCTGTCAACCGAGATTCGCAGGTCCGACCTAACTTCGGGAGGGGCCAGAAAGCATGGACTCTCAGGAAAATCCCTGAGAGACTGGAGAAGGAGACAGCGGATAGACCAACGCAGCAAGACTAGGGACAGTCGGAGTAGGAATCTTTCCGTCGCAATGCAATTCATCCGGGATCGTGGAGACCTGCCGCCCCAGATCGAACAGGAGGCCGCCTCCCTGTACAGGCACTCTGTGGAAAGGGGCTTGGTCACAGGCAGAAGCATCAGGGGAGTCACGGCTGCCTGCGTCTACATTGCTGCTCGGGAGGCGAAGATTCCAAGGAAGATCGAGGATATCGGGAAGTCTTTCGACATGGTTTCGGATGTCGAAGTAAAGGAGCTCAAGAGGACGATTAGGCTAGTCGCGAGGAATCTCGGAACGCATCACATCACCGGACCGGAGGAATACTTTGAGAAGTTTCACTCGGATCTGGGGCTGCCACCTTCGGTTTTGGGAATCGCAAGAGATGTTTGGAGTAAGGTCAAAGACGACTTGGCGTGGCAGGGCAAGAAACCATCTGGAATTGCTGGACTAATCTTGTACTATTCATCCCAGAAAAGTGATTCTCACCGGACCCAAAGCGAGGTCTGCGCCGTATCTGGAATAAGCGAAGTAACGCTAAGGGGCCTACTGAAGATACTAAATCAGATGCCTCTTGACTAGATGCATGATCATATCTAACATTCGATTGACAACTCCAGAATCGATTTCAAACTGGGTGGGATTTAGTTGAAGATTGGCATAATTGGAGCGGGAATCGTAGGAGGAGCAATGGAGCATTGTTTCAAAGGCGCCCACCAATTGTTCATCCATGATCCCGCCAGAGGAACCAAACTTGAGGACGTTACAGAAAATACTGATGTTGCATATATTGCAGTGCCCACACCAATGGACAATGATGGCTCGTGCGATTTGTCAATAGTAGAAGAGATCCTGGAGGGGCTTCCCAGTGGTTTTTCCGCCATTATCAAGAGCACAGTAGTCCCAGGGACGACGGAGGATTTCCATCGCAAGTATACCAATCTAAAAATTGCATATTCCCCTGAATTCCTAGTTGAGAGGAGGCATCTGGAAGACTTCTCGAACCAGGATTTTCTGGTCTGTGGAACTCATCACAAGGACTTGGCCGAATTAGTATTTGAACACCATAGAATTGCAGGCGTAATGAAGAACGAGAGTTTTTTTCATGTAACGCCAACAGTTGCTGAGTTGGTGAAATATTCGAAAAATACATTTTACGCGATTAAGGTAATTTTTGCTAATCAGATGTACGATATCTGTTCTGAGATGGGGGAGGATTGGTACAAAGTCAGAGAAATCATCACCTCTGAACAGACCCAGCCAATTGGACCGACGCATCTAGATCCAATATTCGGACTGCATCGTGGATTTGGAGGCAAATGCTTGCCGAAAGACACAATGGCTTTAGGGGTGTTAGCGAATGAACTCGGCATTGGGTACAATTTACTTGATGCTATTCAGGAAGATAATGCCAGATTGAGAGGAATACTTACCGGGAAGCAGTCAGATGTAGAGACAAATGACGACTAGGTAAAATTGAGCAATTTATCCGTTTCAATCTCAATAACGATACTCTTCGTTCTTGTACGGCCCTTCGATTGGGACATTGATGTAATCAGCCTGTTCCGCGGTTAGGGTCGTCAACTTGGAGCCGATCTTTGAGAGGTGCAGCCGTGCTACCTCCTCATCGAGGTGTTTTGGAAGGGTGTACACCTTGTTCTCGTAATCT
This sequence comes from uncultured Rhodospirillaceae bacterium, assembly GCA_964643045.1. GTDB lineage: Bacteria > Pseudomonadota > Alphaproteobacteria > Rhodospirillales > UBA2165 > TMED23. The sequence goes on from CAZXSC010000196.1 coordinate 2,610, forward strand.
GCCTTGTTCCTCCACAAGTCTATCTGTGCTAGGGTCTGGTTGGCGAAGCTGTTGGACATCACGAAACTGGGGTGACCAGTTGCGCATCCCAGATTCACTAGCCTCCCTGCAGCAAGTAGGAAGATGCTGTTTCCTGACTGAAATGAGTACCTATCGACCTGAGGCTTGATATTGATCCTAGTCGCTGGGCTAGAGTCAAGTCGATCAACTTGGATTTCGTTGTCGAAGTGCCCGATGTTGCATACTATGGCCTGATCCTTCATCGCTTCCATGTGTTCAAGGGTGATGATGTCTCTGTTGCCAGTTGCTGTGACGTAAATGTCAGCCACACCGAGGGTTTCCTCAATTGTCAGGACGTTGAATCCCTCCATGGAGGCTTGGAGCGCGCAAATAGGGTCTATCTCGGTGACGACTACCTTTGCGCCGTGGGACTTCAGAGCCTGTGCCGATCCCTTTCCGACATCCCCATAGCCGCAAACAACTGCAGTCTTCCCTGCAATCATGACGTCGGTGGCCCTCTTGATTCCGTCTATTAGAGACTCTCTGCAGCCGTACAGATTGTCGAACTTTGACTTGGTGACGGAATCATTCACATTCATGGCAGGAAATAGCAAGGACCCAGTCGCCACCATCTGTTGAAGTCGGTGTACTCCCGTGGTTGTCTCCTCGGAAACCCCCTTGCAACTTTCCACAACTCCCGTCCAGAAATCGGGTGATTCCGAGTTGATTCTCT
>CAZXSC010000197.1:0-3263 GCA_964643045.1 uncultured Rhodospirillaceae bacterium
AGTTGGCCCTTCAAAGTGGTTACTCAGAAGTTATTGATTTCACGAAGGAGAACGTTGTAGGGCGAGTGAAAGAGATAACGGAAGGTGCAGGGATGTCGGTTGTCTATGATCCAATAGGTGGCCCAACATATGAGCAAACACTAGATTGTTTGGGTCCTCGTGGCTATTTTATATCTTTTGGCACCACGGGTGGGCCCATGCCAGCTGTCGATCCGCCTATATTGCAGAAGCGTGACTCGCTTTACTTTACTCGCCCAACAGTGGCGACCTACACCGCAAAAAGAGAAGATTTGATTTTGTCGGCCAACTCGGTTTTTAGTATGATCAGCAGCGGTAAAGTGAAGGTTGAAATTGGGCAAAGATATGCGTTGGATGATGCCGTTCAAGCCCATGAGGATACAGAGGCTGGCAAGACAAAAGGTTCGTCAATCTTAATACCTTGATTGGTGGAGTGCGGATAAATATGATGTGTTTCGTATAAACGAAGATCCTAGTTGGGGTTGAAAGAAAATTTGAGGAAATCTTAAGCTTTTGCAACCTTTAAAGAGAACAAATGTTTTAGGAGGATAGGGATGGCTAATTCTGTGCTGGAACCATTTGTCCGCAATGCGTGGTATATAGCAGCATGGTCAGACGACCTTGGTAACGAATTGATTGGCCGTATAATTATGAACGAGCCGATCGTTTTGTTTCGTGATTCCGATGGTAAGGCTGCGGCACTTGAAGACAGATGTTGCCATCGTGGGGCGCCATTGACCCACGGGAAGCGAGTAGATCAAGGTTTGCAATGTGGCTATCATGGTTTGGTCTTTAACGGTTCCGGCAAGTGTATAGAAATTCCTGGACAAGAAAAGATTCCCGATCAAGCATGCGTCGTTAGTTATCCAGTGGTTGAACGTCAGCATTTTGTCTGGATCTGGATGGGTGATCCCGCCGTGGCGGATGAGGAAAAAATTATAGACTACCCATTCTTTGCTCAAGCTGATAAATGCCCAAGCCGCAAAGGTATGATGGAAATCAAAGCTAACTACATGATGGGAGTAGATAACTTGATGGATCTCACGCACGTTGGCTACATTCATCGTAGCACGATTGGCGGTGGTGATCCCAAGGAACACTCGAATGCTGATATGACAGTTACACCGACCGAAACTGGTGTAATAATGGAGCGCTGGCTGTATGATATTGAGCCGCCGCCTACATTTGCCAGATCGGTTAATTTTAAAGGCAACATTGATCGTTGGCAGGAATTTGAATATGTTGCGCCTAGCACTGTACTGCAGTGGTCGGGTGGTATCGATGTCGGAAAGAACGCGCGCGAGAACCGAAACCAAGATGGCTTCCATTTTCGGAATGTCCATAGTGCAACTCCAAAAACAGAAAGTTCCTATTATTATTTTTTCGGTATTGGCCATCTTCACAGGCTAGGTGAACCGCAGGAAACAGAAGATTTGTATCAGGAAAATGTCGCAACCTTCTTGGAAGACCGTGATATTATTGAAGTTCAGCAGTTGCGACTGGAAAGATCGCCTGACCGACCATTAGTGAATATTCGAACTGATGCTCCAGTAATGCGATCCCATCAAGCGCTTCATCGTCTCATTGATGCCGAAAGGAGCGAAACTGTTTAAACAATTACCAGATGCTTCGAATTTTATGTGAGTCTCATATTATTATAAGCTTGTGTTGTTATGTTGACGGTTTTGGTTCAATTGTTGCAAACAGTGTATACTTAACCGATCGTATAGAAAATTAGGGGCCTTTAATGACTAATCTCACAATTCTAAACCGAGACGACTATCGAGAGAAAATGCTCCATTACCTGGAATTGCGTCCAAGGGAGACAGCAATTGTTACCATTGATATGCACCGCGGGCATCTCGACCCGAGTATTGCAACGATGCCTGCCACTGATGAAGATGCAGTTCGTGTAATTGAAAATTCAAAAGTCGCACTTGATTTAGCACGATCGCATGGGGTGCCCATCATACACGTGGTTCTCATCTTTCGGAAGATCCCGGATTTGGGTGGCGAGGGCATGGTGAACCCATTCTGGCGGGCGTTACACGAAATTTCGGATGAGGAGAATAGATTGACACCGGGCCGAAAAAGCACGGTGAACGATCACAATATAGAAGGTGAGCCGACAACCGAAATCATTCCGGATCTCTACGATCCCGCGGATTATATTATCAATAACAAGAAGCGCCTCGATTGTTTTATGGGGACAGATCTGGAAAACTTGCTTACGACACTTGGTATCAAGAATGTCTGTTTAATGGGCATTAATACAAATACCTGTGTTCAGAACACAGCCTTTACAGCTTTCAACAAAGATTATCGGACCGTGGTGCTTTCTGATTGTGTGGCCAGTATGTATGGGGAAGATTTGCACCAGCTTGGACTGCAAAATATATTTAGGTGCATTGGCTGGATTGCTGATAATGATGTGTTTAAGAATAAACTTGAAGACGGGCGAAAACTGAATTAGCCCGTTGAGGCATAGAAAAAAACTAACCTTTACCTGTAAATAGTCTGGGGACTACTCATACTATTTCGAATTCATTTCGAGGGAGAGAACGAATGACTGAGATTTTAGCTAAAATGGGTCCCCATGATATGGGCGGCGATGAGGCTGGTCCCATAGATACCGTTGACCATGGAATGAGCCATTGGGAGAAGCATGCAAATGCTGTCAGAATGACAGTTACAGGCAAGAAACTGGCGACGTTGGATGAGTTGCGCAGAGCTTGCGAAGACTTGGGAGAGCGCTATTACCAGTTGAGCTATTTCGAGCGTCTTACGGAAGCCTTGATCATTGTGCTCAAAGAGAAAAAGATCTTCACTGATGAAATATTTGGCAACCGAATGAAGGCTATCAGGGAACGATTTAACGTCCCAATAATTCCTCTACCAGAACAGCATAATCACGATGAGAAACCTATTCAGGAAGATGAAATAGGTGAAGGGCCAAATGACCACCAGGTTATGAACTTGGCTGCACAAGATTTGTTGGAAGAAGGAAAGTTAATAACGGCGAAAGACATTCGTGAGACAATCGAAAAATTTGATGGTGATTATCCCAATAGAGGGCCAAAAGTTGTCGTGCGGGCTTGGATGGATGAGAAATTTAAGTCCGATTTATTAAAGGACGCCAATCCTGCGATTGAAAGTATGGGTATAGATCTGGAGCATGCGGCAAGGGTCATTGTCGTCGAGAATACAGATAAAGTTCATAATGTTGTTGTTTGCACTTTATGTTC
>CAZXSC010000198.1:0-3216 GCA_964643045.1 uncultured Rhodospirillaceae bacterium
TCACGGTGGAATAGTTTATTACGACAGGTTAGATGATTGGCTTTTTAGGGAATATTGAGGTTAAAAAATTCTACAGCATTGCTGTTTAGCAGGCGCTTTTTAGCCTTGGGACTCAGTTTAGTATTATTTACTAATTCGGAGGGACGACCTTCATCTTCACAGTCAAAATGAGGTACGTCAGAGGACCAGGCGACTGAACTGCCTTCAAAAAACTCTAAGGTTTCGACTAATAGCGCTTCTTCGGCTTCTACTGTTACAATGCAATTTTCTTGAAAAGTCTCTTTTGGATCTCGTTTAAGTTCGGGCATCATCCACCCCATATCGTGGAAATTACCCTGCATGCATGAAACCCAAAAAGGGGCCCAACCAGCACCCGCCTCAAAAAAACCTACTTTCATTCCAGGCCTTTTATCCATTACCCCATACGTTATGATGCCAACGCTGGAAATCATCGCTTCGCATATGTGTGTCGTCATATGGTACGGTGGGAAAACACCTTCAAATCGTTCTACAGCCAATCCACTAGGTGCAAAAACGGCTGCTCCAGTGTGAGTGCAATAAGGAACATTCAGTTCAGCAATAACATCGAAGAATGCGTCATAATATGCATGGTATATTGGGTGAGGTCCGTGGACTCCTGACGGAGAAAAAATACCCACTGCTCCTAGTTCGTTAACCGCATACTTGGCCTCTTGAATAGCGACATCTATATTAGAGACCGGGACGGTAGCCATATTCCATAAACGACTAGTGTCTGCAGAACAAAATTCGGCCATGTAACGATTAACGCCTCTGCATACACCTGCTGCGATCTCTGGATCAGGTATTGCACCCGCAAAGAGGCCTTGGGATGGAAAAATTACGGAACCGTAGACACCGTGGTCATCCATCATTTTTAATCTTACTTTGGGATCAAATCCCACAGGATCACCATGCTCGTATTTCATCGGAGTTCTCGTTTCCTTACGAAAAGCACCTGGGCTGACTGATTCTCCCCAAGTCATCCCCGGTGGCTGGGGTAAAAATTTGCCACCTATGGTAAATATCTCTGAGGGGCCTTGGGGAACCATCCTAGGTGCAAACTCTTGGAATTTTGCATCAGTTAATTCGCGGACACGATCATGATCTTCAGATAAATGGCTGTCAGCGTCAATTATAGGATAATCTAATCCTTGGTTCATTAGTAATATTCCCCCCTTAATCCCAATGAAGTTGGGTTTTAAACATTTTGTTCTGATAAATAAAAAAATAGCATCTAATTACAGGATTATGCCCCAAGATAATATTGTTTTATCATCTCATTGTTTTCGAGTTCCGATGCAGATTTTCCCTCAAACTCAATGTTACCATGAACAATTACGTAACCCCTGTCTGCAATCTTAATTGCCTGATTAAAATTTTGCTCCGCCATCAAAACGGTCAGATTTTTTAACTCCTTGAGCTCCTTTATTTTTGAAATCATTTGGCTAACCAATATAGGGGCTAAACCAACGGAAGGCTCATCCACAAGTAGTATGTTTGGTTCACTCATAAGAGCACGTGCTACAGCTACCATTTGCTGCTCACCCCCGCTTAAACTTCCTGCCTGCTGTCTACGCCTTTCTTTTAGGCGAGGGAAAGTCGTGAAGCAAAATTCGAGACTATCCATTATTTTTTTTCGAGCTGCTTCCCTATAAGCTCCCAAAGTTAGATTTTCTTCAACTGTCAACAACGGGAACAATCTTCTCCCCTCAGGGACCATAGCTACACCAAGCTCTACTATTTCCTCTGTACCCTTCCCAATAAGATTAGTTGTTTGGCCATCTACTTCAATTTCAACAACACCAGTATTTGGAGTGATTAAACCCATAACAGACTTTAATAGGGTGCTCTTCCCGTTACCATTGGTTCCAAGAAGCACGACGGTCTCCCCGGTTTGAACGTTAAGAGATACATCGTGAAGAACTTGTACAGAGCCATAACCAGCGGAAATATTATTTATAGTTAATTTACTCACCGAGATATGCCTTTTCTACCGCTGGGCTTTTTATTACCTCATCGGGGGTTGAGTTTGCGATTACCTTGCCCGCATCCAAACAAACAACCCTCTCTGAAAAACTCATAACAGCCCGCATAATATGCTCTATCATAACAATTGTTATCTTCGTTGCATCGTTTAAAGCTATTAATATTTTCAGAATATCATCTACTTCAGAACTCGATAAGCCTGCCATTGCCTCGTCAGATATAAGTAACTTTGGTTTCAAAGCCATTGCTCTGGCTAATTCCAGTTTACGCATTTCGATCTGTGTGAGACCCCCTGTTAAATCATTAGACTTTTCCTGCAATTCAAGGTCTTCAATTATTTTATCGGCGTGTTCCTCTATTGTTAAACCTTCTAGCTGATTCTCAAGCACAGCATATTCCAGCGGAATAAGTAAATTTTGTTTCACTGTCATACTGGAGAATGGTTTTGGTATCTGAAAACTGCGAGAAATACCTCTTCGAGCCCTTTTATGGGCGACTAAACCATTTAGATTTTCCCCGTTAAAAACCACCTCTCCCTCGTAATCCTGGATGGTACCAGATACGCAATTTATTAAAGTAGTTTTTCCTGAACCATTGGGACCTATGAGTCCCAATTTTTCACCAGGGCTGACGCTGAGGTTAATATCCGACAATGCTGTAAAACCCCCGAAATTTTTCGTTAAGTTATTAACCTCTAACACAGTCAGTGACCTCTACTTTTAAATTTCTTGATTAACCCCAGAAAACCATCGGGCGCAAAAATAACAAAAGCTACTAAGAATGCCCCTACAATTAGCAGGTTAATCTCTGAAGAAATAGTAACCGTTGCTATTTGCTGAAGAGTTCCCAGTATAACTGCTCCGAGTACCGGTCCTAACCATGAAGCGGTTCCCCCTATAAGAGGCATTGCCAATGCATTTACCGAAATATCTAAATTGAAGGCTGAAATTGGATCTACAAATGTCATATAATAGGGAAACACCCCGCCCGTAAAACCCATGATTGAAGCGCTAATTGTCGTAGCAAATAGTTTAAGTTTTAAAGTAGGCACTCCCATGCTCTCAGCGGCCTGCTCATTATCTCTAAGCGCTTCCAAGCCTCTGCCAAATTTAGACCGTTCTATAACTCTACAAATAGCAATTGTCGTAAGAGCAAAAACACACAACACAAAAAAGAGTAACTCTTTATAATTTCCAAACAAGGCATTCT
>CAZXSC010000199.1:0-3203 GCA_964643045.1 uncultured Rhodospirillaceae bacterium
CCACAATATCCCGGGGTTGAACCAAAGAATTGTATCCCTGAGTTGGAACGCGCTGTAAATGATCTAGGATTTATCGGCTGTAATCTTAATCCAGACCCTTCAGGGGCTATGTGGACAGATCCACCCTTGACGGACAAGTGGTGGTATCCTTTATATGAGAAAATGGTTGATCTTGAAGTTCCAGCTATGATCCATGTGAGTGGATCGTGCAATCCGAATTTCCATCATACGGGCGCACATTATATAGCCGCAGACACTACCGCATTTATGCAGCTAATTCAGGCTGATTTGTTTAAAGATTTTCCAACCCTTAAGTTTATAATTCCTCATGGTGGCGGCGCTGTTCCCTATCATTGGGGACGGTATCGCGGATTAGCGCAGGATATGGGCAAACCTCTTCTTACAGATCACCTTCTCGGAAATGTATTTTTTGATACCTGTGTTTATCATCAGGCGGGTATCGACTGTATGTCAAAAGTCATACCTGCTGAAAATATACTTTTCGCGTCTGAAATGGTTGGCGCCGTTCGAGGTGTAGATCCTGAGACGGGCTATTATTATGATGATACGAAGCGCTATATAGAATCTACGCCTCATTTAAGTGAGCCGGAAAAGAAACTTATCTATGAGGACAATGCGCGTAGGGTCTATCCTAAGTTGAAGCTCTAATTCTTGGTTGGGTATCTGTTATATACAGGGTGATATCTCAGTACGCAGAATGAAAAGGATATTAAAATGGAGACACCAGTTAATACAAGTACGGTTTCCTTATCTGAGCGAGCAGATCAACTTGAAGAGCGTCAAATACAGGAACTCGAGAATAAAATCATTGCCCGATCTCTGATTACCCAGTTAGAAGAAGGACAACAGCCGGTGTATCGTCGAGGTAAAATGACCCCCGGCACACATCTTTTAATGGGTGAAGATCCGAGACTGCCAAAGATGCCAGAGAAGCCTGCCTTTATGGATTTCGTTAGTTTACGATTTTCTATTGGCGGACAACAACATTTATTGCAGAGTGCCCGTCTTGCGCAGAAAAACGGTTTGCCAGAGAAAATAGTATTAGCTTGTTTATTGCATGATGTAGCGGTGAGTGGTTTTATTCGGTCAGATCACGGTTACTGGGGAGCGGCTCTTATTGAACCTTATGTTGAAGAAGAAGTCAGCTGGGCGGTGAGGATGCACCAATGTTGCAGATTTTTTGCAGACCCTGATGTAGGCTACGAATATCCTGAAGCATATCACAGAATGTTTGGTGAAAATTATCAACCGGAACAATATATTGTTGATGAATATGAACGTGTGCGTAAGCATAAGTGGTATATGACCGCTCGCCAGATTTGTATGAATGATCTGTATGCCTTTAATCCAGATGTGTACGTCGAATGGGAAGAATTTGAAGATATTTTAGGACGAGGCTTCAAACAACCACGTGAGGGTCTTGGGAATGATAATACCTCGGCTTCGCATATGTGGAGGACATTGCGCCGTCCTTCCAACGCTCTCTAGATTTTGTTTATCAACCCAAGAATTTTGCTTCTGGGAGGCCTTGAGCCGTTACATCAATCGCAAATAGACACCCCGCCAAGGGCTGGATAGCTAACTCTGCTTCAGAAAAACCAGATGAATTCGTTGTTATGTAAAGAGTATTAAAATTAGGGCCTCCAAATGCACACATAGTGGGCTTTGTTACAGGAAGCTCAATCACTATGTCAAGTTTTCCGGCGTTTGTATAACGGCAAATTTGTGATACACGAGGTTTGGCTAGCCAGTAGCAGCCATCTGTGTCAACCGTGGCGCCGTCAGGTACACCATCCTCAGGGCCAAATTCAAGAAAAATTCTTTGATTTGAGATATTTCCACCATCCAAGTCAAAATCAAAGGCCCAGACAATTGGGCGGCGCGTATCGGCTAAGTACATTGTTTGATTATCTGGACTCCAAGCCAAGCCATTTGCCAGAATCAAGCCGTCATATTTTTTTTGACAAGAATTACTTAAATCCAAACAGTAAAGGCTGGCATCCGGAAATGAGTTACCTTTTTCCACCATGGTTCCTGACCAAAAACGGCCTGCCCGATCACAGCGACCATCGTTAAAGCGGTTGTTTGGTTTGTTTTTCTCTGGATCAGTAATGGGAGAGAGTTTGTTTTGGTGTTGATTGAAGAATTGAAAACCATGCTCCGTTGCTACAACGAATCCCCCTTTCTTCCTGATGGCGAACGCCGAAATTCTTTCTGATGTGTCCACCGCGGTATTTTTTGACGTGCTAGGGTCAAAACGATTGAAGCTGAAGCTTTCGATGTCAACCCAGTAAAGGCATGCTTCGTCGACACTCCATACCGGCGACTCACCTAACAAGGCACGTTGGTGATTAACACACTGAACTTTGGTTTGAGGAATGACGTGCAATTTTCTATCCAGTTAAGGGCCGATAATTATTCATGGGATTATAATTTACTGCCGGTTCGGGTAAAGAGAATGGATTACATTAGCTAACATCAAGCTCCGGATAATATCTGAATACGCCCATTGTATTAAAGGGTATACGGCGACTTGATGCTAAATATTCAGCGGTATTCGGACGTTTAGCAACAGCATCTCGGAGAGCTAATATTTTACTATAGCTACTTTTTGTCGCGGAAAACGCTTTTGGGAATGCGTATTCGAGGCCCACAACGATCTGAAAAAGGGATAAATCAGGATAGGTTATATTGTTACCAATTAGCCACCCTGACCCTGTGGAGTTGTTTGTAATTATACGTTCAAAATAATTCATGTATTTTGGGATTCGAAGTTCAATAAAATTTGCAGAACGCTTTTTTGACTCTTCAATCTGGTCCTCATAGTAAAGAGCACTGGCTAAAGGATGGTGAGTATCGTGCACTTCCATAAGAAAATCCGTCACAGTTAATTGCAATTGATGAGCAAAGATTCTGTCAGTCTCATTTTTGCCAATTAGATTAATTCTAGGTGCAATATACTGCAATATTGCTGCTGCTTGGGCGATGAAGACACCTTCATCCACCAAAAAAGGAGGTGCAAATGGCGGTCGTTCGAGTTTGGTGTTTTCTAAAATCTTTAAAATGGCGTTTCGACCATCGCTATGGTCAGCTGATAATCTAGCAACATCGACGTAATCGACCGCGGCCTCTTCTAAAGCGAGGCGAATAACTTCGCCTCTGCCTTGGATCATTGGCCAATA
>CAZXSC010000200.1:0-3201 GCA_964643045.1 uncultured Rhodospirillaceae bacterium
CAACACCCATGCGTATTTTTTGACACGCTTGCAAAATAGGCCTCATTCTTCCTTTAAATAATCCGTGAGATCTATATCAGCCTCGCCGGGAACACGCTTCTGGCGAAACTCATGACTGCGCTCAAATGGATACGTAGCATCAAGCCCTAACCTCCCCCAATAATCTTTATGTTTATCCCTGTAAAAGCCAGGGACCTCGGGAATTATAAGTGTTCGCTCGTCCACTCGACCCCTTGTTACGAACGCCCACATGACCTCATTGAGATCGAAAATATTTACATCTTCATCAACCACTATACAGACCTGATTGTAATCAAGGTGGGCCCCAAAAGCTGTCATTAACACTTGTCGGGCATGACCCTCATATTGTTGTTTGATCTTAATTGTCGTATTCATAACCGAAGGCGTACAAGCAACATCCAAAATACCCGGCAAACTCTCCTGAAGATGGCGATAGGTATTAGCTGCAACCCTTGCCTCTAATAAAGAAATGTCTTCTGGCGAACCACACAAAAGGCTGTGATAAATTGGCTCGGATTGGGTATAGACATGCTGAACCTCGAAGATGTTATTATCACCTACATCAACATAATAACCTTGAAACTCGCCAAATGGGCCCTCTGGTTTTTTTTCATTCGGTAAAATCTTACCTTCAATCACCACTTGTGCCGAAGCTGGTATCAATAAATCGCTGCCCCTTGCCGGATAACATAGGATTGGGGCAGAATTAATGGCGCTGGCAAAAGACAGTTCACTCCATTCCTCAGGCAGCGTCGCCCCTGCAGCTACGAAAAGAGATGGCTCCGTGCCGATTAACATAACTGCATCCAGCACATTCCCATCCGCCTCCGCAGCTGCTTGATAACGATACAGATCGTGACTAGAGCCAAGTCTAATCCGAATTTCTTTATCACTGACATACATACCACGGTGAAAAGATAGGTTTTCAACATTTGTTTCTGGTGATTTGGCCAGAAATATAGCTGAAGTAAAATAAGGACCCACATCTTCTTCATGATACGTAATCAATGGGAGATCACTCAGCCTGCGATCAACAAGGTCCAATGGGCGATCAATGACTTTAATGCTATCGTGATCTTGCGCACTGGTTTTTGAATAAAGGCTGTTCCAAACGGCACAAAACATTTCTGGCTCCGCCCCAATAAAGCGACTAAGCTCTTGCCGGCTGTTATAAATATTAGTTATTACGGGTAGATCGCTGCCCAACACATTCTCAAAAAAAACAGCTTTATTTGAAGATTGCTGCACCGCCTTGGTAACAGCAGCAAGTTCAAATTTAGGATTAACCTTTTTAGTCACGATTTGGAGGGCGTCCCGTTCCTTTAAAGATTCGATTAAACTACGCATTAGTTTTTCTTTCTTTTCTAATATTTCCACCAAGAACAACTTATTATTAGCTAATTTTTTATTTTTTTTCGAGAAGAGGTTAATTGATAATTTTATTTACCCTCGGTAATACCTCTTCTGCCATCAATACCATTGACCGCCTAGAAAGCGATTTATCCGCCCAATCAAGGCCTGTATACACTAAAGTGCCGAACGCGCCTACCTCTTCCCGTAGTTCAAGTATCTGATCAACTACACTATCAACGGTTCCAGCTATAACCTGAGTGTCCAGTGATTGTTGTAAAGTGATCTGCTCGACTGGTTGGTCAGGCCTAACACCGAATAAACCAAGTCTCCCACCACTTCCCAATTTTTTCATTAGATTAGAGAAATAATAGCCATAGGGACCATCTTCCGATTTTGCATAAGAATCGGCAGTTTTCTGGTCATCGGCAACAAATATACATTTTGCCACTCTCCATCCATTTGGATCTTCTGGCAGACAAGCATTTCTAAGGCCTTCAAGGTATTTTGGCAGATGAGTTTTTACCCAATGAGCTTGGACATATTGACAAGAAATCGGATGCCAGCCCCGTTCCGCAGCAAGGGTTATACCTTTAGAATAGGGGGCAAGTGCGGTCACTAGAATCGGCGGATGGGGTTTATGCCATGGTTTTGGAATTAATCCCTGCCCAATTTCAGGCAAATGTGTCTGTCGTGTCGATATAGAATTATAGTCACCGGTTAAGTCAAACGGTGGGTTGCCCCACCACAATTCCATAATTTGTTCAAAGGCCTCAACCATTTTTTTGTTTCGATCAAGTTCTGAATTGCCAAAGGCCTCAATATCAGATGGCTGGCCTCCAGGGCCGATGCCCCAAATAAACCTTCCTTCGAGCATATTATCCATCATCGCTATCTGGGCCGCAGCCATCACAGGGTGGTAAACAGGAAGGTTCAAAACCCCTGAGCCGAGTTTGATATTTTCCGTTTCAGAAATCAGCCGCGAGATGAACATTAAACACGATGTGATTGGTTCCGCCAAATCTGTAAAATGCTCGCCAATTAACGCTTCTTCATATCCTAGCCTATCTGCAAGAACTACAGCCTCAATATCCTCATTTAAAATTTCTACATAGTTGCGTTCCAATGGATGAACAGGTTGGATAAAGAAGGAAAGACGCATTTACACTCCATATTCTATGATCATCAACTAATATCAAAAATCTCACCAACAACGAACGGGTTAAAATAACTGTAAATAAGAAAGACACAAGATATTCGCAAACTAACAAATCAAAACAACATTCACACTAATAACATTAAAGTAAAGTACTTCCTATCTTCTATTCTTATGATAGAATTGTTTATGCAAAATATAATAATACTCGGGTTAACACTTGGGCTGCTGATATCAAATTCGGCCAGCATATGGTCTAATGACTTAGAAGAAGCAGAGCGTGTTTATTTTGACCACCGGGTAAATTTTTTTGATATGACCCTAATTACAAACAATTACCTGTGCTCGATTGCTATAAAAAACAACGCCCCGAATTGGGAAACGGGAGATATCTATAAAACTTATATCCGAGAAGCGCTATTGCGCGGATTGAGCCAAAAAGAATGCGCACAACTTACCGGAAGATATATAGATTAAAAAAATTAAGCAAAACTGCATGAATTCTTGATATTTTATGAAAAATCTATTAAAGACTGCAGAAATTAAAACAACGAATGGCCGAAAAAGGCCTATTAGTTGAAACCGCAATAGAAATTGCCGTTTCAAGTGAGTTCTGGGCGTGAATTCCAGAATTCAAGTTGATAAGTGTTGAAGTCCGACAGGAGGTCGGTAGC
>CAZXSC010000201.1:0-3112 GCA_964643045.1 uncultured Rhodospirillaceae bacterium
GCATGCGCTTGTGGCCATTTAGCTAGCTTTTGCGCCCAGTTCTGCCGAACATCAGCAGGCAATCTGGTAACTGTTATGTTCTTTTTTAGCCAATTCATGTTCCAGTCATAAGCCGTCTTATTATGCGAACCCGTCAACAATTCAAAACGAGCCGCCACTTCTTTGAAAATAGGCTTAACTTCTGAAGGCAATGAATTCCAATATCGATTGTTAACATTTAGGGCATGCCAAGTAATCGAACCAAATCCAATTTCTGTGTAAAACTTCCCAACTTCATGGAGTTTAAATACCGGCCCCCACGCACTTGGAAACATTATGCCACCCTCAGCGACACCATTCTGGATTTTTTTATACCATCCCGGCAATCCATCCGTGACAGCAATAATACCAACATTAGCCTGCTTCAGCCAATTTAGATTGAGGCCAGCCCCCAAAATTTTGTGACCCTTGAGTTCAGAAACTTTTTTCCATGGAAAATTAGTTCCAAGATTATATCCGCCATCACCAATTCGAGCGAGCATAGTCTGATTATATTTTTGAAACGATTTTTCTAATATTGGAAATTTCTTGTAAATACTCGCAGCAATCGCAACGCTTTTGACAGGATCCATAGTGCCGAATGGAAGCATTATTTGGAAAGCATGCATTTTTAACTTGGAACTTTCAAAACAAAAACAAAAACCTCCAACATCGACGATGCCATTCTCGATTCCTTCAAACGTATCGAAGACTTTCACAATTGAACCACTATAACCTTCAATAAATTTAACCTTATGCTTTGTCTTTGATTCTATAGCCTTTTTTAGTTCAGGTTGAAAAAATGTTTTCATGAGACCCGCATAGACAACCGTTGGCGGATGACCTGATGCTATTCGAATAGTGATCGTTTTAGAATTTGCTGGCGATACTGCAGCTAATGAGCCAGCAACAAATCCTGCAACAGCTAGGCCTAGCAGAGATTTTTTAAACAAATTCATCTTATATCTCCCCAATGAAAATTAATATTTGGGCCAAAGAACAATTCTTCATCCCCATACGACATTTCTTACTAACAAATATACACCCCCTATAAAAGGCCTAAATTCTGGTCTAGTTATTTTAAACATCATTACTTTGTAAAAATTTTGTGTCTTACGACCACTTGCATAGTTTTCATTCTGTGAAATATAACTACTTCCCAGATAGCTATTGCTTTTTGTTCAATATAAAATACGCTAATTCCACTAATGATAAAAAGAAACATAACAACTAACCGGGGTAACTAGCATGAGTGTTCAAGAAGGTATATCTGCAGATACTTTTAAAAAGGGTATGCGAGAACTAGTGGCTACAGTCAATATCATAACGGCCGCTCATAATGGAACTCGTGGTGGTTTAACAGCAACCGCAGTTTGCTCAGTCTCTATTGAACCCCCGCAATTGCTTATATGTGTAAATACTGAAGCTGGCGACCATGAACTTATTGAAAACGCTGGGAAATTTGCACTGAATATACTGGACCGAGAACAAGAAAACATAGCTACCCGATTTGCTGGTATGGACGGTGCGGACAGGTCCGAGCGATTTGAACTGGGCACATGGTCAACGATCGTCACAGGAGCTCCTTGCCTCGACGGAGCCTTGGTAAATTTTGATTGCGAAGTTACCCAACAAATTTCAGCCGGCACCCATTCCATCTTCATAGGCCATATCATAGGCTGCCGAATAGAGGCCAACGGTGGCCAGCCGCTAGTATATGGAGGAGGACAATATACAGGTCTCGCCTACCAAGAAAACATGTAAACATGTTTTAGTCTATCCAGGCACTTATTTTGAACACTAAATGTAAAAGGCCAAAACTGCAAATTGATGTTAATTCGGCGGGTATGGCATAATCACCAAAATTGTAGCAATTTCATTGGTATTATTGATTATCGAACGTCCTTCATCCGGCTCCAAATAAATAGAATCTAAGTTGCTCAAAGTTACCTCATCATCATCAGTTTTAATTGTAATCTTACCTCCGATGCATACGTAACATTTTTCCAGGGGCGTTGCTGTGTGTGTGGTTCCACCGCCCGGCAAAAAATAAGATAATCCGACCCAAAAGTTTTTGCAATCACTAGCATCATGACCTTGGAGACGGAATCCTTTCATGTCAAAATGACCACCTGCTTCGTATGACGCGACACCGCTTAAGCGATTTACTTTCATAGATGCCCCACTAATTTAAATTAACTTAAACAGACATTATCCAGAAAATTTTTTGCGGTCAACGATTCAAAAACCTGCCGACTATAGCTGTCATAACAATCTAATGCCAAATTTTTTACAATGAACGTTAATCTTAATTTAAGTAGAACGCGTACTTTAACCGTCTGAACCATGTTACCACACACACCTGAAATAAGATCCCATATTATGAGATAGATATTTACATCTCCCAATTGCCCGATAAAATGATTCAGTTACAGATAGATGAGAACCACAGCTATCTTTCCGAGAAACTCTCATCTTTCAATCTAATGGAGAATACACTTATGGGCCCGTTAAAGTTCTCGATAATATTATTTGGGTTGCGATTCCTTATATGGCTGCGCGCGCTACAATATGAGACTTTTAGAAATCGCCTAAAAGAAAAAAACTTTACTGCACAGATGAAAACCAAAGCCAATACGGTTGGCCGTTGGTTTGTTTTTAAAAATGGAAAAGTCCATTCCGGCGCCGGTATTAGAGAAGATGCCGATGTTGTCTTAACATTCAAAACTGCTGACATTGCGGCTCGGCTTTTAATGCCACCGATTAACCAGCTCGAGCAGATCAACGCAATGAAGGATTTTTTGTTGTCTCTAGAGGGACTGGACGAACTTACCCTTTGGTTTACACAAACAATTATGAAAACCCAGACCGTCGGGTGGAAATACGGCATTGAGATGGGTCGCGGCATCACCCGATATACAAATATGACAAATGGTGGCCCAGTATTTCTCTACGTAAAAGATGATAAGTTGATACGAATTACACCTATTGAATTTGACGAAAGTGACCCAGATACTTGGAGTATTAAAGCTCGGGGTAAAGTTTTCAAGCCACCCCGTAAAACAACCTTAGCTCCTCACGGCATGAACTGGAA
>CAZXSC010000202.1:0-3083 GCA_964643045.1 uncultured Rhodospirillaceae bacterium
GGTAGGAAGCGCTTCATTTAATCATTCCAATCAGCTACGTTAACAACTTCACCTGTAACGATATAAAATAGCATATCATTTGAAACTGTTAATCCACCAATTTCTTCATCATATCTAACTCTACATACCCATTGATTGTTTTGAACAAAGCTTCTTACTCAGTGGAGTTGCCTCGGGTGAGACCATAGCCATCTTATCAGAATCACAATCGCGCCGAGTGTTGGTTGATCTATCTGAACATGCGTTATTGCGAATTGGGGCTAAACCTATTCGTATAAGAATACCATCGCCTAAGCTGAAAGACCCTGTTCCTGTTCGATCGACAGGATCGTGTTACGCGATGGAAGGTTATGACGCCATATTTCCTGCGTTGGCTGCGTGCGACTTAATCATTGATTGCACGGTCGAAGGCATGTTGCATTCGAGAGAATTACAGTCGATCCTTGAGGCTGGGGGGCGTATATTGATGATCTCGAATGAGCACCCTGAAGTATTAGAGCGTTGTATGCCAGATCCTTCATTAAAACCCAAAGTCGAAAAAAGTTTAGAACTGCTGCAAAAATCAGGGTCAATGCGCGTTCATTCTCCATTCGGCACGGAATTAAATGTTGAGATCAAAGATGCACCGTGCCGTGCAGGAGCCGGATATTTGTCATCCGGAGAGAAAGTTGCTTATTGGCCGGCAGGTCTAGCCTTATTTTTTCCTGTTGCAAATACCGTTAATGGCAGGGTGGTCCTAAATTCTGGTGACGTTAATCTAACCTTTAAACGTTATTTTGAATCACCTGTTACGTTGCTAATTGAAAATGATTTTGTAACCTCTATTGAAGGAACAGGACTAGACGCAGACTTGATGCGCTCCTATTATTCAGGATTTGAAGATCCTAACGCGTATGGTATTTCTCATGTTGGTTGGGGTTTGAACCCTGCAGCTCGCTGGGATGCTTTGATGATGTATGATAAGCTACATGTAAATTGTACGGAATTGCGCGCGTTCGCTGGGAATTTTCTGATTTCAACGGGAGCAAATGAGTTTGCTGATCGTTTTACAAGCTGTCATTTTGATTTGCCAATGCGCAACTGCACAATTCTCCTCGATGATCAGGAAATTGTGTCAGCTGGAGAATTGTCGGGGCCTCTAGCTTGATGTTTCAATCGGGTATAAGACCGGTTCTAGGATTTACTCAACTAAATTCAAAGTCAGTATTAGTCTGAAAAATTAAATAGTTAGGATAAGCTATTCCTCAAAGTTGGCGGTAAACCCCACATCAGTGCCATCATAATTACCATGCCGATCGATGGGCTTTTTTCGTTTTTTTTGTGCCGTTTTTTTTCTAACAGGTTTTTCGATTGAATTTGATGTAAACCCAACATCGGTGCCTTCATAGTTGCCATGTTTATTTATTGGTTTTACGCGGTGTTTACTTGATTTGATCCCTCCTAACGTTTTTGGTTTTTGGTTTTTGGTTATTAGGATTTTACGCGCATAAGCAGCAGCGTAAGGGTTATTTTGACTTCCCATTCAAATCACCTTTCTCCTTCAGATTAAGATTAGTATTTATATGAACAAGGTATTATCATTTGGTATTATTAATTTAGAGTAGTGTCTTGTAACAATAATGTTCTATTAGATCTAAAATAACTTGGTAAACTGGTCTAGTCGATTAAATTTGATGTGCTCTGGCTCCTTGGGATGTTTATGACGAAGAAAGATTTAAAGATTATTACAATTTTATCCATTGCTTTTTTTGCACATGTAAGCAATGCGGAAACGCGTTTTATAATTGTCGCATCAACGACTTCAACACAGAACTCTGGGTTATTTGACAAAATTCTACCTATTTTTAAGAATAAAAGTGGTATTGATGTACGCGTGGTTGCAGTTGGCACAGGGCAAGCCTTACGCCTTGCGCAAAATGGCGATGCCGACGTGCTATTTGTCCATCATAAGCCATCTGAGTTGGATTTTGTCAAGAAAGGCTTCGGAGTTAAGCGTTTTGATGTGATGTATAATAACTTTGTCATTGTTGGTCCAAAAAGTGATCCTGCTAATATTCGGAAGGTAAAACGGGTGAAGCAGGCATTTGCTAAAATTGCCGTTTCGAAGAATAAGTTTATATCGAGGGGTGATAATTCGGGAACCCACAAACGAGAACTATTGCTTTGGAGGTTTACATCGATAAACCCTAAAAACCATGCAGGAAAATGGTATCACGAAGTTGGTAGTGGTATGGGGACAACATTAAATATAACCGCAGCTAAGGCTGCTTATACATTAACGGATCGAGGAACATGGCTAAACTTCAAGAATAAAGCCAATTTAGTTATATTGTACGATGGTGGTAGCAGTTTAATGAATCCTTACGGAGTAATCCTTGTAAATCCTAAAAGATACAAACATATTAAGGCGAAAGATGGCCAGGAATTTATTGACTGGCTGATTTCTAAAGAGGGACAGGTAGCTATAAACAGTTATAAAATTGATGGTGAGCAATTATTTTTTTCTCATGTAAATTGTAGACAGAATAAAATGAAACATGAAAAATGTTGAGACAAATAATTCATTTGCCTTGTTGACAGCAAGGTTGAAGGAATTAGGTTTAGAGCAATCCATATTAGACAGGAGGAAGATTAAGGGCCTGCCAGCAGGTAAGGGTGCTTATTTACTATTATTAAATCTTTTAAGTCTAGCAACAATATCTACAAAACATTCAAATAAAGTGGATTTCTCACCAAGTTGGTATATTTATGCTGGAAGTGCTTATGGTCCGGGTGGCGTGCGCGCCAGATTGCTGCGTCATTGTAATCGAAAAAAGAAAATACATTGGCATATTGATCAGCTATCCGTCGTTGCAGATACATATGCGATGACTTTCTTTGATGATAATGAGTGCAGGCTTTTAAGAGTTCTGGAAAAATCAAAAGACTTTAAGTTTCCCCTTAAGGGGTTTGGAAGTACAGACTGCCGGAGCTGCGCAAGTCATTTATTGCGTTGGGCGCCGATGGTGGCTGGGGCGGGAGGATTCGAACCTCCGAATGCCGGCATCAAAAGCCGGTGCCTTAGGCCACTTGGCTACGCCCCA
>CAZXSC010000203.1:0-3039 GCA_964643045.1 uncultured Rhodospirillaceae bacterium
GGGCCAATGGATGTATGGGAAGAAAATAAATACCCTTGGCTTCACGATGAAAAAAAATTTATAAAGGAGGCCGTTGAAGCCCGGGGAATTCCATTCCTAGGTTTATGTTTAGGGCACCAACTTCTCGCTGAGGCACTTGGCGGTAGATGTGATAAATCACAACACCCAGAAATAGGCGTAATGGAGGTTTCTCTAACCAATAGTGCTGAGTCTGAAATCATATTTGATGATTTTCCTGAAAAATTTTCTTGTCTCCAATGGCATGGGGCCGAGGTTAGTGAAATGCCTGTTGGAGCAAAATGCCTTGCTACTTCTCCATTATGTAACGTTCAGGCGATGAGTTGGGGCCCAAGGGCCTACTCAATGCAATTTCACATAGAAGTTGAGCCTGATACAGTGGAAAATTGGGCAAAAATCCCCTCTTATCAGTCTGCACTCCACGAGATGTTGGGAAAGAATGGTACCGGAGCCTTAAAAAATTCGTGTATAGACAACATGAACCATTTTAACAGGCTCGCAGAGAGGTTTTATATAAACTGGCTACAGACCGCGGCTCAAGTTAATTGAAACAAATTTCTTAAATTCTATAAAAGCCTTTGTTTCAAGTTGAAGTAACTCTGGTAAGAGAAAGGCGTGCTGTCTCAAGATGTTCTAGCATCAATGTTGCCGCGCGTTCTGGCTCTCGTGCTTTCAATTCTTCTAATACCTGTCGATGCTGGTTGTTGTATTCTGCGATTGAGTCTTCATTTAGTGTGAGGCGCCGCATTCTGGACCATTGTTCCTGATTACGAACGGTATTAATTTGAGACATGATCCAAATCAAAAGCCTATTTCCTGTGGTCTCAACTAGTAATGTATGAAATGCGTTATCAGCTTCAGAGAACCTGTTTGGGTCATTGACGCTATCATCCATTTGTAAGAGAAGTTGATCAGCTTTATCTAAGTCCTGTTGAGTGGCATGCAGTACTGCCAGTCGACAAATATGTGGTTCAAGGGCGAACCGGGCATCAATCAATTCAAGTGGGCTAGCATTTTCTATGATTGTATGAGCAACCTCTGATTGTGTAAATTTAACAAATGTTCCGCTGCCTGGTCGAATATCCACAATATCCTCAATCGCCAAGATATTTAATGCTTTGCGAACAGTGCCACGGGCGACGCCATGTGTATCAGCAAGCTGTCTCTCAGCAGGTAATCTTTCACTCGTTTTTAAAAGGCCACTATTGATTTTTTGCCGCAAATTGCTTGCGATTTCTGGCGCACCACAGCGTGATTTATGATTTTGTTTCATTGGTCATCCAAAAAGGTTTTGTTAAACTATACCAAAAATATACCAAAAAAAGTAATTATTCTATTTTGATATAAAATTGGATCAAATGGGTTGTGTATTGGAGATATCTATAACATTATTTGGAGAAGATGTGAGGGTGGCTTCTTTTTGATTTTGAAAAAAACTGGGAGAAATAATGGCCTTTCCAGAACATGCAGATTATGTGGTGATAGGAGCAGGTATCCATGGGCTGTCATCAGCATGGCGTTTGGCTGAAAAACTAAGGGAAGCCGGCAAAAATGTCGAAGGGCGAATTATTGTTCTTGATAAAACGGGCATAGCAGCTGGAGCTTCGGGCATCGCTTGTGGCGTTGTGCGCAATAATTATTTCCAACCTGCTATGAGAAACTTAATGGCACATTCTGTCGGGGTCTGGGAAAGTGATCCAGAGGCATTTAGTTATCACCCTGTTGGTTATATGCAAGTTTCTTGCGAATCTATGCGTGACGATGTCGGAAAGATATTTTCTGAGCAACAGGAGATTGGCTATGAGAGTATATTTATAGAAGGATTCGATGCCTCAATAAGCTACATGCGTAAACTTTTTGACGATTGGCAGGCAAAAGGAATCACTTCGATTTTACATGAAAAACGTGGGGGTTATGCTAATAATACAAAATCTATTTACGGTTTAGCAAAAAAAGCTGAAGATTTAGGCGTTAGAATTTTGACTGGTGTCGAAGTCAAAAATTTAATCCAGGAGAATGGATCAAATGCTGTTTCAAAGATAGAAACTGACCGTGGCATTATGACTTGCTCCCATGTAATTATTGGTGTTGGTCCCTGGGTGCGGGATTTTTGGCGAATGCTTAATCTGCCAAAAAAAATTGATTTAAAGGATCTTGAGGGGGTAGTTCATAAAGATGTGGAGATGTGGCGTTTTTGGCAGTTGGAGGAGGGAGTACTTCAAGTTGAGCCCGAAATGTTGTTGACGAATGATGGAAAGACTCCCCCTGTAATTCATGTCGATACCGATGCGACTCTAATATCGGATGTAGATGGCTCAGTTATTGCTGACGATTTGTGGGGGATATATTATAAACCCGATTGGCATTTTGGAGGTATACAAGGTGGCGCTGCTCCTTATAAGGTAGAAACTCAAGTTGATAAAGTTGCGATAGATCCTTATGGTCCTTCAAGCCCAGAGTTTGTATCGAGCCCAGAGTTTGCTCATATGTGGGTTTCTGCATTGGCTCACTGCCACAAACGTTTTGAGGGTATGATGCCAAAATATCATCGAGAAGCTTCAGGTGGAATTGGGTGTTTTACAGCAGATAGTTTCCCTGTTTTTGACCATTTTAATGAGAATGCAACTGTAATTGCTGATAGTAATCATGGTTATAAGATGCTGGGAGTTGGACACCTAATTGCTGATGAGATCCTAGGAGAAGAGCAGGAACTGCTCGAGCCATTCCGTTTCGACAGATTTGAGAAAGGGGAGTTGCATCCTGTGTCAAGTAGCCCATTTCCGTGGAGTTAACATGAAGAGGTGAGTAACAATTAATTAAACGGGGAAAAAACCCGATCATAAAAAGTAGGGAGTAAAATTATGGATCGAATGGATATTGAAAATTATGTGGCTGCTGAAGGTCGTGACAAGCTTATTAAAGAAGTAAGCGAAAAAATTAAAGAACTAGGTATCACTTACATATACTACCAATTTGTTTCAGTCACAGGCCGTATTGTTGGAAAAGGTATCCCGGCAGACC
>CAZXSC010000204.1:0-2969 GCA_964643045.1 uncultured Rhodospirillaceae bacterium
CATGTTTGCCGTCCCCCAGTTGTACTTTGCAATAACACAAGCACCCAATTATAGCGCTAAGAAAATGGCAAGTTTAAAAACCGTGCTTTATGGAGGTGCTGAAATTATGCCCGACTTGTTGGGTAAGATTGACAAAGAATGGCCAGCAAAAATTTTTCATATTTATGGCACTACGGAAATAATGTGTCCGCTTTATAATCCAGATCCGGTAGGTGAGCATATTCGTTTGCGGCCTGGGTTTTACTGTCAAACCCGCATAATTAAAATTGGAGGCAACACCGACGAAGTTGTAAAAAAAGGGGAAGAGGGTGAATTAATTGTTGATATGACCCCGGATCAAATGTTTTCCAGCTACCTCAATCGACCTGATGCTACTGCAGAAGCAATTATCAACAATTGGTATCATACGGGTGATGTCTGTCTGGTAAGAGAAGACGGCGACTATGACCTTATCGGCCGCACTGGCGATATGATAAGATCTGGTGGCGAAAATATTCATCCATCTGAAATAGAACCTTATCTGATTTCCTATCCCGAAATAAAAGAAGCAACGGTAATCGGCATTAAAGACGTGAATTGGGGCGAAATGACGGTAGCCTGTATCGTGGCCGATAAACGTCTTGATCCCTTGGAAATCAAAGCACATGTGGAAAAATCGCCGTTGGCAAGGTATAAATCTCCAAAAGCCTATCTATTTATCGAAAGCCTTCCTCGAAACGCAGCCAATAAAGTCTTACGCCGCGAACTGGTAAAAATTGCAGAGAAAACAAAAAAGGGGGGAAATAAAAATTTTGTTGAAGTCTAAACTTATTTTTGTAATTCGCTGACCCGTTTTGCGAGCCAAGATAATTTCTGATCAGGAAGCCCTAAATCGTCTAAATGGGCAACCGTATTAAACAAATAGTCACGACACTTACCTAGAGGACCTTCCGCCGATGCTATGACCCCAGCCACGCGTTCTTGATCGAGCTTTCCAGTATAATTCTCATGTTCTCGGTTCATCACAAATGCAATTGCAGATATTGAACCCATTTTTTCTGCTTTTTTAGTATGTAATTTAACAATCTTTGGAATATAGGAGCCACCAATCATTTCTCTATTCCATACAATACGCAGCTCTTTCTCAGCCAACTTTGCTGGTATTCGATAAGCTATGCCATTGTTCGACCCGCCCGGCTCAAGTGCCAAAGTTAGCCCTGGTTGGTCAGGAGTTCCTCGACCTATTTTAGACCACATGCAGAACTGCCTATGATAACCGAATAGTCGCGCATGACACCTTTCAGAAAATTTTACCATTGGACTCCATATCAACGAGCCGTACGCATATAACCAGACATCTTCAGTTTCGGGAAGCTTTGCTAAAATATTCCAGCGCGATTGGTCTCTTTCACTTTCCGGTAATCGACGAAAATATCCCTTTCGTTCACTCTCAGTAATCATCCCTTCGAGCAAACCATTCTCTATATCCTCTCTGCTTATGAGACCCTGTGTCTTAAATGGGGGAAAAAATTTTTGGGTCATTTTTTTTCCGTTGTAAAATAAAGATATATCGGTGAAATACTTTAATTTTGTAAAGTTTCATTAAGTTCAACTCTCATTTAAGTAATAATAGAAAATAATATAATTCACTAATATGGTAAATTTAGCTATATGCTGATAAGTATTATTTTCTATTGAGTGAATGTAAATCAAAATGTATTTTGCGAGCATCAACAAAAAAATTAGACCTAAAAAAAATATTAAACCCAAGAACGACTTAATTTAGAGTATCAATATGGCAAAACCAAACTTCATTTTATTCATTACCGATCAGCATCGGGCCGATAATCTGGGATGCTATGGTAACAAAATTGTAAAAACTCCCAATATTGACAAAATTTCAGATAACGGCACCCAATTTGATCGATTTTATGTGGCAAATCCGCTGTGTCAGCCGAATAGATCATCCTTGATGACAGGTCGAATGCCATCCGTGCATGGGGTCAGATGCAATGGTACACCATTGTCAGTCAGTGCAAGAACTTTTGTTGAGCACCTCACCGACAATGGATACAAGACTGCTCTAGTTGGCAAATCGCATCTTCAAAATATGACGGGCAAAAAGCCCCTTTGGTCGCCCTCTTCGGAAGATTTCGCAGTCGATGATAAAGGAATTCCGATACAAGCATTCGATTGGAACATGCGCGGAGTTGAATATGAAAATGAAAATCCAAATTTTTGGCGGGATAATGACGAACATGATGTCATTTTGCCGTTTTATGGATTTAATCATGTCGACTTATGCACTGAGCATTCAGATGAAGTTGGCGGTGCTTATGAACGTTGGCTACTTAGGAAAGATCCAAATGGCAATAAACTACGAGGCCGGGAAAATTGTCAGTCGGATAATAGAATTACAACACCGCAAGCCTGGAAGACAAAATTACCCGAAGAGCTTTACCCTTCTGCTTATATTGGTGACATGACACTGGATTACTTAGATCAACACTCTAAATCTAGTGACGACAATCCATTTTTTATTCAGTGTTCTTTTCCGGACCCACATCACCCATTTACCCCTCCAGGAAAATATTGGGATATGTACGATCCAGATGATATGCCCGTGCCAAATACAGTTAACGATGGCGACTCGAATATGGAGACTTTCCTCAGAAATCAACTAGAAAAAGGTGAAGCGGTCCGGGACACCCAAATGCCGTATATGGCCGATGCACGTGAAATCCAAGAAGCTATGGCCTTGACTTTTGGCATGATTACGATGATCGATGACCAAATTGGCCGGGTCCTTGCCAAACTTAAAGAGCTAAACCTAGACGAAAACACAGTAATTATTTTTACCTCGGATCACGGCGATTACATGGGAGACCACGGCTTAATGCTTAAAGGGCCACTACACTTGCACGGCATGATCAGGGTGCCATTTATCTGGAATGACCCAGATCTCAATAATAAACACGTAACCTCAAATC
>CAZXSC010000205.1:0-2949 GCA_964643045.1 uncultured Rhodospirillaceae bacterium
CGTTTCCTGTTCCACCGGTTAAGGTGTCGGTACCGGATCCACCGGTCAGGGTGTCGTTATCGCTGCCGCCATCAAGGTTATCGTTTCCTGTTCCACCGGTTAAGGTGTCGGTACCGGATCCACCGGTCAGGGTGTCGTTATCGCTGCCGCCATCAAGGTTATCGTTTCCTGTTCCACCGGTTAAGGTGTCGGTACCGGATCCACCGGTCAGGGTGTCATTACCTACGCCACCCGTTAAGGCATCGTTGCCTGTGCCTCCATTTAGAGTGTCATTTCCATCACCGCCGTCGATGTTATCGTTGCCGCCGCCGCCAGTTAACACGTTAGCGTTGCTATCACCGGTAAGGGTATCATTGCTGTTTGAGCCGGTAACATTTTCAATGCCGGTGAATGAATCGGATCCATCTCCACCGGTTGCCGATCCAGCACCTACGGCCCCTGCAGACATGTCAACGATCACCGCGCTACCGGCATTTGCATAAGTAATGGTATCTGTTCCAGTTCCACCGGTCAGGGTGTCATTACCCGTTCCACCTTCAAGGGTATTTGTACCGGAGGTGCCGATCAAAGTATCGTTTCCAGCACCACCATTAAGTATGTCATTTCCGGCACCACCGGTTAAGTTATCTGTTCCAGCACCACCGTAAAGCTGGTCACTCCCACCGCCCCCATCGATGACATCATCA
Source organism: uncultured Rhodospirillaceae bacterium (assembly GCA_964643045.1). GTDB lineage: Bacteria > Pseudomonadota > Alphaproteobacteria > Rhodospirillales > UBA2165 > TMED23. The sequence continues at coordinate 687 of CAZXSC010000205.1, forward strand.
CCGTTCTCACCTCGCAAGACGTTGGCATTGCCATCACCGGTCAGGTTGTCATCGTCGGAAGAGCCAGTCACATTTTCAATAGTGGAGAGAGTGTCGTTATTGCCGGCACCATCCGTTTTGGTTCCGGCAGCGAGATTAACGGTAACAGCGGCTGCCGAGTTTGCATAGTTTACCGTATCCGTTCCCGTACCACCGGTTAAGGTGTCTGATCCTGTGGTGCCAAAAATTGTGTCATTTCCGCCCCCACCAATTATGGTGTTGACGCCTGTGCTCCCTGTAAGAGAGTCATTGAATCCTGAACCCGTAGCATTTTCGATGCTTGTATACGTATCGGTTGAGCCCCATCCATCAACACCGGTTTGATTTTCCAAATCGACGGTGACTGCACCTCCATCATCCGTATAATCGACGGTATCTGTACCAGCTTCACCGTTTAATGTGTCGGCACCTCTACCACCTATTAGTGTATCATCTCCACTGCCTGCATTTATTGTGTCATTACCTGAGTTGCCATTTAGGACGTTATCGTTTGCATCTCCTGTCAATGTATCAATGGAGGCCGAACCCATAATATTTTCAATGCCGTCAAGGGTATCGGTGTTGCCCCATCCATCAGTTGCGGTGCCGTTTATGAGGTCGATAGTCGCTGGTCCGGGATCACCGGAATAATCGGCATAATCTGAGCCGTTACCACCAGTCAGTATATCATCGCCGGCACCACCAATCAGTCTGTCATCGCCATCTCCGGCACTGATTGTGTCATTTCCGGCGAGACCATTTAATATATTAGGTCCAGTATCGCCTGTTAGGGTGTCATTGTAGGCGGAGCCAGTGGCGTTCTCTATACTGGAAAGTGTATCCCTTGCATTGGTTCCCGGTTGCCATAATACGCCACCGTCTGTGGCATAGTTGTTGGCCAGATCCACTATTACGGCGGCATTATCGTTGGAATAACTCACCGTATCGCTTCCATTGCCGCCGTTTATAGTGTCGGCACCTGTACCGCCATCGAGAGTATCATCGCCGCTGCCACCATTCAGTACATTAATTCCGGCGCTGCCGGTGAGTGAATCGTTTCCCGAACCACCAGTAGCATTCTCAATACTAGTGAACGTGTCGGTTGAACCACCACTATCAGTGCCTGTTTGGTTTTCAAGATTAACGGTTACCGATCCTGTTTCAGCCGAATAACTGGCCGTATCGCTTCCCGCGCCACCGTCAAGTGTGTCGGTTCCCATACCGCCTTCGAGGACATCATCTTCTATGCCCCCATACAGGATATCGTTTCCGGCGCCTCCTTCAAGAGTATCATTACCGGATCCACCAAATAGACTGTCTGCGCCGTTTCCGCCCCTGGCGATATCATCACCAAGGCCACCTTTAACGGTATCATCACCATCGCCTGCCGTTATGTCATCATTTCCCGCGCCACCTACTATCAATTCATCTGCTGTTGTGCCGGTTAATACATCTATACCATAGGCACCTATGATAGCATTTCTATTGTAAAGGATATTTTTTGCACGTTCGAGTTCGGGCGAGGCGGTATTTGGATCACCAACCCCTTCGAGAATCTTTATTATACGCGGTGTCAAGCTCCAAGACCTATAATCTAATGAACGAAGATGTGTTGCGGGCGCATAAGCGGTTGGACGGGAAGATTCCGTATTGAAAGATAGTTGTGTTTTAATACCGCTTTTCAAAAATTCAATTTTGGGTGCGCTAATGGAGTTGACAACACCCGTGCCATTTGTGTCATATCCCCGGATATTACCGTTTTCAAAAAAATGTATATTTATGGATGCGATGCCAGCTCGTTTGTCACCGTTAGCCATTATATCAACGCTAACGATATCAGATCGCACCCTTTTGAATTCAGCAGTTAGCTTGCTTGCTCGGCCTGAACGAGTAAAGGACCTGATAGTTGTTGTTTCTCTATCTCCTATACCCCGCAGTTCGGGAAGGATAAAATTTCCCTGTGCGATCAGGTTACCGTTACCAATTGGGCGCGCCAAATGTTTTGACTGTTGGATAGCCGACATTTGTAAGGAGTTTAGATTATTAACAGCATCAAGTAATGGCATTACCTTACCTTCAAAATGTCAAAATCTAATATGTCAGCTTTTGGCCTGAAAACGGCGCAGCCAACGCCACGGACGACCGTGACTAAAAGCTCTACAGTTTTTTTATAGGCATCAAGTTGCATTGGCTACCGACCTCCTGTCGGACTTCAACACTTATCAACTTGAATTCTGGAATTCAC
>CAZXSC010000206.1:0-2888 GCA_964643045.1 uncultured Rhodospirillaceae bacterium
CAGGCGTCACAACATAACCGTCTTCCATTTTGCTAAAATCTAGCTTAACACCTGGACGAAAACACCAATCCAGGGGAACCTCATCAATGGTTATCGCACGCTCTCCTTTATTCATTGTCGAGTGGAAATGATAAGGAGCATCCAAATGCGTGCCGTTATGCGTGACCAAATTAATTTTTTCGATCGCCCAGCCCTCACCCTCAGGCAAATCATCTTCTCTGAGTCCTGGAAAATAGCTGACAACATCCGCTGCAGTATCTTTATGAGTGAAATATTCTATCTCGGGACCAAAACCCGGTGGATCTGAAATTACATCGTTTTCAAGATGCATAGAAATATCAACAAAACGCCGAGCCATAATTAACTAACCCTATTTAATTACTTGTGGATTAATTGGAGAACCAGTTCCTCGCGATATCACCAGTGGTGGCGCGCACAGAAAAAACTCATAGATCCCGTCTTTTGCGCAATCTGCCACTAGTTCGCGGAGATACCAAATTTCACCGTGAACAATACCAATATATGGGATCGTAACCCAGTGCCACGGTTGGTTTGTTCCGTCAATGGTAGCGTTCGGACGAACCTCAATGCCCCAAGTGTCTGAACAAATACCGGCAATTTCTTTTTCGTGTATCCAGTCAACGGTTTCAAAGGCAAGTCCAGGTGCATTACCACCACCATAATCACCCCACTCTTCCCGATCCAGGCAATCCGCCATTTGCCCGGTATTTATTATCACAAAGTCACCCCGTTTAATTTCAATTCCTTGTGACTTAGCTGTTCTATTTAAATCATTGATCGTTATGCCATATCCATCAGCTAATCGATCCTTCTTTTTGTAGCGCGCAACATCGAGTAACACGCCGCGGCCCACCATTTTATTTGCAAATTTTTCAATCCCATTCTTGTGAGCACCCGTTGAATCCACCAAGCTTGCGCTGTACCCATTCCACATTTTATCCCCTGCAAAAACATGGGCTAATGCATCCCATTGGCTTGCACATTGAGTAGGTAGATTGATAAAATCATCGGCATAACGGAGGCCAACGGATTTATCTTGGCGACCTGAGATAGCATCTGTTCCTGTCGCCATCATATGATGGAGAGGGTTCCATCTCCCACCAAATAGGCCATTCTGTGGACCTTTTTCATCTAACTCCAATCCTAATCTAAAAACCTTACCCTTCTTTATAAGCTTGGCAGCCTCAACAATATCCTGCGGTTTTATATAATTTAAAACGCCTAATTCGTCATTTTTTCCCCATTTTCCCCAATTAGATAGCTGCTTGCCTTTGCGAATAACATCAGCTTTCGTGAGCCCTTTTTTTTTCGTTTTGTCATTTTTTTCCATGCGTGTGTTTTTCACAGTTTTAATTTTTGGTCGCTGTGCCATTAAATTACCCCCCAGAATTGCCACTTACTAAATATTCCTCAGCAGTTTATGCTCTCGTTTTTTAGCTGTCGAGGTTTAATAGGGCGATAACCAAAGAATAAACACTTCAAACTTGTTGTTCAGAATATGATAATGTTTTAGATAAACTTAGCCATTTAACTAAGCAACAAAATCAGATTTTAAGGTAAGTATATTTTGATCAAGCGTCTATCCGTAGAATGATAAATTTTTTATGTAAGGAAAAAAAATGTCTTTGAAAGTTGGTATAGTCGGCCTCGGGATTATGGGCGGATCTTTCGCTCAAAACTTAAGAACGGCCAAATTTGATGTGTGTGGATATGATATTATTGATTCTAATATTCAGGCATTAGTCAAACTTGGTGGCAAAGCCGCCATTTCTCCAAAAGATGTGGCAATGCAATCGGACGTGGTGATAACATCATTACCCAGCATAACCGCATTTCACGACGTAATGACTGGTAACAATAGTATTAAAGAAGCTAATAAAGATAGTTTAATCGTTTTAGAGTGCTCAACCCTTCCCATTTCCGATAAACAAGGAGCCCATGACACTCTCGCAAAAAATGGAACAATTTTGCTGGATTGTCCCATAAGTGGTACGGGAGCCCAGGCCGTCAACAAGGATCTTTCTGTTTATGTGAGCGGTGATAAACCTGCTTCAGAAATGAGTCGAGATGTCCTCAAGGGTTTCGCAAACCATATCTTTTATGTGGGGGAGTTTGGTAACGGGAGCAAAATGAAATTCGTTGCTAATCATCTCGTACATATCCATAACGTTGCCTCAGCCGAGGCCATGGTCCTTGGTATGAAAGCTGGGCTCGAAGCCAAAACTATTTTTAACGTCATCAAAGAGGGTGCGGGGAACTCACGAATTTTCGAGTTGCGCGCACCAATGATGGTAGATGATAATTATAGTGAAGCTACAATGAAAATGGACGTCTGGCAGAAAGACATGAAAATTATTGGCGAGTTTGCGTCGGAACTTAAATGCCCTACCCCGTTATTTACAGCAGGTACGGATGTCTATCGCTCAGGCCTTGCCAACGGCATGGATAAACTTGACACTGCATCGGTCTGCCGTGTGTTAGAGCAAATGGCTGGACTGGAGAGAGGTTAAAATGGATACGCCAAGAGAGAGAATTCCTTATTCAGCAATTGTCGATCGGCCCCACTTAAAATTACCAGAGGACGCTCGCATGGCAGTTTGGACGATAATGAACGTCGAACACTGGGACAGTATTAAGGCACAACCTCGTACTATTCTTCCGCCGCCAATGGGACAACCTCTACTGCCGGATATCCCAAATTGGTCTTGGCACGAATATGGAAACCGCGTTGGTTTCTGGCGCCTTAGCGGCATATTTAAAGAATATGGTGTAATTCCAACACTCGCGATGAATGGAATTATTCTGGAAACCTATCCCCGAATTGCTGAAGTGGCTCTCGAAGGCGGCTGGGAGTTTATGGGCCATGG
>CAZXSC010000207.1:0-2887 GCA_964643045.1 uncultured Rhodospirillaceae bacterium
AGGTTAGACCTGCTTTCAGTATTTCTGAACGAAATACCTCAATTTCAGTAGCATATTCTAGTGTTCTCCCATGCATAACTGGAGGGATTACCGGACTATTTTCAGTTTTGTTTTGCATTACAGTTTCCATAAAATTGTTTATTTCAGAACTACGTTAAACGCTTTGAATTAAAAACGGCTAGTGGAGTCCCATGTAAATTTATCAATAGTGTTTTTTCGGGGTAGTACAGCCAACAGTTAACTTGATGATGGAATTCTCCTCCCAAGAAACAGATCCTTTAAAAGTAACGCCAGATCAAAAAAGGTCTTTGCCAATCTCAATCCTGTGTTTCTCCATATACTCAACGACCTCTGGTTCTGAATAAATGACCCTTGCACCAAACTTTGTGTATGGCAGGCCTTTGCTTTCCCAGCGGTGCTTCTGAAGTAACTTCACGGAAACACCTAAGCGTTCCGCAACCTCGTTCTCATTAAGATAATTTTGTAGTTTTTGGTCTTTACTTATTTTTTCCATAGACTCAATCCTATAAAAGGTTTCAATTCATCCAAATTTCTTCTGGATGCTATGGAATTCAGTATAAGGGGTGGATTTGTTGGTTAATTTGTTGGTTTCCCCAACAAATGAAACACGCAGGGACTATACTTTGGGGGGATTCTTCTTTAGTATGTTTAGGCGAGTATCCAGACTTATTCTTTTATAGGATTTAGGCTCAGATGAGTTTGGGGTGAGATAAAAAAATTCGTCTTTTGAAAACGAGTCTTCCATTACAATTCGTTCTGGATCAAACATCATTGGGTCTGACTGCAGGGCACCCCAAACCTCCTGGGCACTTGGTATTTCAATTGAGGTGCTGGCGTACCTGTATGCCCGCCAAATGACTTTATGAAGCTCAGGCGTAGCCCTTTTTCCACGACCTGTAGGAAGCTGGGTGGATGGATTGACCATCTGAATATCAAGAAAGTGAACAAATTCATCTCCTATGGAAAGACAGCACCATAGTATTTCATCATCGGTTTCACCCTTGTCTATTGCGTCAAGCCGGGCGTGCCTTAAAATATTGTCCTTGAAACGCCAGTCGTCCCCTTCATTTTTTATCAACCCCTGGCGCAACCACAAACACCAATCATGTTTTCTTCCCTTGGCCTCAATTGGAGCCTCCCACTCCAAGTAAGTAACTTGATCCCATACAATAGGGAAGGGCAATCTTTTATGTCCTGGCCATGCCAATTTTTGACGCCGTTCAATATCCTTTTTATACTCAGATTTCAAATCACGAAGCTGCTTAGTAATTTCACGTTCAGCAGAAAGAGAGTCTTTACGCCTTAACAATTCTATCTCATTACCAGGTTCTACCGATGCTTCATGTCTTTTCATCCAGTCCAGTTTATCCCTGATTTCATAGGCCAAGATTTCCAGATAATCAATCTTTTCAAGTGGAGTTTTGAAGTCCTTAAGTTGAGTGGCTACTTCAACTTTAACCCTAGGAATATGGAATGATGATGTCATGGCTTAACCTGAGTTGAGCCTTTTAGTTTTTCCTTTAACAACTCTTCTGAGCGGTCTACGATACGCTGCTGTGCTTCAGTGACGAACATTGCGTAGCGTTTCATCATGGGGGAACCTGGTTCATGGCCAAGCTGATATCCAACTTCTTCCAAGGATGCTTTATTTGAAAGCATTGTAGTTGCAATGGTATCACGAAGGCAGGTATTGGGGCGATAGGTTTTGGGAATTCCAGCACGATTACAGATCAACTTGACGTATTTTCTCCAAGAGTCTGGCTCTCTTTTCTGACCATCTCTCCTGGGAAATACGTACTCACTGGTTGCCATGGTTGGTGAACTATCGTCCAAGAGTGCCCGTTGACTTTTAAGAATCTGCTTAACAGTTTGGCTGAGCCTCAACTGGACGTCTCGTCCACTTTTCGTATCAACTTTGGTTAAAAGACCAAGTTCTGAATCTATGTTTTTCCATTTTAGCTTGCAAGGTTCCGCTGGTCGCATACCTGTCCAGGCTATAAGCTTGTGCATGTTAACGATGTGTTGGTCCGGATATTCATCCCAGACTTCGTTTAGGTTTGAAAACTGTTCATCTGTGAGGACTTCGATCCGCTGGTTGTCAACGCTTGGAATCCTGATCTTGAAAGTTAGTGGAGGACAAAGCTGCTTTTCAATACCGAAATTGATTATACGCCTCAGCAACTCAAGGACATTACCGACTGTTTTTGCTGAGTGGGTTTTTGCCATAGCTGATTCTAGTCTATCAATATCTAGTGGAACCAGGTCATCAGTGAACTTCTTGCCAAAGGATTTAGAAAGATGATTCTGGTAACGGTTTTCATCGGTTCGAAACCCTTTCAACTTGCCGCCTTTATGTCTTAAGTACTCATTCCAAAGTCCGCCAATCCTCAAGCGACCTGCCTGAAAAAGAAGTCTCTCTCTTTTCTCGGCATTCGTTTCAGACTTTCCCGCCATTCGGTCAACTCTCAATTGATTGGCCTTTGCGCCAGTCATGCCCTGTTTTTTACGTCCAGCACGCTCTTCAATTAATTTACCATCCTTCTTGAACCGAATGTAAAAAGTCTGATCCCCTGAAGAAAGGTCTACTACGAAGACGCCACTGTAGCGGGTCTTTTGTCTTGTCTGCCTTGGCATAATCTCTCAGATCTGATTGATTGGAATTTCCCCCATCGTATCCCCCATCAACTTTTAGAAAATACGTAGTAATGAAGAAACAGATAGAGTATGATTATAGCACTTATATTACTAATAACAAAGGATATATATTATTACATAGAATTCTGTAGAAAAGGCGAGTAATTAGAGACTCTTGGGCTCATAACCCGAAGGTCGAAGGTTCAAATCCTTCCCCCGCCACCATATTTAT
>CAZXSC010000208.1:0-2825 GCA_964643045.1 uncultured Rhodospirillaceae bacterium
CGCTTTAGACCATCAACAAAACTAGGCCACTTTCCCCCTTGCAGCTCGTCTAATAATGGCGTCTCATGTTTCTTGTTTTCCTTCTTACTCATGAATAGTCCTCTAGTGATTTCCACCGCGAAGCAAATCCTTAGCTAAAAAGAATTCGATATTAAACTAGCCTTAAGGATGCATATTACACTATTATATACTATATAATCAATATTTTACTAAAATATAAAATAAGAAACTTTTTAAGAGACTTTTAATGAGATAAATAAGAATAATCTCAATTTTTTACCATTTTTAGTGGGTAACAAGAAAAAAACTGTAAACTTGGTCTAGATCACGGAAAAGTATTGAATATTATTGTTTTATAGATAAAGACCCGATTAATATATTTGATGGATTAGTATGAATATACCAAGAAACTTTAGCGATAATGACGTTTATCTACGTTGGCGAGACAAGAAACTTGAAGACTATCCCAGTAAAATCGAAGACCTAACGGTCAAAGTAGATAATCCAGGCCAACCCGACAAAAACCAGATGGCAAATTTAAAGAATCTATGTTGCAAAGCCAATATCGCAATATACCAAGCGCCTGAAGAAATTGTTGAAAATAAAAACATCCCCCTCAATATGGGCGCATCGATCGGTCTAAAGAATATTGAGCTCCCCCTGACAACCGAAGAAGATGGTGTTAGCAAGCTCTCGGTAACAAGCACGGGCACGAAAAGTAATTATATTCCATATTCAAATAAACCACTCGGTTGGCATACAGATGGATGTTACAACGATAAAAGCCATCTGATAAACGGATTTATATTGCACTGTGTTCGCCCCGCCGAAAATGGTGGTGAGAACCATCTGCTCGATCCAGATGTAGCATACATTCTGCTGAGAGACGAGAACCCTGAATTTATTGATGGGTTGATGCTTTCGGATGCCCTAACTATCCCGCAAAATAAAGAAAATGGCAGGGTGCTTCGCGAACAACAAATAGGTCCAGCCCTCACTATTCAAGCTGACAATTACCGGCCTAAATCAAGGACCATCCATCTGCGATATACAAGCCGAAAAACCTTTGCTGTGTGGAAAAATGATGCACGCACCCAAGGTGCACTAGATTTTCTACGAAAAACCCTCCAGAATAAAAGCCCTTATATTTTTTGCGTTAAATTGAAATCAGGATCGGGTCTAATCGGAAACAATATTCTTCACAACCGAACAAAATTCAAAGATGGCGATGGAGATAATTCGGAGCGCCTCGTCTACAGAATTTACTATAGAGATAGAGTTACAAGTGTTTAAAGAAGGAGGAGTTATTATGGAAAAGAATACACCCGTCTCAATTGAACAAGCTTCAGTTATTCCTCTCAGTCAAATTATTATTCAAAATCATGATATTGTAACCTTTGCCAAGTTGATGGAAGTTGTAAATAAAATGGGAGAGGGTGGAATGGTCTTAATGGAATTCGATTTAAAACCAGATTTCCCCGATACACCCAGAGATTGGCAAAACCAGCTAGAACTAGCATTTATGACAAAATCAAGCCCCTTTAACCTGCCCCCTGAAATAATCGAAAGACCTGAAGAATAATGACCCAAGAAACTACCAACGAAATTGCTAAAATAGACGCCCCCTTCGGTCGCGAAATTATCTTACAAGATGTTATGCATGAAAGTGGGCTCCGAATGATGCGCATCAGAATTAAGGAGGGATCTCGCTTCACCATAATGGACATTGATCGGGACACAGCAAGAACGTGGAACACTGCATTTTCCCACTGGATAAATAACACTAAAAACAGCTAATTAATTAAAGTCGCACAAAATCCAGAGTAAAACGAGTTGCAGAACTCCAGTCCAGATCCCCTAATACAACCGAACTCAAAATTGAAATTACGGCAACAGCGACCAGACTATAAACAAAAGCTTTCATGCTACTCTCCTCTATCTCCAAATATGACCGCGCAGCGCACCTGGTGGTTGTCTATTGGGGCTATAATTAAAGGCTCCTGACAACTGTCGACCACTTGGTCCATGACGAAATTGAGGCAAAGGTTTGCCTGTGCCAGCATCAATTACAAGGGTATTTACCTGAAATGCCGTATTATAGTTACCACCCTTGAACATAACTTTAACAAAAAATACCGTCCGCCCCATATCTTTACCCTTGGATATTTTGAGCACTTGGACATCAAAATTTTTCTCGATACCTGCCTGTATTTTATCTTTACTCATAGCTGCCCAGGCATTTACCGAAATGACAAATAAAAATAAAAATACAGTACAGGACAGTATCCATTTTTTTGGCTGTCTATTCATGAACAGGTTTCTCTCCTTGAATTACACTTTCAGTCATTGGCTCGGGTTCTGGCTCCCCTTTCAGCTCAGCAACCCACGCCGAATGATGTTCTCTTGCCCAGTTTTCATCGACCTCGCCTTCCCACATTGCGTCGATAGCACCTTCCATCCCAAGCGTCCCAATGTAAATATGAGCAATGATCAAAGCAATCATAAGCACCGAGAGAATGCCATGCCACGCCTGGGTTAATTGCATCTCTTGGATGGGTTCTAAATCAGTTGGAAGATCAAAACCAAAAATATTTAAAAAACTAAACGTTCCCGCAAATGGGCTAAGTTCGAACGGAAACATTAAACTTATACCACTATAAGATAATGATGCTCCCGATAGAACAACGGCCCAGAATATTACTTTCTGGCCAGAATTGAATTTTTTCGCCGGCGGGTGGACTTTCTCATGGAACATTCCCCCACCATTTAAAATCCAGCCACGATCATATTTATCCCACAAATTATGCCTAACCCACAAAATCACC
>CAZXSC010000209.1:0-2714 GCA_964643045.1 uncultured Rhodospirillaceae bacterium
TTATACTGATTGGATTGATTGTGGGAACTCTATTCTGGGGATTGACCGTTGAAGTTAATAAAGCCATAATACGCTTGTCTTTTGGCTTCGGTATCATTCATAGGAGCATCCCACGTGAACGAATCGCCACAGTGACACAAGTGCGCAACCGGTGGTGGTACAACTTTGGTATTCGCTGGACACCACATGGCTGGATGTGGAACATCTCTGGTCTCGACGCTGTAGAACTGACATACCATAATGGCAAGAAGTTTCGTATTGGCACCGACGAACCAGAGGCGTTGCTTGAAGCACTCAAGGTTGTCTAGATGCTACTGTTGCGATTCTTGTATACTGTCTTTACCGTGGCAACACTAAGAGATCAGGTGTCATATCAGCAGTACGGGTTGAAACAGACGTTTCCACAGGTACCTTCCTAGCATTACTTTGTAAAGTGACATCAAACCAGAGACAAGTGAATATGGTACTAAGCATAAAGCTATGCTAATCTGAAGATAGGGTGACGTTTTTAGCGAGCAATACACCATGAAGAATCCTAAAGATATTGTAAGAGAAGGATATGATCAAGTTTCACTTGCCTACCGGGGAGATGAAACGGATACATCCGATGAGATGTATCAACAATACAAAGCGTGGGTGGACGAAATTTCGTTTTCTCTAAAAAAAGACAGTTCTGTTCTTGATTTGGGTTGCGGCTGTGGTTCGCCATCAACAAAGCTGTTATCAGAAACCTTTAATGTCATAGGCGTGGACATATCTCCTGTTCAGATTCAACGAGCCAAAAACCTGGTTCCCAATGCAACATTTGTTTGTGGTGATATGTGCGAATTGGAATTCGGAAAAGAGAAATTTGATGCGGTAGTAAGCTTCTACGCAATCATCCATGTACCAGAGAAAGAACAACCTGAACTCCTGTCCAGAATATGGCAGTGGCTCAAACCAGAAGGCTACTTCCTCTTTTCAGCAGGATATACCAAATGGACGGGCAGGGAGGAAAATTGGCTTGGAGTTGAGGGCGGAAATATGTATTGGAGTCATGCCGCCAAGGAGACCTATCTTCAATGGCTCAAAATGTCTGGTTTTGATGTCATTTGGGATAGGTTTATTCCTGAAGGGCTTAGTGGACATTCATTGTTTTTTGCGAAGAAAAATGAAAATCGCTAACAAATGAGTATAACCAGGTATATAACTCAATTAAGATAGGATGTTATGGAAAAGTTTCTCAGGTCGCTTAGAATATTCAGGGTGATTAAAGTATAGCAAATAGGACTACTTGCTTTAGTTCTATTTGGTGTTTGGTGGTGGTGGAACAAGATTAGAAAAAACATAAAGTAGGCTCAATAATAAGAGAGGATATGATGAAACACGGCCATATGACGTATCGCTGTCGTATAGAAGAAACCAGATATTCAGGAGGTGCAAAGCCGCTTTCTCGAATGGGAAAAACAACATAAATAGCTTTGAGCTATTAGCAACCGGAATTCTGGTATCATCTATTTTTCCGTTTTTGATATGCCTTAACCTGACAAGAACGGCCACAAAACCTGGATAATCCCCCCTTTAACCAAACACAAGTACCATACCATAGTTATATACGGTGGAAATACTACGGGGAATTCATCGGAAATTCATCGGAAACATGACGGGAAATACTACGGAAATATTACGGAAAATTCCCTAGTTAAATAAAACAGATAGACGAAAGAATTGTGGTAATCAGCATACTGAAGCGCTTTTAAAATCGAGCTGATTCCCTTGGATTTCTCCTGAGGTTTTCTTTTGGGTTTTTCTTGGGTTTTTCTAGAGTAAACAAGGGAGATGATGCGGAAAGATAATACTCATCAGTCATGTTTTTCTCCTACTTTGTCTACCTTGTACTTTAGTTTTAACTTAAATACAGAATAGCCGCCCGATCGAAAAACTACAACAAGCTCTCGATCAGCAACAACAACTTCAAGCGGCCAGCCAAAAAACCGTCGATGCCCAGCAACTCCAACTCGAAGACATGCGCCGTAATCGTTCCATATTCGCCCGTATTCGCGATATTCCCGTCCCTTCCAGCACCTAGGCTATCCTAATCCATTTTCGATGCGTTAACAGATGACTAATGGTGGCGCTATTCTTCGACATCCATCACACAACGAAAACCGATGAAGTGGCCGACGGTACCCGTTGGATTGAAGTTGATGCGGTAAGCTACACGCAGGTGGTAAGTAGAGTAGAACCAAGAACCGCCCCGCAAAACACGGTATTCTGTGTCTTCATCATACCAATCCTGACACCATTCCCAAACATTACCTGCCATGTCATGTAACCCATATCCGTTCGGCCTAAAACTGCCTACCGGTGCAGTTGTTTCATCCCACTTATCTCTACCTAAAGCACCTCTAAAATTAGCATACTCACGTGCAATACTTTCTTCATCGCCCCAGGGGAACTCTTTATCAACTAAACCGCCCCTAGCTGCAAATTCCCATTCTTTCTCTGTTGGTAATCTTTTACCTGCCCACTCACAATAAGCTATGGCATCAAACCAACTGACATATATCATGGGATGATCATCAGTTGGTGAAGTTTTATATAACTCGGCCCAATCAATAGGTTTATCAGGTTTGTGACCAGAGGACTTCAAAAACTTCTTGAATTGACCTACGGTAACTTCTGTCACATCCATGTAAAAATCCTGATAAATAGGATCACCAACTTCGGTATAA
>CAZXSC010000210.1:0-2713 GCA_964643045.1 uncultured Rhodospirillaceae bacterium
AAACGATGCTGCGACTTGTCAAAATCAGCATCATATCCGCCGACGCCGCTGCGTCCGTTCTCGAAAGGTACGCGGGTTAGATTACCTTCTTGGTCATAACCCCAGTTGTGATAGATGCATGTAAAGCCTTTGGCGTTGCCGCGCCGCTCGCGCACGACTTCTGCGCCTCGGTGAGCGCAGCGGTTTACCATTGCGCGCAACTCGCCATCGGCAGAACGAATGAGAATATAGGGTGTTGCACCAATAAAACCGGTCGTATAATCACCTGAGTTGGAGATCTCCAACTCAAAGCCAATAAAGTTCCAGTGTGGACCGCGAAATAGACGCTCGTCTTCCAACTCGTGGATGGACTGTTCGCAAAATACTTCGTAGGGCACGTGTCCGAAACCCTCAGCAGGCCAGATGAATTCTCTGTTGTTAACAAATCCATCGTTCGAACCTGACATACGTAATAGTCCTTATTTCTGATGTTTCTTAAGAATCTTTTGATCTTGGCGCGCTGGCCAGCCGTTCGGCCACGCTGTATTTGATACTGAGTTCGTCCAATATCGCTGTTACCCGCTTTAACTCCTCAATAGATGGTAGAGATTGAATCAGAGAATTTGTCAGTAATTGCCGTCATTGTCAAAAATAAAACAACAGGACAAGCGTGTATTTGCGACAGACCAATGAATTTTTGTCCTTCATTTTTCTAGCGAATCAACTTCAAAAGCTTGTAGCCGTTTTTAAATAGAAATTGTCCCGTATTACTAACCTGCTCGCCTGTAGGGATATCAAAGTCAAAGGTGTCGGCCAATCTGTCCATCACGCTAAACAGATAGCACAACAGGGGGTGGGGAGGGGTCTAGCCCCATGTAGCCGGGTTGAGTAATCGTTGGGTTTCTGTGCATTTCGTGGTACCGAATGGGTGTACATGTAAGGGCATGGACGTTTTGGAGAGGTTCGAACCCTCTCTCCCCGACCAAGCATGGAAGCGAAAAACGGGCTTTCCCAAATTGATCGAAGATGAGCTTTGTGCCATTTAAAAAAGGGTTTTGACCCCCTGGTTCAAACGGCACAAAATTTGGGGACCGAATCCACACAAAGCATCATATGCCGAAAAATTGCTAAAAGCCGCATCTTCGATGAAACCAACTGCGATGAGTTGACCCCTGAAGGCATCCAGACCTCAGTCATGGAGCTTCGCGCCCCGTGCGTGGTCGAGGGAGAATCTGATGCGCTCCGTGCCGACACAAACCGCTCTGATGCAGATGATGACACCCGATTGGAGCGATTGGGGATGGAAGATCGATCCAAAGTTTCTGATCGAGGCCCGTGTCATCTGGGGCTTGAAAGCTGCTTAGATTTAGGCCTAAGATCAAAGCTTCAATTTAATAAAGGGGGGAAGAATAATGGACGTTAATGTAATCGTTAAAATAAAGTCATCTTATTCAGCTTGGTTTAATATCTTTGACAATGATGAGAATCGCGGAAAAGTCTGTGATGATAGTCGGACCCTTTGCGGTCAAGTTGATGATAAAACTGCACTGATAAATCTTTATGACGTTGATATGGAAGCTATGGGTGCGATGATGAGCAGTCCAGAATTCGCTGAAATGACTGAAGATCACGTAGTGGAGCATATTGTGAGTGCTTTAGCTCCGATGCCTCAATAGCCTTAATTTGCAATTTTAATTTAAAACGTGTATGAGCCAAAAAAAAGGGACGCTCCGAAGAGCGCCCAAGTTATTAAGTCCCACAAACAAAGGCTCGGTGTTTACGCATCGAGCTTTTTCTTTGCGCCACGCGCACCATAGCCATCGTCCTGATAGATAGGAACATCACCGAACTGTTTCACAAGCTTTGCTTTGTAGGCTTCGACTTTCGATTTTAGGAAAAAGACCTTGCCGCCTTTATATCGACCGCAGCCGCTGTCCACGTTGAAACAACAACATCCGCTAAACCCGTTTGCTCCAAACAATGTTCTAATATCGAAATAAGTGAGAAATTACCTTTAGTAAGGCCAAATATTTCACAACCTTTTGTCAAAGACCCTATCGCTAAACCCGCCGATTGGAGTTGCATAGCCATCCTAAGATGGCGTTTTTCAGTAATGGTGTCCCGCCTGTGTTGTTGGTTTTACCATTTAAATTCAAATTTCTGTGACTAGAAAAGAAACGACGTCGCGAATAACCCGCAATGGATTGCTCAGAAAGTACCTTTTGATCACACCCTACAAAACTGATCCAAATCAAAGACAAGCAACTGATCCAATGAAATACTCTTTAATGAGGAGGACTTTGCTATGAACTTTATACCTAAGAAAAGTACTCTCAATATAGATTGCACCACACAGCGACTACTTGAGGCCGAACAAGAAAGTTTGGTTGTTGCCGACACCGATGCTGAACAGAAAGTTTTTGTTGATACCGCAAACGTTCTTGCCGACGCAATTGTCCCAGAAAGTTATCAGGGTTGGTGGTACGCCAAGTTTATGGATGATCGGAATGTACCTAAGCATTTAGCAGTCACAGATAGACCTACTAAGCCTAAATCAATTTGCGACCGTTTTATGTCCTATACCCAGAAATGCTGTGATGACTGGTGTAAGCACGGTTATCCAGATTACATTTGATTGATTTACTTGGCTGACCTCAATGCTAGGCTAATGCTGACGGCACCGCCCTGAGATGATGAGCCGCCTGATGGAGCTTCGAAGCCCCGCATTGGATAT
>CAZXSC010000211.1:0-2681 GCA_964643045.1 uncultured Rhodospirillaceae bacterium
TGTCTCATGGAAAATGGGAATCCTCGGTACATTAATTGGTGGTGCTCTCATTCTAAAGAGTTTGGAACAAATTGATGACGTGAACAATGCGCTTACTGTAGCATTCTTAACTTTGGTTTACGGTCTTCTTTTCAAACTTGTCTCATATGTCGCTGAACAGCGAGTACTAAATCTTTACAGTCACTAAAAAATATTTCCTCTGCTTTTACCTTCACCTAAGGTGATTCATCTAAATTCGATCATCACCACCGGATAACTGAAAAGAGTCATTCAAAAACAAAAAAATTGACATTTCGGCAGAAAATCTGGAGAATCTAGGGTTCTAACGATCTACATTTGTTCTTAAAGAAGAAGTGTAGAAAAATATTTGGTTTATTTTTGTAGACAGCTCCAATGATTGTTTTCGAAACTGCCAACAACCCTAACCAGCTTATTTAAGAACAAGCTGTTCCTACAACTATAAGGTAAAAGTGACTGAACAAGAAAAAGTAACTCCAATTCCCACCACCACTGCTCCATCACAACCTGAACCAATTGTATTTTTAGAAGAAGATGAAGACTTTGATTCTCTCTATGAAGAGAGTCTGAAAGGTTTCCATGAGGAAGATCTTGTAACTGGAAAGGTAACAGAAATAACTCGTGATTATGTTACTGTTGATATTGGCTTCAAATCAGATTGCCTGATAACTATAAACGAGTTTCAAAGTAGTGACGGTGTAATTGAAGTAGAAATTGGAGACACTGTAGAAGTCTATGTTGAAGCACTTGAGGCTGATGAAGATGGAGTAACCTATCTATCAAAACGCAAAGCCGAAAAGGTACGTACTTGGGAAAAAATTGGAGATGTGTACGAAGAGGATGGCATTGTACGAGGAACAATTGTAGCCAGAATTAAGGGAGGGCTTTCTGTAGATATTGGAGTCAAAGCTTTCTTGCCTGGATCTCAGGTGGATTTACGCCCTGTACGGAACCTTGATAAACTACTGGGAGAAGATTTTGACTTTAAAATTTTGAAGTTCAACCAAAAACGTGGAAACATCGTCCTTTCCCGCCGAGTTTTGCTTGAAGTCGACCGCGATGAAAAGCGTCTGAAAACTCTTGAAATTCTCAGAGAAGGCGCCTTGATTAAAGGTTATGTCAAGAACATTACTGATTACGGTGTTTTTGTGGATTTGGGTGGAGTAGACGGTTTACTTCACATCACGGACATGACTTGGGGGCGCATTGTGCATCCATCTGAAATGTTCGAGATTGGTGACGAAGTAGAAGTGATAGTACTCAAGTATTTTCCTGATGATCAGAAGGTGTCCCTTGGTCTCAAGCAAAAAGCACAGAATCCTTGGGAGATGGTGGAAGAAAGATTTGCAGTTGGAACAAAGGTAAGCGGGAAAATTGTCAGTCTGACAGATTATGGTGCCTTTACCGAAATTGAACCTGGAATAGAAGGACTTATCCATGTTTCAGAGATGTCATGGACAAAAAAAGTCAGGC
Organism: uncultured Rhodospirillaceae bacterium; assembly: GCA_964643045.1. Taxonomy (GTDB): domain Bacteria; phylum Pseudomonadota; class Alphaproteobacteria; order Rhodospirillales; family UBA2165; genus TMED23. Next base: position 1,492 of record CAZXSC010000211.1, read on the forward strand.
ATCCTTCAAAAGTTGTTGAACTTGGCCAGATAGTGGAAGCTATCGTCAAAGACATTGATGTCGAACGCAAACGAATTTCACTCTCAATTAAAGATGTTCTGGCAAATCCCTGGAAGCTTGCCCTTGACCGCTATCCTGTTGGATGCATCGTCAAAGGTTTTGTCCGCAACGTCACTGATTTCGGCATTTTTATCGGGCTTGATGAGGGAATTGACGGATTGGTTCATGTTTCCGATATTTCATGGAAACAACGTCAGTGCAAGCCATCTGAAGTCGCAAATAAAGGAGATGAGATTGAGGTAAAAGTCCTTCACATCGACGTGGATCAAGAACGCCTCTCACTGGGAATCAAACAGTTAACTGATGATCCATGGAAAGATCTTGATGAAAAAAATCCACTTGGTTCAGAAATAAATGGAAAGGTTGTAAATCTTACCGACTTTGGAATTTTTGTTGAGGTTTCCGATGGAGTTGAAGGTTTGGTACATATTTCTGAAATAGATGACTCAATTCCGAAAAATAAGGTCCAAGAGAAATATCCAATTGGTACTGAAGTAAAAGCAAAAGTAATAAAAATTGATATGGATGAAAGACGCTTAGGCTTACATATCACAAAAATACTCTCAACTCCAGTCACTCTTGTCCCAGAAGATAACACTGAAACTAATAATACTACTGGGAATAAAGATTCTGCATCAATTGTAGCAAATAAAGAAGCTGTACTTAAAGAAAAGGAAGTTTCAGTTCAAACAGAAGCTAGCCTATCGGAAGAGAAGGAAGTCACCGAGAAAAAAGAAACTTCATCTCCTGGTGAAGGCAAAGATGACGCTAAAGATGCTGAAGTTGCTACCACTGAGGGAGATGGAGATACCTTCGCAGATGCAGAAGACGTAGCTACTGAAGAAGTTAAAGATGATGTTGCAAATGCAGAAGCTACAATCACTAAGAAAGTCAAGGATCCTGCTTCAGATAATGAAGCCGTAATTACTGAGGAAGACAAAGATGACGTTAAAGATGCAAAAGCTACAACCAAGAAAGAAGATAAAGATACTGCTTCAGATGCAGAAGCTGTAACTACTAAGGAAGTCAAAGATGACTTTGCAAATGTAGAGTCTAAGACCACTAAGGAAGACAAGGGTACTGCTTCAGATGCAGAAGCTGTAACTACTAAGGAAGTCAAAGATGACGTT
>CAZXSC010000212.1:0-2636 GCA_964643045.1 uncultured Rhodospirillaceae bacterium
CCCCAAACATATCAAGTATTACTTAAAATGCATGTATTTGACAAGCAAGGGATAAAATTTATTGCAAATAATGCTTTTCCGATGTTCTGTCTAGATTTTTCAGCCTTTGTCATAGAATCTCAGACTTGTGAAAGATGTCTTGATACTCCGCGACGTTTTGAATAATGTCCCCCCACTTTGCGCCCGTAGCTCAATTGGATAGAGCGTCTGACTACGAATCAGGAGGTTGGGAGTTCGAGTCTCTCCGGGCGCGCCATACAATCTTTCACTATCCATAATAAATAAATGCTATAAAACTAATATACTCCTGAAATATTACATGATTTGAATCTATTCTGGTTAACAAAACATTTAATTTTATAGAAAATAATTTACTGGTAATAAGTCAATACTGGCTAATTGATTATATTGTGGGAACGCCATTCAAGTCCATTCTGATTTATTATTACCTTTCAGGATAGTTGGACAGTCAATTTTTTGCCGGACCTTTTTGTTCTTGAGCATGATTTGAAGCCCGGAAAAAAAAGTGTCGAATTAAGGGTTGGATAAGATATATCAAAGCCATTTCATCAATTATTTTTTTTTCATCACTATTAGCAGCTAGAATTTTTGAAACGACTGATTTTGCTCTGTCGTCACCTTGTATGGCTTTCAATGCGACTAAACCCCACTCGGTATATTTGGTGGAGTCAATTTTCTGATGTAGTTCAGTTAGACGATGTTCGTATTTTTCAAGCAGGTCACCCCAAAAATTTATATCATAATTGTCCCTCAGGTCTTTAATAATGTCAGCAGGGTCAGTCATTTGAATTTCCTCATCGATATTTTTGCGAAGTTTAATGATTAACCTATAGGCCTAATTATTTACTGAGCCACCGTCGACTACCAGACATTGTCCAGTTACAAAGTTGCTATCATCGGAGGACAAGAATATTAAAGCACCGATCAAATCTTCAGGGGTTTCGTGTCGTTTAAGAGCTCTAGTTGCCATATTGCTATCTCGCATTGCCATATGCTTCTCACTATTGAGAACGTTCTCGCTCATTGTGAGACCCGGGGCAATCGTATTTACACAAATACCATCATCACCTAATTCTCTAGACAATGAACGTGTCATCGCAAGAATAGCCCCTTTTGACGAAACATAATGCAGTATTCCAGGCGAGCCTTTAAACACTGTTCCAGATGCTATGTTAATGATCTTTCCAAAACCTTGATCCCGCATCGATGGCGTAGATGCTTTTGTACATAGCCACGGCCCTTTGACATTTACGGCCATTAATTTATCCCACTCGGCAACCTCTATATCTTCAAATGAACCGGGTACTAGCGTTCCAAAAATAGCAGCGTTATTTACCAATATATCAATACGACCAAAACGTTTCAAAGTATCAGCAACCATTAGTTCCGCGCTTGCTTCATCGCTAACATCCGTTGACAGGGAGAGTGTCTCTGATCCTTTATATGTAGTTTCTATTTCTAACGCGGCAGAGGAGCAATCAAGTACATCCGTTAGGACAACCTTAGCCCCTTCTGCAGCCAGTGCTTTTGCGTATGTTTTGCCTATTCCCTGTGCCGCACCTGTTACGATAGCGACCTTGTTTTGAAGTTTTGGCATCGTTGTTCCTTTCTTGATTAATCACCCTCAAATACTGGCTTTTCTTTAGCAACAAACGCATGATACGCCCGATGAAAATCTTGAGTTTGCATGCATATTGCTTGGGCCTGAGCTTCTGCTTCTATGGCTTCGTCAACACCCATATTCCATTCTTGGTGAAGTGATTTCTTTGTCATGGCATGTGCAAAGGTGGGACCATTAGCTAGGCGTTTTGCCTGATTAAGGGCAGTTTCCAGAATTACATCAGGTTCGTTCACGTCATTATAAAAACCCCAGCTAAGGGCTTCTTCTGAGCTCATCATGCGGCCTGTAAAAAGCAGCTCAGCTGCTCTACCGTGACCGATTATTCGTGGCAGCATTGCACAGGCACCCATATCACAACCGGCGAGACCAACCCGTGTGAATAAAAAACCAACCGTACTGTTTGGTGTGCCGTAGCGGAGATCAGCTGCCATCGCTAGTATAGCACCGGCTCCAGCACAAATGCCATCGACAACGGCGATTATTGGTTGTGGACATTTCCGCATAGACTTAACAAGATCTCCAGTCATTCTAGTAAAGTTTAACAATCCATCCATATTCATTTTGGTGAGAGGGCCTATAATTTCGTGCACGTCACCACCTGAGCAAAAGTTTCCTCCTTTACCTGTGATCAAAATAACCTTTATGTCATTCACCCATTGAAGTTTGTGAAATGTATCTCTTAGTTCGGCATAACTTTCAAACGTTAGAGGATTTTTTCGTTCCGGTCTGTTTAAGGTGATAGTTGCAACATTATCTGCAACAGACCAAGAAAAGTGTTTAGGTTTAATACCGGTGGCTGAATATGCGATCATTATTTTCCCCCATCATGTTAATGCAACTAAAATATAAGGCGTGTTAATGGTATCTAGTCAACCCGCAGCTATCTCATGTTATATTTTTTAGCCCTGATTTCTTTTATGTTTTCACCTAAATAATTGCTGGCTTGACCTCTTTGTATCGCTTATAAGGTTTTCAGTAAATTCTATCATTAATT
>CAZXSC010000213.1:0-2606 GCA_964643045.1 uncultured Rhodospirillaceae bacterium
TATGGGTTAATTAAACGGGAGGCTTTAATGAAAATTCGTATAACGATGAGTATTTTATCACTTCTAATTGTTTTCACTGGATCGGTGGCTTCTGCAGAGTGGAAAGCAAACAAACCAATCACAATGATGGTTATGTTTCCACCTGGTGGGGGTGGAGACACCCTAGGTCGGGCGACTGCCGCCTTCATGGAAAAAATGCTTGGTAACAAGATTGTGGTTGAAAACCGCCGTGGTGGAGGCGGGGCGGCAATGGCCAAAGTGTTGGTTAAAAGAAAACCTGATGGCTACACTATTGGTATGGGTGTGACGGAGACCTTTTCTTTCGCACCTGTTTTGAATCCAAAAATTGGCTATGATGCCACCGACTTCACTCACTTGGGATCAATTGCAAATACACAGGTTGGACTGGTTGCAAAGACCTCTAATCCTTGGAAAGATCTGAACGAATTAGCAGCGGCCGCAAAATCTGGCCAGAAAATTACGGTTGGAACTTTCAGCCCTATGAGTAAGATTATCATGACATTGGTTGCTAAACACTTTGATGCACCATTTAAGTTGGTGCCAGTCAGAGGTGGTCGGGCAGGAATAAAAAACGTTATGGGTGGACATATTTCCGCCACCTTGGTCGCTGGTCCACAGGCTCCGTTCGTCCGGAAAGGTCAATTGAGAGTTTTGGCTTCGGCCGAACCGGATCGGTTGCTTGTTGGGAAGGACGCCAAAACATTTACTGAGTACGGTGTAAAAAACGCATTCTTTAACACCAAATGGATGTTCTCAGCCCCTAAAGGCTTGGCACCTAACATCGTAAAAGCTTTCTCGGACGCACTTGAAGAAGCAACGAAAGACAAAAAACTAATAGGTCTGATCACGAACAAGCTGAATCTGCGGCTTGAGTTTACACCAGCAGACAAGCTCCTGAAGATTATCAAGCAAAAACAAATAAACGGCAAAGCCCGAATTAAATTGGTTCGTTGAGTAAAATTCGAATGCAGACGAGGGGAAGCAACCGCTTCTCCTCCTTGTTGAGTGGAAATTGGCAAATCGTGGCGACATAACAATAGGTTTGATCGCTGCACTCTTCGGTGTAGCGCTTGTCGTGTGGATTATTCCGGCTCAAACCGGTTTGAGAATTGTCGCATTGGTTTCGCCTATGTTTTTCGCAAAGCTTTGTGCGTGGATACTGGTAGCATCAGGAATTGGGTTGGCAGTGGCGGGCCTCTTCTCTCATCGTGAAGACATTTTATTCAAAAAAGTGGCTTTTCACCTAAGCGTGACTGTTATAGCAGCAATTGGTCTGGGGTCAGCCGTATTTGCAATGCAACACATCGGCTTTCTAGTAACGGGCTTTACGATCTCTTTTGTCACAATGCGAATTGCCGGAGAGAAAGATTGGCGCCTACTTGCTGGTTATTCGATCTTTTTTCCATTGTTTATTTGGTTGGTGTTTGATGTCATACTCTCCCGCCCGTTGCCGTGAGAGTTTAACATGCCGGGAATTGACGTCATTTTTGCAGGTATTTTGGACGCCCTCACACCCGTCAATATTATGTTTGTTGTCTTCGGGGTGACGACTGGTATCATGGTTGGGGCGATTCCAGGATTGAACGGCCCAATGGTGATCGCGATCATGACGCCGGTGACTTTTTGGCTCTCTCCACTTCCGGCTATCGGATTTTTGGTGGGGATCATGAAAGGCAGCACGGTTGGGGGTGCGATTCCCGCAATTTTAATGAATACGCCCGGTACTCCTGATGCTGCGATGACGGCTCTAGACGGTTATCCTTTGGCGCAGCGCGGTAAATCGGGTAAGGCACTTAAGATGGGCCTTTATTCGTCGATTACCGGAGATACCTTTTCGGACATTGTTCTGTTTACCGTCGCTGCACCGCTTTCACTTGTCGCACTCATGATCGGACCCGTTGAACAGGCTGCAATCATTTTTTTTTCGATTTGTGTGATCTCAGGCCTTATCGGGGACAAGCCATTTCGCGGACTCGTTGCGGCGTCATTGGGTTTTCTATTGTCTTCGGTCGGACAAACGCCGGAGGAGGCTACCCCTAGGCTCACGTTCGGCTTCCCTGAGATCGCCGATGGCCTGCCTCTGGTTTCCGTTGGGATGGGGGTCTTCGTTCTCGGCGAGATCATTTTCGTTATGGCAAACAGACGGAATTTAGCCGAAGGGTCGGTTGCTCCATCGCCGAATGATGACGGGAGAAGGCTAACCTTTTCCGAGTATCGATCGGCATTCCGAACGATCGCCCGATCCGCAATGATTGGAACAGTTATCGGTGCAATCCCGGGAATTGGCTCAACTGTAGCAGCAACGATTGGGTATTCAGCGGCAAAGCGAGCTTCCAAAAACCCCGAAAAATTTGGAACGGGCCATCTTGAGGGCGTCGCAGCAACGGAGGCAGCAAACAGTTCCGTTTGCGGTGCAAACCTCATTCCGCTTTTGACGATTGGCGTGCCGGGAAATGTTGTAGCTGCTTTTCTACTTGGTGCACTGATCATTCATGGAGTTGTTCCAGGGCCAACGCTCATTCGTGACCAAGGGCAATTGGTTTATGCGATTTTTACCGCGATGGCTGTTGCCAATCTTTCAAACC
>CAZXSC010000214.1:0-2580 GCA_964643045.1 uncultured Rhodospirillaceae bacterium
CGGAAAGTTTAAAAATCAGCCCGATGACATCTCTGAGAGCCCTGGGCCTTCTCCTGTAAAATAAGACAAACTATTTTGATTTTTTAAATTCAGCTTGATCCCCAGACGTCATCTGCAATTTCAACTACTAACTCAAGTTTGCGCGCCTGTTCGTCATAAGTAAGATTATTACCATGGTGTGTACTTGAAAAACCGCATTGGGGACTCAAGCACATTTGATCAATATCCATAAATTTACTGGCTTCATCTATGAGTCGTTTGATCGCGTCTTTCTTTTCGAGTTCAGGAGATTTTGAGGTGATAAGCCCGAGAACAACCAATCGATCATCTGGCACATAACGCAAAGGCTCAAAACCACCTGCTCTATCAGAGTCATATTCCATAAAATAGCCGTCTACCTTTAATTCATCAAACATCCGCTCAGCAACAGCTTGATAGCCACCCGAAGTCATATACGTACTTTGGAAATTTCCTCGGCACATATGTGTGGTGACGGTCATCCCAGCGGGGCGGTCGGCAACTGCGTCACTAAGGGAGCGTGAATATTGTATCAACAAATCATCAGGATTATCGCCTCGTTGTCTTATATCTTCTCGAAAACCCTCATCACAAAGATATGCAAAACTAACGTCATCAATTTGAAGATAATTACATCCAAGCGCAGCAAGTTCGTTTATTTCAGCTTTATAGGCTGCTGCTAGATCCGGCCAGTACTGTTCTAGGCTAGGGTAAGCGATTTCACTTATGCCAGCTCGACCACTTCTAAGATGGGTCATACCGGGACCGGGTATACAAAATTTTGCTGTTTTATCAGTATTTTCTCGAACAAAATTAAAGTGACTTCTCATATGTCCTGAGTGTAAGCCAATTTTATCTTTAATAGAAAACGTTGCTACAGTTCCCCCTCCAGAAAAAGCGTGACCATATGTTTCCTCGTTCAATTCAACACCGGGAAAACCTGCTATAAAGTCTAGGTGCCAGTAATCGCGGCGAAACTCTCCATCGGTAATCGAATTTAATCCAATATTTTCCTGGAGTTTAATTGCCTCAAGTATGTGCTTATCTTCAAGATCTCTAAGATCTTCCTTGTCCATGGCACCTTCATGCCATTTCTGACGGGCTTCGAGTAGTTCTTTGGGACGCAGAAGACTTCCGACGTGGTCCGCTCTAAATGGAGGTTTTGACATTTAATATTCCTTAACCTTTTGATCTTTTAGATTAAATTTCAACCACATAGCCTAAACTAGCATTCTAAAAAATGAAACCCAAGGTTATTCATAGTTATAATCTCTAACAGATGATTGACTTAATAAGCGTTCATAATACAAATAGAAACTATGTTTTACCAAGTTTATTGGAGCAAAAATGCGATTAATTAGTTTTCTACGATCAAATACTATTAGAATTGGTGTCGTTGTTAATAACGGCCAAGATGTCATTGATTTGTCACTCGTTACGCCTGATTTACCCACCGATATGATTGAGTTGATAAATCTGGGTGAGCCAGCTTTAAATAATATTGAAGCTGTTACCGCAATGCCAGAAGATATTCCTTTATCCAGTTTAAGTGAACTTGAATTATTATCTCCTATTCCTAAGCCCTTACGGAACGTATTTTGTGTTGGCCGAAACTATCATGAGCATGCTCAGGAATTTCACGACAGTGGTTTCGATGCAACAGCAGGCACAACAGCAATTCCTGATGAGCCTATTATTTTTACAAAAGCTACGACAAGTATAGCCGGGCCATTCGATCCTATCCCATCTTATCTGGACCTGTTTAATTCGACGGATTACGAGGGAGAGCTCGCGGTCATAATTGGAAGAGAGGGACGAGGAATTAGCCAGAAAGAAGCTTTTGAATATGTTTTCGGATATACTGTATCCAATGATGTTACCGCGCGTACTCTACAGCACCAACATAAGCAGTGGTTTATAGGCAAGAGTTTGGACGGTTATTGTCCAATGGGACCCATGATAGTAACTAAAGATGAAGCCGGACATCCAGATAATTTTCACCTTGAAACCAAAGTAAATGGAGAGACCCGACAGAACGCAAGTGTTAAGGACCTTATATTTGATATTCCTACGCTTATAGAGTGCATTTCAGCTGGTATTACCATGAAGCCGGGAGATATTATAGCGACCGGTACGCCAGTTGGCGTTGGTATTGGATTTGAACCTCCAGTATTCTTGAGAAAAGGGGATATTGTTGAGATAACAATCACTCCGATAGGAACAATAAGGAACACCGTAGAATGACTCGACGTAGTTATCTAGATTAAAGACAGAGCCATGGCATCAATGAAAACGTCCCCTGAAACTGCAATGCAAGGTGTTGCGGATATAATTCCCTTGCTTTTGGGCACCGCACCATTTGGGTTAATATTTGGTGTTTTCGCCATGGAAATGGGTCTAGGTACAGCAGGAGGGCAGGGGTTTTCACTTTTTGTTTTTGCTGGATCGGCCCAATTTGTAGGATCTAGTCTATATGGACATGGAGCTTCTCTAGTCATAATCTTCACCACAACATTCTTAATAAATCTCAGACATGCCCTATATGGGGCGGCATTAGCTCCC
>CAZXSC010000215.1:0-2519 GCA_964643045.1 uncultured Rhodospirillaceae bacterium
CACTTGTGTGTATGATATATTTGGCTGTATGAATATGGACGCTGCAAATTACAATCCAGAAGCAACTGTAGATGACGGAACTTGTGAGTATGTAGAACCAATATTTGGTTGTGTAGATTCCGTCGCTTTGAACTTTAATCCAGAAGCCGATACAGACGATGGCACTTGTGTGTATGATATATTTGGCTGTATGAATATGGACGCTGCAAATTACAATTCAGAAGCAACTGTAGATGACGGAACTTGTGAGTATGTAGAACCAATATACGGCTGTGTAGACGCAACAGCTACTAATTTCAATCCAGATGCAGACACAGATGATGGTAGCTGCGTCTATGGTTCTGTAGATCCTGATTTAGGTAGTGAGGAAATGGCTTTACCGTTCGATGGGGATCCATTTGTTTATGGAATGCTACTTGCTGGTGCAGCACTAATAGGAGCTGCATTTGCAGAATATGGAGCTAGACAGTCAGTAGCCCAAATTGTTGAAGGATTACAAAGTCTGATTGATGCTGGAGTAGATGATTCAAGCCTTAATCAAGCTATTCAAAATTTAGAAAATTTAGAAGGATTAAGATATTTATCAGGAGATATGGCGAATGCTCAGGAATTACTCAACAATTACACAGGCATTACTGATCAGGCGATGGGCTCTATGCAACAATTAGATGAGTTACAAAGTATTGTTGCAGAATTAGAAGCAGCAGGCGTTTCGTCACCTGAACTTGAAGCGGAAATTGCTGAAATTGAGGCTTTACTTAATTCCCAAATGGAAGGTGATGTAGGTTCAGATTATTCTCAGAATTTACAAGAATCTTTCCAAAAGAACAAGGGAAGTGAATAATGTCTTACGAAGAAATTTTAGAGAGAATTCAGAAAGCTAAAGCTCTTGCAGATTCGAAGAAAATGGCTTTTGATCGTGGAGAAAAAATTGAGCCTCCTGAAAAAATTAAAATCAAGAAGGAAGATAGTAATCTACAGTATAGGTCCTCAGTTCAAGAATGGGAAAAGCCTGCCGATTTAGCTCCAGACGGCAAAACTTTTCTTGATTTATTCACAAGTCGCTGGAAATGTTATGCAGAATGGCCAGATAATGTCAAAGAATTAGACAAATTACACAATAATTTCAAGGATATCTCAGTATCTTCTTACTTTGAGATTCCGACCGATCCAACTACAGTTTTGAGTGAATGGAGTCTTCCACCAAATCTTAGAAAAAATGTTTATCTGGATGATGAGCGGGCTTCTCATATTTTAGAAGTTTTGAGCAGTAAATCAGATGATAATTATGTTATCATTGGGGAACCTGGTGTAGGCAAAACAACATTATTGTTTGAAATCTTTGATTCTTTCATGGACAAAGTTCCAACCGGTATACTTACAACAACCGAAATGTCTGATGCACATTTGGAATTTGGAATTAGATTATTTTATGACGATATTCCAGAAAATATAGATATTGTTCAAGGGATTATGGATAATGATGCTAAAGGTTTAGTTGTTACTGCTAGAGAAGCAGATTGGAATAAGTTGCCAGATGATTTCCAGAAGAAATTTAAGCGTCTGACAGTTCCTTTATTTTCAGACGATAATGTTTCTCGATTATGTGAAAGAATGTTTGATTTCTCAAACATCAAGCATGATCCATCTTCTATCAAAGAATTGACAAATTATGCACAAGGAAGTCCAATTTTTATTTGGTTAATGATTAAGGAAATGCAATACAACGGTATTTCAGTTTTAACAAAGAATTTTGTTACAGATAATTCTCGAAAAGGAATGGAAAATTATGTGGCCCTGATATTGCAAAGATTGCTGAAAGATGGTCCAAATTACAAGAAAGGTGGTCTTCATGCTCTAGCTTGCATGATTTTCTTATCTGATTATATGAGGGATAGAAGATGTAATGAGATGCTCTACCGTTCTTTTGCAGATGAGATTGAATCTGAATTTAAGGAAATGTTTGATGACAAACAAAATCATAATACTTTCAATCAGATGATTGTCTATTTGTCGGGAGAAGGAACTACAATTGGTTTCCCACACGATACATGGGCTGATGTTCTTCAGGGAACTGGACGAAATAATCCATTAAGGGCAGATATTCAGACGATTAAACTCAAATTTGCAGACAAAACTTATGAAGATAAATACAAGAAACAAGCAGTTACCGGTGCCTGGGATATTACAGTATCTCGCTACAAGAAAAATATGCTTCGTGAAAAAGACTCATTCCTTTCAATGGTTGATACCTTGACATACAATTACACATTATCTGACTTGGAAAAATTGGGTGTTGATATCGAGATGATAAGAGAAGTGACTTCTCTCAATTCAGATTTACCAATTGCTGCTAGGGTTTTATCTAGGATACAAGCCGCCAGACCAACGCAAGTAACCCAGATTATCAATATTCAGCATTCTGTTATTAGCAAATCTACTCTTGAATTCAGTAAAGATAATGTGAATGTTGAATCCTCTGTCATTACTAATTCTGAGCTTGATGAAGAAGATTTGAA